>CAZIKF010000028.1:0-67586 GCA_964539825.1 uncultured bacterium
TTTTCATCTCGGTTCAGAAAGAAAAAATCGCACTCGCTATTCACGTGAATTGTTCGATAGAAACTGCTGAGGTATGTAGGTCTTTGTACCGGGAAGACGTTCGAGACCAGGGCTCACTGGAAGTCCGGTACCTTGCAAGAAGGGATGACTAACCCACCTCAAACATCCACTAAACAGCCATATCTGCGGTAAATTCGATCCTGTTCCCTGATTTTATGGAACCCAATCAAAGGAAGCATCAGATCAGGAATTTCGCCCTTAACTACTAGCATTAGAAATGCCCTTGACCACAGGAGAAACTTGGCATGTGCAGCACCTTCCCATGCATTGTTTTATGGATAGGGATTACATGCCCCTTCGGGAGCAACCTTTTGCCAATTTATTCGTAGTGAATCTCAACCTATGTATTCTATTTTTTTTCGAGTTCTTCTACTCTGGTTTACCCTTTCTATTTCCCTTTTAGCCGATAGCGGATCAAGAGATCTGCTTGAGCGCTATAAATCCACTACGAATCCCCAGCTGCGTGCCTTACTCCTTAAAAACCTCACCGCAAGGCAGAGACAGAAGAAGTTTACACGAGTTTATGAATCGAGAATTCTGGCCCCCAGTGCCCCTGGCACTGGCCTCATTGCAGAGGATGAACTTAACTCCAGCTTTGTTAAATCAAGAGATTTCCTGCTTCAACTCGCTCAAGAAAGAGGATATTGGGATGGCCGCTCCCTGGGCTCTCTGACCGAAACAGCAGATTATCTTCTTCTTTGTCATTACCTGGACTGGAAAAACACCCAAAGAATTCGAGGTGCAATTGCCTATCTAAAGTCCAGGCAAAACAGTGACGGAAGCTGGGACCTTTCCCCCGGGACCACACGCGGAAGATTTGACGCTACTGCTCACATATCCCTGGCCCTTGAGGTTCATGGGATTAAAGCAGACTCTCCTTGGATTCGGAGTTCACACCAATATCTTGAATCTCACGGAAGTCTTAAGAAATTAAGGACGCTAACCAAATTCTGGTATTGTGTTAACAATCGGCTTTCCTGGAACTATATGCCCCCGGTACCCAGGGAGATACTCGCTCTTTCCTTTGTGCGTAAGTGGACAGAAAAACATCTCTCCTCTTGGATGCGCTTTGCCGCCTACACCCTTAGCGTTGTAATCAGTAAAAACCGCAGAGAAAGTGAAAAAACAAGCGGTTTGTGGAAATCAATTAAGGACCTGGTAAGTAAAGCCTTTTCAGGTCTGGATAAGAAGACGCTGAAAATTGTGGAGGATTACCTGTCCAAGCAACAAGGTAAAGACGGAAATTTCTGGGGAACTGTCTCGCATACAGTCTATGGACTCATGGCTCTTAAGGATCTTGGCTACGCCACAAACAGCGAACCCATTACCAGGGGAATGGCGTTTATCGAAGGTCTTCAGGTTCCGGACGGGGAGTTTTGGATACAGGATCCCTACCGCGGTCCCATCTGGGATACTTCATTTACTCTCTCGTCCCTGGCAGAGGCAGGGCTAAGCCCCGACCATCCAATCATATCGCGGGCCAGAAAGTTCCTTCTTGATCGACAGATCGTTGATGTCTACGGCGAGTGGGCTAAGGGTAAGACTCAACTCCCACTACCTGGGGGATGGGCATTTGAGCTCGATAATGACCTCTATCCTGATAATGACGATACGGCCGTTGCCATTACAGCCATCATGAAAAACAAATCCTCTACGGATTCCCAGCGAGCGGAAGAAGCAGTTCTGCGGGGAGTTCAATGGCTCAGTTTTATGCAAAACAAAGATGGAAGCTGGGCTGCATGGGATAAAAACCAGGCCACCAAAAGAAACGGCCCCTATGTTGTTTCCAACAAAGGTTTTTTCAAGGATGCCATAGCCCATGACTTCGGTACTGCCGACCTGACAGGCCATGTCCTGGAAGCTTACGGAAGCCTTGGATATCTGCAGGATCATCCACCTGTTCGAAAAGCCGTTTCCTATTTGCGAAAAGAGCAAATGGATTTTGGGGGATTCTGGGGACGCTGGGGTATCAATTACATTTATGGAACCCATGGAGTCTTACAAGGACTAGGATCGATCAAGCTCCCGGCTGACGATCCCATGGTAGTAAGAGCTCTCACCTGGCTGAAGTCGGTTCAAAACGAGGACGGCGGATTCGGTGAGAGCATAGAGTCCTATTGGGACCCAGGTCTGGCAGGTGTAGGCCCCTCTACACCAACACAAACAGGATGGGCTTTGAAAGGATTATATCCTACCTCGGTCCAGAGGATGAAACGGTTCAGCGGGGCATTGACTACCTGATTAAGAACCAGCGAGAAGACGGTGGCTGGAATGAAAATACTTATGTAGGAGTCGGAATGGGGCCGATCCTGTACACCTATGAATATTCACCCTACTATATGCCCTTTGCCGCTATCGCGAATTATCGTAGAAAACTCAGAACTCAAACGACGCATCCGTAAAGTAAGGAAGAAGACTATGAAAATTAGTAAACCTGCGATGTATGGAAAGTTCAAATTCTTGATCTTTTTCATGCTTTATTCCTTTGTCTCATTCCCGGCACTCTTTTCAAATAGGCCTGAATTCAAAGATCTAAAAGAGGTTCAAGAGGAAGTTGAGAAGGAACTAAAAGATAAAAACTCCTTCGATGAAGCAGAGAAGAAAGAATTAAAGGGTTTCCTTGAGTACGTAGATTTAATGCTCATGTTTCGTAAGGGAGATGACGCAATCCGAGATAGGTTTCCAGACGCCGTAATTCGCACTACAGCGGAATCCCAAATTAAATTCTATCTGGCGAAAGATCATCAGAAAAACAAACAATACATCGTGATACGAGAAAGTGACAACCTGAAGAATTGGATCGTCAATTTCACTTTCTGGAAAGCAAAAGATTTCTGGCTTGATATCAAACTGCACAAAGGTTTCTATATGGCTACCAGGGAAATCTTCTGGCAGGTTGTGTTTCATCTTGAGCCTGAGTATTCCACTGAGGTTCTTGGTCATTCGCTGGGAGGTGCCGTAGCTGTCATTCTCGGTATGTACCTCGATGAGTTTGGACACCCGGATGTAGAGATCATCAGTACCGGACAGCCCCGGGTGACAGGTAAGGCAGGTACTACACCCTATGCCCATATACCCTATAAGCGTGTCACCATGAAACGCGATCTCGTAACACACCTGCCTCCCAAGTTCCTGGGCTATAGACATTTTGGTAGATGGTTCTTACTGGTCAATGATGGCGGTGGATGGATGGATGATGTAGAAGATCCGCCCGAAGCTATTGAACTCTGGGATAGCTGGGTTCAGAAAAAGGATAAGATTCCCATTATGACTACCCCAAGAGCAGCAGAAATCTGGGACCAGCTTCGTCCCAAGTTAGCTCCAAAAACCATGCGTTCACTCTTTGATTCAGCCGCCTGGAAATTCCTCATAACCTTATTGAAGGCTGAGGGAGCCAGTCCACATAATCCTCACTCCAGGTTTTTTGTTCCTATGGAAGAGACTGAAGCCCCAGGGGAGACTGAAACCCCAGGGGAGACTGAAACCCCAGGGGAGACTGAAAAGCCGGGAGAATCGGAAACTCCAGGCGAGAATCCCGAAGGCGGATTAGGCGATTGGATTAAGTACCACAACATCCTGCAATACCAAAAGAAGATGAGGGAAATGCTCGTGGAACCTCCAGAAGAATCTCCAAAGGAGCTACCTCATAATCCACATGGAGCCAAATTAAATTCGCTTAAGAAGAAAAAGACTTTCTACCTGCCCCTGGTACAGTAAAGTAAATTCTAGAACTTCAGGATTTTCTAAGTCTTCCGATCATCCTCAAAGTCTCTAGTTCCTTTGGGTGCAGCTTGGAATCTGCAAGGGAAATCTCTTCAAGAACCTTTGCTATATTTTCCATGAATTCCTCCTTGAAAAGGAGGTTGGCATCCTCAAGAACACTCTTAAGATCCATTTTCGAAGGGGCTGAAATGTAAAGCCAGCGAGACATTTCAAAGGGAATGAAGTAGTGAGCTTGCAAATACTGGTGCAGCGGAACCAGTTCCTCGGGAGATTGCTCCGCATCCACCAGGATCATGTATTTCATGAGCAGGATAACCAGGCGGGATTCGGGATGCTTATGAAATCCTAACAACTGGTATTCCTGTGGTTTCAGGTCCTCATTATAGGTGAAGTAAGATTCCGCGATTACAAGTACTTCCTGGAGAAAGCGAAGCCCTTTGACTGCATCCAACTCGGCTGAAAGAAAAGCATGCAAAAGTTCTCTGATATCTACCAGGCTCACCACTTCTTCTTCAATAAGAGTAATTAAGTATTGAGTGATTAGAAATACGGCCTCATCGGATAGAATTCCTTTTTTTTCTACATGAAACTCAAAAATCTTATTCTTGTAATTTGATATCAGCGCGTTGGCAATTGGATAACTCTTCTTATTCAAAGACTTGATAAGACCGTCCGCCATTTTTGATGCTGCAGCGCTTGACAGTGCCCATTTAGATGGCGAATTCTGAAAATCTCTTAACCAGCTAAAGTACCTGCTAGCGATAGCTTCACTCAGTAGAGTGTTCTTATGCAGCCATTGGACTACCGGAGATACTGGAATTTCCGGGAAGCAGTAGGAACTTCGTGACTCATAGACTTCACTCAAAGGTAGGGCCGTACTTCTCCATTCATCAAGAACAGCCTTGATTTCATCCAGATATTTGCTTGCTTCCGCTTTTTCGAATCCCGGATCACACATCCCTTAAGAATATCTAGGATTTAAGAGAGATATCTATCAAAGTGAAATGAATTCTAGTAAGAACAATCTAAAATTGGTGTAAGACATATCTTGTGACCAATTTGAATGGATATTTGTATGACTCCCACAATAATAGAGCGGGGCCATTCTTCTTCCAGGTTGTCGTGTCTTTCTATTGGGCTTAGAATGACTGTTGGGATCATAACAATTGGGAGATCGACCCTTTTTGGGAGCAAAAGCCCTTTAAAAGCGAATTCCCAATTCACCCCGGATACGCCTGATAAAGGCAGTTATCCCGCACAAGCTGATGGGGAACATGGGTCAAATACGCCACATTACGGCTATCATTAGCCTACTTGTCATTGGCTCCATCCATGCAGTTACAACCCAATCCAAGGAATTTCTTCTCACAGGTCTTTATACAACTCAAAATCTGGAGATCGAGAAACAGCTAGAAACTCTGGGGCTTGAGAAGGATGTAGTGGCAATTTTTGGCCTGGACTCCTCAAAATGGAAGGCCTGGATTAAA
The DNA here is from genome assembly GCA_964539825.1 of uncultured bacterium. Taxonomy (GTDB): domain Bacteria; phylum Muiribacteriota; class UBA6191; order UBA6191; family UBA6191; genus CAZIKF01. The sequence continues at coordinate 5,271 of CAZIKF010000028.1, forward strand.
GGAAGTCAAAGACTCCCTCGGCGCTTTACCCCCCTCACTCAGTTGCTTAAGGGGAGGGGTTACTGGGTGGTCTTTGACGAAGAATCATCGCCCCTCGATACACTTTCACTACCCCTGGCAGACGCTTCCTCAATCTATGTACATTCCCCCGGTCACGTCCTTGTTAATTTCCATTTGGGGAAATCCATAGGTGCTGAGGAAATCTTTGGTTCCGCTGCACTGAGCACATCAGACCCATCTCATATCCTCTCGGTGTGGGGTTTTGACCAGGCTACCCACTCCTGGAGGGTTTACAAACCTGGTGGAAATGACACCACTCACCAGAGCCTTGAGACCATCTCACCGGGGCAGCCGCTGCTTGTTAAAACTGCAGTGGCAGGACTGACCATCCGGCCTCCGGGAGTTACCGCTGAACCTCTTTATCTCGAGGGCGGGGCCATTTACCACAAAAAAGGAAAAAAGCCGCGTTTGACACTCAGGCCTCTTCGCAAAAGAGATGGCAACAGATTACTGCCTCAATTCATCTCAGAAAACCATTTTCGACTCACAGATCCTGGAAAAAAGCTCTCTTTGAGAATCCAGGCATACCAGCCCGGTGGAGAAATTCAAGATCTTAGATTTAGCGAAACAATAAATCTCGAGCCCTCTCTTCTCCAAAAGTCCCGGGTATTGCTTAGCATAGATAGAATTCAAAGAAATTCCCGATTCGATAAGATCCTTCAAATTCCCGCCTCAAGAACTAGCAGAAGAACTTTTACTCTCAGCGCCAATTCTCCGACAGGACCACGATCAGAGGTATCTTTAACTGTGGATCTCCCCCGGTCCAGGGTTTCAGGGTTTGGGCAGGTCTTTCACAGTCTTGGGAGGGCTCTGTCTATCTCAGGCTCCTCATTGGAGAGCTTTTTAGATTCTGAACAGGTTCAAGAAATTAGAGTCCTGGTGACGGGACCTAATATGTCTCCCATTGAACTGATGTACCAGGGCTTTCCATCTTCAGGAATTATATATGTTCCATTCGGTCCGGACCGCAAGTTTCAGGTAGATTTCCTCGATGGCTTTGGAGATGTTGTCCGTCGCGGAGAGCTGGTAATAAACATTAATCCTTCCTCAGGTGGATCACTCATTCAGATTCAGCCGCAGCCTGTAGACCTGCCCCTGCCGGTTCTCTCGATCTCTCCCTTTCCTGGAACCTTTGAACAATCCCAGGAAGTCCAGCTGGAGGCAATTGGAGGGACAGTCGTTTATACCCTGGATGGAACCAATCCCAAGGATGCCGGCTCTGGTGCCTTCTCCAGTTCAGAAAAAGTAAGTTTCACACTCACAAGGACAACCTCTATTCAAGCTTTCTCCACTGACGGCAGTCAAAAAGGGGGGATTTATATTTTCACCTTTGAGCAAGTGGCCCAGTCGTTGCCAGTGCTCAGTACAAATCAGGACCCGGTCAATGGAGTATTTCTCAATGGAGTGCATGTAAACATCGAAACTCAAACCCCGGGTAGCACCATCTTCTATACTCTTGATGGAAGTGAACCCAATGATTCCAGCACTACTGCATCTGCCCCCTTCAGCTTGTTTTTTAGCCAGACAACAACGCTTAGCTTATATGCACAAAACGAAGCGGGAGCGAGAAGTGATTCACAGACCGTGGAGTACAAGGTACTCTCCGCACCAACTCAAATTGCCACTTCACTCTCTTTTACCGACAAAGATTTAGATCCCCAAAAGATCTCTGGAAGGGTTACCGTTACCCTTCCAGCAGACCTCAGCAATATCGATTCATTCGTGCTTGGTTACGGACTCAGTCCCACGATACGAATCCAAAACGGCCTGATAACAACCCTCACTCCTATAGGTTCTTCAATCACCTATGATTTTCCTCCCGGGACGACCCTGCCAGGAGGTACCACACACCTGCTGATTTTCGCTGCGAACGCAGCAGGGGAGGCCTCTGAGGGGATCTCCACTCCTCTTGAAGATCGATTTCTTCCTCTCGCAAACGCGACTGGCGTCACCTTCACAGATGTGGATATCAACTCAGGAGAGCTAGAGGGAACTGTAATAATCGAGCCCGCCAACAATGAGAGTTCGCTCGATTCCTATTCTCTTTATTTTGCTGATTCTGCCGGGAACAAACTCGGCTCAGATCCCCTGGCAATCCTCCTCAAAACAGGTCAGACTCTTGTGTACCAGGTACCTGCCGGAACAGACCTGCCAGGGTCAGCGGAATTCTTTGCCGTCTACTCTCAAAATTCAAACGGTGAGGTTACAGAGCCAGTGCTAAGCCAGATTGTCGATCTCTTTGTTGATCTCACCCAGATTAATGCCAACGCGGGTACGGACCAGTCCGTACAGGTACACAGTCTTGTCATCCTCAATGCATCAAATTCCAATAATCCAGCTCAAAATCCCATCTCTTTTAGTTGGACACTAGCCTCAAAGCCTAAAGGAAGCAGATCCGTTCTCGTGGATGAAAATTCCATAAATCCTGAAATTGTCCCCGATCTTCAGGGTACATACCAGCTTTCCCTGAGGGTAAAAGATACAATTACTCAGCTAGTCAGTCCTGCGGATATACTTGAAATCGAGGCAGTTGCGGCAAGTACTGGCGGGACACGTATCGTGGACCTCTCCGCCGGGGGTCACACTTGTGCGATCTCGGATCGACGAGAGCTATGGTGCTGGGGTCCTAATTCAGACGGTCAACTGGGAACTGGAAATCGAGTCTCTTCCCATGAACCCAGAAGAGTCCCTCTACCCGGACCAGTCAAGCAGGTTTCTACCAGCTTCTACCATACCTGTGCCCTTGATTTTGACGGTGTCGCGTACTGCTGGGGAGACAATTCCTCAGGACAGCTAGGAGACGGAACCTCAGTGCGCCGTCTCTTACCTACAACCGTTACCGGACTGGGACCCGCGCAATCGATCAGCGCTGGAAACTTCTTTACCTGTGCGGTTCAATCCGATGGTTCTACCCACTGCTGGGGAACAGGGAGCAGCGGACAACTTGGACTGGGAGATTTCCAGCCTCGTGCTGCGCCATCCAAGTTGTTTTTAGAGGATATGGTCTCGGTAACCACCGGGGATTACCATGCATGTGCCCTGGGACGATATGGATTCTTCTGGTGCTGGGGGGAAGGGGCCTCCGGCCAACTAGGAAATGGACTCACGGACAGGAGAATTCTTCCCACCCTTGCAGTTCCCGATAGTCCTCGACTTCGCTCTTTGAAAGCCGGTGACTCTTTTGGCTGCGCTATCACCTTTGAGGGAGAGATGGGCTGCCTGGGACGCAATGGAATCGGCCAACTAGGCCAGGGGCACGATCAAATTCTTCCCCTCGGAGATAAGGTCAGCTTACCTGGCTTAGTGGAACAAATGTCCCCTGGCTCTCAGCATGCCTGTGCTGTACTGACTGGTGGAGATCTTTATTGTTGGGGTTCCAGCGATCGCGGCCAACTAGGAATTCCTGGAATCCTTAGCTCCTACGTTCCCAGGAAGGTTGAGCATCTATCCAATGTCAGCCTTGTGGCCGCTGGAAACTACCATACCTGTTCTGTCCAAAACAACGGATCTGTGGCTTGTTGGGGTCACTACGACTCAGGCAGACTGGGATTGGAGGTCTCTGAAAATCAAAGTCTTCCCGTTACCCTACCCTGGTTTGGGGCTGAAGGCGTCTCTGCACCCAAAGCAAAAGTGGCTCCCTTCGTTCGCTCTGCACCAGGAGATACCAGGTTATTTGCTAGCGCTACAGATCCAGATAGTCAGAATTTAACCGGAAGCTGGAGGATCCTTAGTTCTCCCTCCGGGGCCGATGCTACACTCCTCTCCACCGATGGATACCTCGCAAGACTCCAAACACAAACCACCGGTACATTCGAGCTTCTTTTCCAGGTAACCGACGGAGAAAACTATGATCGCGAAAAGGTCATCGTTGAGATTTTGGATTTGGGTGAGCGCAGAGACAGGGTAAAAGACATCTCCGCCTATAAAAATACCTGTGCCGCCTTGGAAAATGGTGAAATTCGCTGCTGGGGTCCCAATTCTGGAAGTCTCGGAAATGACGTACTCGATCCAGCAGACTACCCAAGGACCGTTCAAGGTTTTACAGACGCAGTTCAGGTGTCGGTAGGAGAATTGCGAACTTGTGCCCTGCACCAGGGTGGTTTGGTTTCCTGTTGGGGATCTAACTCAGAGGGTGCACTGGGGATCTCCTCCGATGCGATTTCCAGCACCACTCCGCTCACTCTCCCCCTAAATAATATCTCCCAGGTAGAAATGGGAAACTTGTTTTCCTGTGCTCTCTCCCAGGATGGACTCGTGTCTTGCTGGGGTTACGGGTATGCCGGACAACTTGGGGTAGGCAGCAAACTTGCCACCACACAACCCGTGCAAGTTCAGGCTCTGGAGAATGTTATTCAAATCGCCGCCGGACGAGACCACGCATGTGCCTTGACTCAGGACTCTCGAGTACTTTGCTGGGGAGAAGGAAACTCCGGGCAAATCGGTTATGGTTCATCCATAGACCGCGTTCTTCCCGGCCCGGTGTACCTGGGTGAAAACAGACCTGTTTTCATCGATGCCCAGGAAAGTTACAGCTGTGTAGTAACCGAATCAGGAAAGGTTCTTTGCTGGGGGTTTCTTCCCGGAGGATTTTCTGGAGCAGGCGGCATTTCCAACGCTTATGAAGCGGTTATGATCTCAGGCTTTTCGCAGGTCACTCAGATTAGTGCTGGAAAAGCACATCTATGCGCGATCAATACTGAGCAAGAACTCTACTGTATTGGTAATAATTTAAGCGGTCAGCTAGGTACAGGCAACTTCCAAGGACAGTCTCTTCCACAAAAAGTTCCCTTGAAAGAGCCGGTAAGCCGTGTGGCAGCGGGAGATGAGCATACCTGCTCACTTCTTCAATCAGGCAGGATATCGTGCTTCGGGAAGCTCACTCAAATAGGACCCCTGGCAGGAGAAAATCGATCCGATCCGGTTACCATGCCGGGCTTCGCTCGCAACGTTTCCAGTGCTCCAGTGGCTCTCGCAGGGCCTGACCGCAGTGGTGTTATCGGGGATGTTTTTGAGTTTGACGGGAGCCGCAGCTATGATCTTAATGGTGACTCCCGCCAATTTCACTGGTCACTCGCTGAGAATCCTGCGGGAAGCTCTCCAGTCTTTCAAACATCGAGTATGACTGCAAAGCTCACCGCCGATGCCCCTGGAGATTACAAGGTATTGCTGGAAGTTTCCGATGGTTCACTGAAAGGCACCGATGAGGTTCATATTTCTGTCTCTGACACAAGGGGGAATGATACTGGATTTCTCTCGGCCTCGTCTCATGAAAACACCTGCTTCATTCAATCTAACGGGGCTCTTTATTGCTGGAGCGCAGGTGGTGGTGCTGTAGGCTGGACTGAAGGAACAGCAAGCGATGTACCCGTCCCAGTATCACCCACAGAGAGCTTTCGCGATGTCTCCGCCGGCCCCTCTCATGCCTGTGCTGTGACCCAGGGCAAACTAATCAGGTGTTGGGGTTCCAATGCCTATGGGCAACTGGGTGACGGAACCCTCACAACCAGGGACCAGCCCGTCACGGTCTTAGACATCGATGATGCCCTGGATGTACGAGTAGGCAGCTATCATACCTGTGCCCTCAGGGAATCCGGAAACGCATTCTGTTGGGGTTGGGGTGGGAACGGAATACTGGGTAACGGAAGTGCAGAAACCTCAACTTCCCCGGTGAAAGTGGTAGGTTTGGAAAACCTGTTTCAAATCAGTGTCGGTAATGAGCATAGCTGTGCACTTGATCGCCTGGGCCAGGTTCATTGCTGGGGCAGGGGGAACAATTTCAGACTCGGAAATGGTAGTTCTTCTCACCATTTCAAACCTGCTCCGGTAGGCCTTCCGGAGAGCGTGGTAGAACTCGATAGCGGCTCTGCTCACAACTGCGCAAGAACCGAGCAGGGAACTGTTTACTGCTGGGGTCTCAACACTGATTTTCAGCTTGGAACCCAGGACACCAGTCAGCTGAATCCTGAACCAACTGTGGGTGTTGAGCAGGCTAAGAGCATTGCCCTTGGGTCTAACCATAGCTGTGCTGTCTTACTCAATTCACAGCTAAGCTGCTGGGGACTGAACAGCAATGGGCAGCTAGGTGATGGACTTCAAACACGAGGATTTCCCTCCAGAGTTCAAGATCTTACATCTGTCCATCGAGCCTTTGCAGGAAATGAACATACTTGCGCCTCGCTCACAGATGGGAGATTAGCCTGCTGGGGAAAGAGTAGTGCCGGTCAACTTGGAATAGGAAGCCTTGAGAATCGATCAACCCCCCATTTCCATCCCGCTTTCAAAGAGACCGGTAACCTCCCGCCTATCGCTGACCTGGGACCCGACATTCAAAGTACCAGGGGAGATATCCCCCTTAACCTCTCTAGAAGCCGCGATCCCAATGGTGATACTCTTTCACCGAAATGGACTCTGCTCACCTCCCCTAACCAAAGTGTGGCGACGATCTCAAGTAAAGGCGTTCTTCAGACAGATTTTGCTGGAACCTACGAGGTGCAGTTGGATCTCAGTGATGGAGAATTTCAGAGTTCAGATCTTATCAGAATCTATATTTCAGAGGACTCCCCGGTACAAAGATCGCCGGTACAGATCACAGCCTCCCAGGCTACATGTGTAGTCGGTCCTGAGGGAGAACTTGGCTGTTGGGGGGAGGGAAGTAGCGGAATGCTGGGCAATGGTGATGAAAATGATCGCTCCTTTCCCGTTCCCGTCCAAACTGATGGAAAAGTTCGACAGGTATCGCTTGGAACTAACTTTGGATGCGCGGTCTTTAGGGATGGTAGTGCCAATTGCTGGGGAAATAACTCCAACTCTCAACTAGGGGACGGCACCTCTCAGAAACGCCTGCTACCAGTCACCGTTGCGAATCTTACTAAATTACGCCAGGTGAGCACCGGAGCATTTCATAGCTGTGCTCTCCATGCTGCAGGTACTGTTTCCTGTTGGGGCTTTGGAGGCTCAGGCAGGTTGGGGAATGGTTTTAGCGCCTCATCTCCAACACCTGTAGAGGTACTGGATCTTGAAAGTGTTCGCCAGATTAACGGGGGCCTCGGCCATACTTGCGCGATGCTGCAGTCAGGAGAGGTTTATACCTGGGGACAGGGGTCGCAGGGTGGACTTGGAAACAATTCTTCCGAACATCAGAATCGTCCTGTGCCGGTAATTGGACTTCCCTCACCGGCCAGAACTCTGAGTTGTGGAGACAAATTCGGTTGCGCTCTCCTATCGGATGGGTCCATCTATTGCTGGGGTTCCGGCACCAATGGACGCACCGGCCAGGGAAACACCAATCACATCTTAACCGCATCAAAAGTTGAGACACTCCCAGTAATGGCCCAGGTCTCAACGGGACTCTCCCACGCTTGTGCTGTCTCTCAAGAGGGCGGTGTGTACTGCTGGGGACGTAATGACCACGGAGAATTGGGTATTGAACCCACCGGGGATCGCCTGGAACCGGTTCGTGCTCAACTCGAGGAGCCAGCACTAGGTATTGCGGTGGGAGATCATCATAGCTGTGCTGTAATAGAATCGGGTGAAATTCGCTGCTGGGGACGTGGATCAAATGGGGAATTAGGTCATGGACGAAATATTGAAATCCAACCGCAACCGCAAAAAATTCTCCGGCTGGGAGTAGGGGAACCCGTTCTTCTTGCTCGAATTTCTATTCCTGGTTCCCCCAATGCCGAAGAAATCCATCTGGATTCTAGCTATAGTATTCTCACGGAGAGCACCACCTACCTCTGGCAGATCCTATCTTCTCCAGCGAACTCAGACTCGTCTCTCACACAGACCACATCCCCAGCTTCACAGCTTCACAATTCGCGCCCGGGAGACTACCGTATTGGATTAAGTCTTCAGGATGCTTCTCAAATCAGTACGGATACGATTGAGTTCAGAGTTCCCATCGTAGTGAACGCAGGTCCTAATCGAACCGTTGTCGCGGAAATGACGGTTCCTCTGGATGGCAGTGAAAGTACACAGCCTCAAAATTCAGACATCTCATATCTGTGGGAAATCCCCCAAAAACCTGCTGGCAGCACGGTGACTGTCCTCAGTCCCAATAGCCTTGTAACGACCTTCCAGGCGGACACCCCGGGTTTTTATCAACTCAAACTCACGGCAGCAAAAGGAACCCAGCTACAAACCGACTCCTTTTGGGTTCAGGCCCTATCTTCAGATACGGCTGCCAGAAGACCCCTTGCAATGGATAGCTGGGATACGACCTGTGTGGTTTATGACACGGGAGAATTGGGTTGCTTCGGAGAGGGCGGTAGTGGACAGTTAGGGAGAGGCAGTACCGTAGATAGTACCATCGTGACACCGGTCTCGAATCTTACTGATTTCATACAAGTTGCTACAGGCGAGGATCACACTTGCGCGGTTGCGCAAAGGGGTAAAGTCTATTGTTGGGGAGATAACCACGCAGGACAATTGGGAGATGGGACCTCTACTCAGTCGCTGGTTCCCGTTACAGTACTAATGCCTCTACCAGCTCTTGAGGTAAAATCAGGAAGGGACTTTTCCTGTGCGCTGTCTCAAAACGGTAGAGTCTTCTGTTGGGGAGCGAACACAAACTTTGAACTGGGCCTTGGTTATTCAGGAAACCAACAGACAGCCCAACCGGTTGCACTCGAGGAACCGGCTATTGAGATCACCGTAGGCTTAAGCCATGCCTGCGCCCTTGTGAAAGATGGACAGATCCGCTGCTGGGGTAAAGGAACCAAAGGGCAGTTAGGAAACGGTTCTATCCTAGTCTCACGCCATCCTGTGCCCATTGAGGTAGAAGGTACCCGCTTTACCCAGGTCGATGCCGGTACAAATCACACCTGCGCTCTCAGTGAGTCTGGAAGAGTATGGTGTTGGGGAAACAACGCGAACTTCCAATTAGGCCATCTGGGCAGCTCAGACCAGCCTGTTCCTTCGATGATACCTGATCTAAAAGAGATTTTCAGAATCTCCATGGGCACCCTCCATTCCTGCGCGATGGATCAATACGGATCAGCCTACTGCTGGGGAACCAACAGCTCTGGACAGCTAGGCAATGGAACCACACAGAATTCCGCGACCCCCAACAGAGTAGATACACTGGTGCCAGTGGCGGCGATTTCAGCAGGAAATCTACATTCTTGCGCGCTGCTTCAAAACGGTATGATCCAGTGCTGGGGCTCTCAAAGTTCGGGCAGATTCGGTAATGGACTGAGCTCCGGAACCTCCACAACCCCAGTTACAGCTTCTGGTTTTTTACCGTTAAGCTACCTACCACCAGTACCAAAAATCTTCCCTTTTAGCCCAGTCTTCGGAGAGGTTGTGCTTGATGGTTCCAAAAGCCAGGATCCAAGATTCCTGGGCCTGGACTATTCCTGGAGTCTTGATGTTCTCCCAGGCGGCGCTTCCTCGGATTTGTCCAATCCAACCTCTTCCATTACGGGTAAACAAACCAATCTTTCCGGAACATATGGTCTGTCTCTTAGCGTAGATAATGGGACTGCGTCGAACACAAGAGAAATTAGTTTTGAAGTACCTCTTAAGGTGGAGATTGGCCGGAATCGCAGTGTTGGAGTCGATAATCCAGTTGAACTATATGCTTTCTCAATAGCCGATCCCCAGGGCGACCAACTGAGCTACAGCTGGAGTCTCAATTCCGTGCCACAGCAAAGCACTGCCCAACTTTCCAATTCAGCTGGTACCACAAATTCTTTCATACCAGATGCTTCCGGGACCTACCAGGTTGAGGTTTCCGCGTTCATTTCCAATCAGAGTACTTCTGATTCAATCCTGATCACAGCCGTAGCAACGGACCTACGACCAGCACCTGCTGTAGACATTGTGGCCGGAGAGTCCGATACGACCTGTGAGCTGCTGCAAAATGGTTCCGTGCGATGTTGGGGAATCGGGGAGAGAATAGGGGATGGAGATTCCCAGGATCGTGAGCACCCTACCGCCGTACTGAATATTTCCAGTGCCATTCAGCTCTCCAGCGGAACTCGTCACAATTGTGCCGTTCTTGAGGATGGCGGGGTGAATTGCTGGGGACATAATGGAAAGGGGAGGCTTGGAGATGGAACCAGTACGGACTCCACCTCACCGGTGAGCGTGATCGATCTTCCCAGTGCGCTAAGAGTAGCGGCAGGAGATGATTTCACCTGCTCGATTGATCATGCAGGAAACGCCTGGTGCTGGGGCGGTAACGTCGATGGGCAGCTTGGCGATGGAAGCACCACAGATTCTCTCGAACCTGTCCGGGTTCAGAATCTGCCACCCGTTAAAGACATCACAGCCTCAGAAGAGAACTCAGTGTGCGCTCTTTCTGTCGATGAATCCGTTTATTGTTGGGGATCTGGAAACTCAGGACAACTGGGCAACGGCAGCAGCTCAGACCTGAATCTCCCTGGTCCCGTACAGCTCCCGGGGGCCGGTGTCCAAAAGATTGCTCTTGGATTGAAGCTAGGTTGCGCCCTACACCATAGTGGAGAGGTCTCTTGCTGGGGAAATTCGACTTTTCTTGGTACTTCCCTTGTCACTGGCAATCTTCCCCAACTGGTCGAAGGATTGGATCAGATCATAGATATTGATGTCTCCACGCATAGCTGCGCGGTCAGATCCGATGGCGATTTGTTCTGCTGGGGTCAACATAACGACGTAGGACAACAAGGAACCGAAGATTTAATCAGTCGCCTGATTCCTACGAAAGTTCCCGGAATTAGAAACGTTTCCAAAGTCGCCGTAAGCCGATATCACACTTGCGCTCTTCTTCGTGACGGCCAGACCTGGTGTTTTGGAAAATACGGCTACAACCTGGCAAGAGCAGTAGGCTCGACCACACACTTCAGACCCACAGCAGGAGACAACCTCGGCCCCTCCTTCAACGCCTCCCCGGTAGCTTACACAGGTCCCGACCTCAATCTCGCCCTGGGAGTTATTCCTCTCGATGGAACGCTGTCGTTTGATCCTAACGCGGACCCTCTCAATTACAGTTGGGAGATTCTCTCCTCTCCTGCTCAAAGTTCAGCATCCATTACTCAAGAAACAGAGTCTAAGACCAATTTTGAGGCTGATATTGCGGGAACCTACCTGGTACAACTCAATTTAACTGACTCTTCGGGCAACACTGACTCCGATCAATTGAGCATCCAAGCCACCAATAGCTCCATTCCTGGAGTCATTTCCCTTTCCGCACGTTCAAGGGCCTGTGCCGCACTCAGCGATGGACAGGTGATTTGCTGGGGTCAGAACAGCAGACCCACCGGGCTCACACCGGGTTGGAAAACTCTGCCGGGAACTACCAAACAGGTGAGTGTGGGAAACTCGCATAGCTGTGCTCTTCAACAAAGCGGAGAAGTATGGTGCTGGAGGGATAATGCCAGGGGCAAATTAGGAGATGGAACCACCAACTCAAGAGAAAGCGCTGCTCCGGTAACCTCTATAAACAATGCTGTGGCCGTCTCGGCTGGAAATGATCATACCTGTGTACTGCTTAGCGATGGGAAAGTGCAGTGTTTTGGTACCGGATCAAGCGGAGAGATGGGAAATGGCCTCCTTGTGAGCACAAATTCAAATCCTACTTTTGTGAACAATCTGAAAAACATTGTTCAGCTGAGTTCAGGGGAGCGTTTTTCCTGCGCCCTTGACGTGCAGGGAGTGGTCCGCTGCTGGGGCTATGGAGCGACTGGCAGACTCGGACAGGGAAATTCCACGGCTACTAGAACACTACCCGTACTATCGGGGAATCCAAATGAACCTGTTGTGCAGATTTCCTCGGGGTTGAATCATAGCTGTGCTGTACAGCGTAATGGGCAGGTGCGGTGCTGGGGAAACAATGCCAATGGAAGACTGGGAAATGGAGCCCTGGTAAATTCTCTTGAGCCTGTAATTGTTCCTGGTCTGGTGGAAATGATCCAGGTGAGTACCGGACGAACACACACCTGCGCATTGCAGCGCAACGGTAATGTGTTTTGCTGGGGGAGCGGAGCCAATGGGGAGTTAGGAAACGCTGATTTTAATGATCATCATCTACCTGTTCAAGTCCAAAACCTACCTCCGGCAAAACTAATTATCGCGGGTGATTACATTAGCTGTGCTCTGTCCGAAGATACACAGGTTTTCTGCTGGGGTAAGGGAGCTGATGGACAACTTGCCAGCGGTTTATTTTCAGATAGCTATCAGCCTCAATCCTCTACCATTCTACAAAGGGGCCACAATAATCTCCCACAAGTTAGCGCGGGTTTGGACTTCAACTCATACCCGGGTGTGATCCATATTCCCGGAATTGTTCTGGCACCTGGAAAAGATCAAACCCAGCTAGAATGGGAACTTCTTTCCCAACCGCCACTCTCTAAGGCTACTCTTAGCGCAGGAATTGACGCTCGAATTGAACTCCGGGAGGCTATAGAAGGCACCTATGTACTACAATTGAAAGCCACTAATGGCTCCGGAATCGTCACAGACTCGGTGGTTATTGAGGTTGCTCCTGAAGAAAACGGGATTGTGGATTTCAGTGTTTGGAACCAGACCTGTGTACTAAGAATCGATGGCTCCCCGCATTGCTTTGGCAGCGGCTTCTTTGACACTTCCGGTAATCCATCCCAGCTTCCTGAAACAACCCTTGTGCAAATCTCCCGCGGCAGCGCTTTTTCCTGCGCGGTAGGAGAAGACGGAGGGGTTTATTGCTGGGGCGATAACTCACAGGGGCAGCTAGGCGATGGAACCCGTAATACCAGTACTACACCTTACCAAACCCTTTCTCCACAGCAGATTCTTCAGGTCAGTGCGGGAGGACAACACGCCTGTGCTATCAAGCATAGCGGTGAAGTTCTTTGCTGGGGAGCCAATGGATCCGGACAGCTCGGATCAGGGGACTATGTTCGAGCTACCTCAGCCGCTCTCGTACCTGGAATTCACAACGCGATACAGGTATCCGCCGGTGAGGCACACACCTGCGCGGTACTTGTTGACGGGGACCTTGCCTGCTGGGGAAAGGGATCATTCGGCCGGCTTGGAGTCGGCATGAGCAGCACCCCTTCCACCATGCCGGTTCCTGTCTACCCTCCCCTTGAAGAAGTGGTTCAGGTAAGCTGCGCCGATGAACATACCTGCGCTCGTACGCGCAGCGGGGAAGTCTATTGCTGGGGTAGAAACTCGGATGGAAGATTGGGTACTGGAAATCTCCAAAACCAGCCAGTCCCTACCAGGGTTATCCATCTCCCTGAGATTTCCCATATTAGTGCAGGAGGAAATCATACCTGTGCTATGAGCGCGACAAAGGAAGCATTGTGTTGGGGCCTGGGGAGTTCCGGTCAACTAGGAGTGGGAGATCTAAACAGCTCTAACATACCGCTCGCTGTTCATAATCTCTCCCCTGTTGGACTCATCGAAGCCGGGCAGGAATATACCTGTGCTCTACAGGGTGATGGTGTTCTGAAATGCTTCGGTACAGCTACCGACCAACGCCTGGGCAGCGGAATTTCCGGGATTTCCAACCTTCCTGTAGAAGCATCCCCATATCAACATGCTGCCAGTCTTCCACCTATAGCACACGCCGGGGTAGATCAAAGAGTCTCCCACGCAAGGTTAGATCCTACCCATCGCCCCGGATCAGTATTTTTAGATGCTTCCCAAAGCTATCATCCAGGAGGAACAACTCTCACGTATCAATGGACGCGAGTCGCCCCTTCCTCAGGAGCATCTACCCATATCAGCTCACCAGCTTCAGTGAGAACTGCAGTGTCCTGGCAGGAAGATGGTGTATACACCTTCAAACTCACTCTCAATGATGGTCAATCCCTCGCTACGGACGAAGTCACAATTCAATCCGATGACAGCCTCTTTGCACCGCCGGGACCTATCGCCTTAGACACCCACAGACATACCTGTATTGTGCTGGAGTCTGGGGAAATCAACTGCTTTGGACTGGGAAACAGCGGACAATTAGGAAATGGTCTTAATTTATCCATTCCCTCCCTGGTTAAAACATCCGCAACGAGATCAATTGTACAGGTAGCAACAGGGAATTCGCACACTTGTGCCGTTGACGAGACAGGCTTCCATGTTTCCTGCTGGGGAAATGGGTCCGCAGGCAGACTTGGACAGGGCGTAATCGCTTCCAGTCTTCTTCCTGTCGATGTAAATCCAGCCTTTGGTTTCCCGGTTCGCCAAATTAGTGCCGGAGATGAACACACCTGTGTGCTGCTAGCCAATGAAGAAGTCCATTGCTGGGGACGTGGAACCTCCGGTCAGCTTGGCAATAGAGAACTTTCCAATCAGCAGAGCCCGGTTTTAGTGAAAAATCTCAACGGTACGCGAAAGATCTCCTCCGGGGGACTTTTTACCTGTGCTCTAAACCATGACGGGAGGATTTCCTGCTGGGGAACAAATTCCTACGGTGAACTAGGCGACGGTGGAGTCCACTCCTTTCGCAATTATGCCGCCCATGTAAGAGAGGACCTTAAGGCCAGGGATTTATCCTGCGGAAAGTCATTTTGCTGCGCTCTCACTGTGGACGGTGAAGTTAAATGCTGGGGCAGGGGAAATAAAGGGCAACTTGGCGGTGGGCTTTCACTTTCCTCCTCAGCGGAACCTGTGAGGGTTCGGTGGCTTAATGGAGTCGATGAAATCAGCGCCGGTTCGGAACACGCATGCGCACGTAAGCAAGGCAGGGTTACTTGTTGGGGACGAGGAACTGAAGGACAGCTTGGAACTGGAGGACTAAAAAATCACCTTACACCGGTTCAAGTTCACGGAATTGAAACGGCAGCAACGATCACTACCGGGGAGTCTCATAGCTGTGCTCTCCTACAAAGCGGTGAAATCTATTGTTGGGGAGGCTCTGAAAACGGGGAATCAGGAACCGGAAATAGACAAAATCTTACACCCTCTATCGTTAAGGGATTCCCAGCGGTTGCTAATACCGCTCCCATCGCCAGACTTGCTCCCATCCCAACCCTAAGAACAGCAGAATCTGTCAAACTTGACGCCCGAGATAGTTTTGATCCCAACTCCGACACACTCCTGGCACAGTGGAGCCTGAGTTCGGTTCCAGCAAACAGCCAGGCTACCATTACCCCATCAGCTGATTTAAGCGCGGAATTCATTCCGGATCTTCCCGGTTCCTACCTTGTTCATCTTATGGTGAGTGACGGTGAAAAGGCATCTTCAATCGTTCAGGAAATCACCGTCACCAGTACCATTACACTAAAATCTGCACCCCTTGATCTGAGCGCTGATAAACATGCCTGTGCTGTGATGAGTAATGGAGAATTAATCTGCTGGGGAAAAGGGGATTCCGGGCAACTTGGAAATGGTTTTCACGACAATAGTTCTACTCCCGTCAGAGTCATAGGACTGGGTGAAGTGATCCAGGTGTCTGCTGGTGCCAGTCATACTTGTGCCGTATCCAGGGATGGTACGGCCCATTGCTGGGGATCTAACAGCGGTGGAAAACTGGGTGACGGAACCTCTACAACGCGAACTACACCCGTAACGGTTTCCACAGTCGGAGAAACCCTGCGCGAGGTGAGTGTAGGTGAAACCCATTCCTGCGGTTTATCTTCAAACGGCAAGGTCTATTGCTGGGGCCGAGGTAGTTCCGGGCAAATCGGCAACAATTCAATTTTAGACAGTGCTCAACCAGCACTTGTGGAAGGCATCTCAGATGCGATCCAGGTCGCTGCGGGCGCTTATCATAACTGCGCCCTGAGAGCCAATGGTACGGCAAGCTGCTGGGGATGGAACGGCACCGGGCAGTTAGGGATCCCAATCTCTATCCGCCAGTCTCAGATACCTACTACCGTGCCGGATCTTTCGGACGGCATCTCTATTCAGGCAGGCAACTATCACACCTGCGTCCTATTCAAGGATGGTGTCGTGGAATGCTTTGGACACGTATCGCAGGGAATACTGGGAAATGGAAACCTGGTTTCGACCACCCACACTCTCCAGATGGTCCTCTCGGGAGAAAATTTCAAGCGCATCAGCTCAGGATTTGACCATAATTGCGCCCTCAACACCGATGGGGAGGCATTTTGTTTTGGAAACAATAATAATGGGCAATTAGGACTTGATGGTGAATTCTCGTCCTTCATTCCTCGGAGAGTGGAATCGGAGCGGATCTTTACAAGAATTGCAGCGGGAAGCCAATTTACATGCGCTCTGCAAAAACAGGGAAAAATCTTTTGTTGGGGGAGCAATCAATCCGGCGAACTGGGCTTTGGCTCCAAGTTAAACACCCGAGCGCCCGGTCTGTCTCTACCCCTCGACGGCGTTCAAAATACCCGTCCTGTAGCCCATGCCGGAAACGGAAGAAGGGTACAACTCGGAGTAGTAGAATTAAATGGATCCAGGAGCTATGACCCCAATGGCGATGCGCTTAGTTTTTCATGGACTATCCTTTCAAGTCCCGCTAACAGCGTTGCTCAGATCCTGTTTCCCAGTTCAGTTGAGACGGACCTGGCTGTGGATCTAGAAGGGGCTTATCACATTCGCCTTGAGGTTACGGACGGAGAACTTTTTGACCAGGATGACATTAGATTCGATGCATCCATTCTGACCAATAGTTCCAATGCATCCCTTGTTACTACATCAAGATTATCTCCTTCCAAACAATCCACCCAGACTCCTAATCACCCCCCTGTAGCAGTCGCAGGGAATGATCTCAGGGCGTCTGTGGCATACCTGGATGGTTCACGAAGTATAGATCCGGAAGGCGAGCAACTGAATTTCCAGTGGAGCCTCTTGAATTCTGAGCTGTTTGAAGAAGCCGCTATACTTGATTCCTTCAATAGTAAGGCTCGCTTCCAGGCCTTCCAACCAGGGACTTATCTTGTTGAGCTGCAAGTTTCAGATGGTGAATTCTTTTCAATAGACTCTTTGGAAATTGAGGTTCCTCCCCCCTCAGAAGTCCTTGAATTCTCTCTATCCTCCCATTCTTGTGCTCTCAGAGAAGATGGAAAAACTTTCTGCTGGGGGCCAGGTGCGAGAGGACAGCTGGGTAATGGTCTAAAAATTGATCAATTGGTTCCCTCAGGTGTCCAGTTTAGTGGATTTTTTCAGCAAGTCTCAGTCGGAGCCTTGCATACTTGTGCCATCGATAACTATGCAGAGATCTGGTGCTGGGGAGAGAACATGTATGGGGCTCTTGGTACGGGAGACAGATTGTCTTCCCCAATACCAGTACCAGCAAGCCTGTCCCAGGGAGCTTTGCAGATCTCAGCCGGCCGTACCCATACTTGCGCTTTGCTTGAGGATAATACTCTTCATTGCTGGGGAGTGGTGAGTGCTGCAGAACCTGAGCCCTCCGCGATGCCCGCATCACCAATTCCCATGTATGGGACCGGCGCTTTTCAATCTATTCTATCCAGTCAAAACTATATTTGCGCTGAGCAGACATCGGGAGAACTGAACTGTTGGGACTCCATAGAACCAGGGATTCAACCTCGAGTTATCGACTCTTCTCCTAATCATGGAAAGCTCTTTGCGGGAACCTCTGGAATCTGTTCTCTTGGTGAAAATGGTGCTGTTTCCTGCCTGGATCTTCAACTGGGTAAATGGGAAAATTCAACCACTCTTCCTGGAGCGGTGGAACTGGCCATCGGCAGCGCTCACATTTGCGCAAGAACCCTGGATGGAAAGGTTTACTGCTTCGGCCAGGGTTCAAATTTTGAGCTAGGCCATGAAAACCTGGAATCGTCCCCGGACCCTGTTGAAGTTCTCCTGGGAGGAAAAGTTCAGAAATTGCACGCAGGGGACCACCATACCTGTGCCCTGATGAACTCTGGTGAGTTAAAATGCTGGGGACTTGCTACAGGCGGAAGACTCGGGACAGGTCCAATTGGAGCCGAAGGAACCCCCAGGGCTGAACCAGTCCAGGGACTTAGTCTCCCAACTCCTCCCAACTAGAAAATCCATTTCGAGTCGGGGCCGCATCAGTATTTGCTCGTTTGGTATGCAATGGCCACGTACAAGTTAAAATTTTCTTTAGTCAGGTTAACAGCTTCATCTTGATCTCATCGAGGGTGAGGCGTTCCTTCTGAAGTTTTCTGATTGCAATGGCCCTTTGAAGCATGGATGGATCAAAAAGCTGGTACCCTGAATCAGTAGTCTTCGCAACTTCCATCAAACCAGACTTTACCCAGTGACGGATGGTTGGCGGTGACTCACCGGCCAACTTCCCCAATTTGCCGATCCGAAGAAGATCCAAACTCGCCCAACCCAAGGAGTTTGAGTTTCCATCTAGTTTCTCCAAGATTCGATCCAGGGCTTCCTCTACATCTTCCGCTATAAGACGAAGCTGGGCTTCATAACTCTCCCCTTGAGAATTCTCAACCTGGGAGTGGAGATAAGCCCCACGTCTATGCTCACCGAAACTTGCGGGTGGATAACCTTCCAAAAGTAGCTGCAAATTCATTACAAGACGGGCTGTGAGACCGTTGACGCTTGAAAAGGGAGAAATCCAGTGGAGCCTCTGATGAATCCATACCGCGGTTTCCAGGGGATGAGAATGGTGCGCGATTTCAGCGGGTGAAACCATATCTGAAATGAAATCAGGTATTTTGCGATAGTCAGGCGCTTCTTCCGATAAACAAGACTTTGGGGGAGAGACACGATATTTTCCGGCATTCTCGTCTTCAATCCCCCTGAGTAGGATTTCGTTGATTTTGATCAAGTCCTTTTCGATGATCCTCTTTCTTCCTCCGTGAACAAGTCCATAGATCCAATCAATGGCCTTGGCGTGATTTACGATTCGTAGATGATCCATTAGAGGCTTGGAGTCAACCGTCAGCCCTTTTTCAAGTACGAGTCTAACCTCATCAAGGGTGAGTGAGTTCCCTTCAAGGGAGTTGCTCGCCCAAGTAAACTCCAGGCGAAACGCCCCTTCAGTACTTTGGGTTAACTCCTCTGAATGCGGGCGATAAGCGTCCAGGAGCAGCATTTTCTCTGAAATCACTTGAAGGTTCATAATTAAAGTGTAAAGCGTAACGTTACACTTTACAATTGTGAGTTTTCGGCCTGAGGTGACTTCGATACCTGACAGGACTCTGGCCTCATGAAACCAAAGGAAGGACCCCCAACCAGCCCAACTTTTCCCAAAACGGGTGGGACACACTTTGTGCCTGTGAAATACATTTATTCTCTATCCTATCTTCCTTCCTCAAACATTAAATTCATACAAAAATGATCCGATATAGGCTGAAAGTGTATGGCTTTTTCCGGAGTTTGCCATGAAATATAAGGTTCGATCATTCTTTTCTTATTTCCTTCATCTGTACCTTCTTCTGTGGTTGCACACCATCCATGTCCAGGCGGCGAATACCGCGAAATGGGTTACAGGAACTAATCTCCACGCACGCGCAGGCAGTGTTTCCCGTGATGGGAAAATCCTGGCTTACGTACGCGATAAGGAGAGTAGTTCTGAGATGTGGATCAAATACCTCAATGACACCGGGGGCGGCGTAAAGATTTTTGAAGCCACCGGTACAATTGAATTGCCACACTGGTCACCTGGTAGAAAGTTTCTAGTATTTGGAGTTAAAGATGATGGTATGGGAAGGATCTATCGAAAGAATTTGGCCACGAACGACCCCCCGATAGCTTTAACCAAAGCAGGGATCAATTGTTTCCATCCGACGATTTCACCAGATGAATCCCAGATCGCCTATGACTCAGACGAGAGCGGAAATTTTGATATCTGGACCATGAATCTCAAGACATTTGAAAAGAGGCAGATCACCAACTACCGAAACCATGATTTCTATCCAACCTTTTCACCTGACGGAAAATCCCTTGCCTACACCAGCTTTCGGAACGAAACTTTCCATCTCTTTTTGAAGGACTTGACGATCAACGGTTCCAGACCTGTCCAACTCACACAGGGGGAAATGATCTCAGCACATCCCGCGTTTTCTTTAGATGGACAGGGAATCTATTTTGACTCCAATCTTAATGGTGAAAATCAGATCTTTTTCCTCAACCTTCACAACTACTCTATGTACCAGGTTACGGAAGGGGAGCTTAAGGCAAAGTACCCGGTTATGGGTTCTGGAGTCCTGGTATTTGAAGCGGAAGAAGCTGGAGTCAGAGGCGTTCGAATGCTTAGCTTAAATGAGAAAGCTCGAAACCGATGGAAAAAGGAATCCCCCCCGGTTGAATTTGAGGATTCACAGCCTCAGCCCGTTCAAGCTCAGTTAGTCAATGATTCTGAAGACTTCGAGAAGGACCTGAGCCTGATCAGAATCGAAAAGGATCAATTGATAAAAAATCCCGCGCTGCCTACAACCCAATTCGAAGAAGCTGATTTTAATCTTAATTTTACTCAGAAGGAGCCCGGGCAAGAAGGTATTCTGGTAGGCCATGGAGAGGCAACCAAATCTCCTTTTTCACCCGCGCGCGCCAGTACTGAGCGTACTTACCCCACACCTCTGCAAAAACTGCGCGATACCATGGCTATCGGCCCCGAAATAGTCTCTAACCGTGTGGACCCAGTGATCCAGTCCCGGGAATTTCCCGCCATACTCAATTCAAAAGTTGAAGCGAAAAAGCACGAAACTGGGGAAAGCCGGGTCCTGGAGGAGTTTTATCAACCGCGGATACCTGAAGCCGTTCGAGCCACCTTACCAGCGAATGGGACCCGATCGGTAGCACTCTTCCATCCTATCAGCCTCATATTCAAACGGGAGCTGCAAAAAGGGGAAGAAGGATACCTACAGGCAAAGATCTATGCGGATGGAAGAGAGATCCCCGTCCAGTCTCATTACCAGAAGTCCCACCAGCGCATTGATCTCATTCCACAGGAATCACTGCAACCTGGGACCCAGTACCGTGTAATCGCGGGACAGGCAGCATTTGAGTTTTCCACCGAGGGGGCAAAACTACAACTTAGCTCTACCGGAAAAAAAGGATCCATCAGACCTGTTATGAATGCGCCCAGAGAAGCCAGATCTTTCAAAATCGCAAGGGTTTTCCCACGCCACCAGTCCCGAAACAATAAAGTTCACGCACCTATACGAATTCGGTTCTCCTCGGAGATTGATCCAGATACCATCCATGCATCAACGGTGGCTATTTATATGGATGATCAGCTTATCCCTGGAGAGCTTACATTTGAAACCAATGATCGAGAGCTTTCTCTCAAGCCCTATCGGAACCTGCAAGAAGCCGGAGTTTATGAAGTTCGAATTGACTCCACCCTGCGATCAAAAAACGGGAGTCAGCTTGAGGGGCCGAAAAACTGGAAATTCAAGACCGAACATTTTACTCCGTTTCTGATTGAAAAATTTCCCCATTCAGTCATGGACTCAGTGGACGGAGTGCTCACCCTGGAGCTCAATCGTGAGGCAGATCCGGGATCCATTCGCTCTGATGAGTTCTTTCTACAGGGAGAGAGTTTTCAGTACAAGGGTCGCGTAGATTTACACGATGGGGGTAAAAAGCTCGTCTTTAAGCCGCACCAAAGAATTCCCGATCAACAAGAATTCCAGTTCTACGTCTCCCCCAACCTCAGGGACCTGGACGGCAACAACTTACAAAACAACAAAACTGTTTCTATTGCCGCAAGATTCAGCACCAAGAGCCTGGGAACCAGAACCCTGGCTCGCGCAAGAGAATATTTCCCAAGAGACCGAAATCCCCAGGCCGGCGGCGAAGAATTTTACCCCGTTCTCGAGAACTTCTCACGCAAGGGATATATCCAGAGCAAGGAGCCTATACATATTAAGGACACACAGCGAACTCCAAGCCGCTACCAGGTAGCGCGATGGGTGGAGGAATCCCTGAGTTCAGTTCCCCGCATGAACGCAGAGGACAAAAAAGCCTTAAAAGATCTGATTCATGCCTATAGGGCGGAACTGCGAAATCTCGGGGTGGATCTCAATAAGTGGTCAGGTCAAATTGAAGGTTCCCGCCGCTCCAGCCAGCGTCCGGTCAACCGCTTTAGCAGGCAGGCAGCCAACGACTTCGTTTCCAGAGGCCGCCGACTCTAGGGATTCTTTTTGAATCTTACCTCCCCTAGAAGGGGCCTATTTTAACAGGCTGACCCTTGCAGTTTGCGTTCCTGAAGAAACCTGATTTTGGCGCAATTTCTCCATCTTGCCGATATTATATATAGGAAGATGGTTAAGGATTCCTTTGACTTCAGAGATGTTTACCTGCTCGTACAAGCACGTATGAGATCTTCTCGTTTTCCTGGGAAGGTTCTGAAAAAGATTCACGACAAGACCCTTTTAGAGAATGTTCTCTTCGGTTTCCCGCGGGATCGAGTGTTGGTACTAACCACTACAGAGCCTGAGGACCAACCCCTCAGAGAATTTTGCGCCTCTCATGAAATTCAGTTTTTTGAAGGACCTGAGTCAGATGTATTTGAAAGATTTCATAGGGCGATCCAGAAATTTGAAGCTAAATATTACATTCGAATCACGGGGGATAACCCTTGCCTTTACAGGGAATCCTTACCCATGATGATTAGTCTTTTGAGAGAAGAGGACTTGGATTATAGCGTAGGCCATGAACTACCCATTGGGGGCGCTGCGGAAGCTTTCACGCGCCAGAGTTTTCTTCAGCAGAGTCAACTGGAGAGAAGTGCGCAACAGGTTGAGCACGTTACAGCAAAGTATTACTCACCTGATTCTTCTTTTCATTGGAAGCCTGTGAACTGTGGCTATGGTCATTTGAGAAAACTCCGGCTGACCATCGACACCCCGGAGGATCTTTCCATGTTTCAAGCGCTTAGCAGGGTTATGAACACGGATCCCTGTACCCTTAGCTATGAATCTATTGAGAAAATCCTTAGTCATTCAGGAGACATCCTGGAACTGAATCGTGGAGTGCGGCAGAGAACCGTATATGATGTGGAATCCAAGAGGTAGATGAAATGAATTCCACTCCACGATTCCTGATCAAGACGGAAGCGACTCGCAAGGTCGGACTAGGCCATATCAGAAGACAATTGAAGCTGGCGGAAGGCTTGCGAAACAAGGGGGCTGAAGTAATTTTTGCGGTGAGTTCTCCCAGTGCACTGACTGAGTCCATTCCATTTCCCATGAAGCACGTGATTGAGCCCTCTGAATTCCAAACCTATTCCCGAGAATGTAATGCTGTAATCCTGGATGAACCGGAGTTACCTGAAGACTGGTTTGATGCTTTTGACTCCTTTGGTCTTAAAATCGGGATCGATGAAATGGGACCTGCCCGAGATCACCTCGACATTCATATCTGTACAACCCTCCTGGGACTGGAAAATCGTCAGGAATGCCGAGGCAAAACAAAGGAGTTTATAGGGCCAAAGTATTTTCTGTTCCCCGAAGATGATCCCGTCGAATCTCTAAAGAGAGAAGAAGGCAGAATCCTTGTCTCCATGGGCGGCACAGACCCTCGTGAATTAGGTATGGAGTTTTTCGAAGGTCTGGAGCGGCACTTTCCCACGCGGGCAAATTACGATTGGGTGGCTACCATCGGACCCGGATATCCAAAGGAGTACGCCCTGAGATTAAAAAGAAAATTTCCTAAGGTTTCCTGGCTTGAAGATCAGAAGTCCATGAGTCATCTCTATCTTACTTGCGAAGCTATCGTCTGCTGCGGTGGAATTACGCCCTATGAGGCTCTCAAGCAGGGCTGTCTTCCCTTGCTGCTGGCTCAAATTCAGGAACAAGCCCATACCGCTTCCACTCTTCATAACGCGGGACTAGGAATTCAATTCGGCGATAGTTACACCTTGAATTGGGATCAGTTCAATGCTGTTTTCAAGCAGGATTGTGAGTCCCTACGTGCCCGCGCAGCCCAGCAATTTCAACTCCTACTAGAGGGAAATCCCACCCAAAGGGTCGTGGATATCTTAATGGATCATGCCAAATCTACAAGCCTATAAAAACTCTGAGATCATCTGCCCAGAAGGCCCTTATACCCTGTTTATTGAACCCACAAACCATTGTAATCTGGCCTGTGTTTTCTGCCCTCAAAAGTCCCAGGAAAGAGACCTTGGCTTCATGTCTATGGAAGTCTTTGACTCTATCCTTGAAGATGCCAGGAATAATGATGTGCGCAAGATCAATATCTTCTTTCTGGGAGAGTCTCTCATGCACAAAAGACTCTTTGAGATGATTGGGAAAATCCGTGTATCGGGTCTCGAATCCCGCCTCAATACCAATGCGACTTTCCTCGATGAAAGTCGCGCTAAGCAGCTGCTTGAGTCTGGCCTCGACTTTCTTACCATCTCCTTCGAAGGGACTGATAAAAAGACCTATGAAAGTCTCAGGGTTAAGGCAAACTATGAGACAACCATGGCAAACATCCGCAGGCTCTTGGAAATGAGACAGGGCTCAGGATTCACTACCAGCATCAATATTGAAATCATCGATATGGAAGAGACCCACGCGGGCTTGGATAATTTTGAGAAAGAGATGTGGAAGTTAAGTCCAGATGAGGTTTCCAGGAAAGTATATCGGAACTGGATCGGTTATCTAAGTGCCCAAAAGAACCTGAGTCTTCAAGACGCTTATAATGTGTGCTCTTACCCATGGCGCTCCATGGCAGCTCTATGGGATGGAACCTATGTACCCTGCTGTGTGGACTATGACGGGAAGTATCCACTGGGGACCTTCAAGGAAGGGCTGATCAATGTTTGGAATGGTCAGAGAATGCGTGACTTGAGAAGATATCTCATTGACCGAAAGACCGATCTTCACAAGAATCATGGACAAAGAGAATGTCATGGACTCTGTTCTCGCTGCGATATCCCCTTTGACCCGGAGGATCATCGCGTATGAATTTACTCCTTCTCTCAACCGGTCGAAGAGTTAGTTTGATCAGAAGGCTGAAATTGGCAGCCCTGAGACTGGAGATCCCACTGCAGATTTTTGGCACCGACATGGAATCCAAAACTTCTTCACTCCACTTTTGTGATCAGCAGCTTATGGTCCCTCCCACCAAAAGCCCCGAATATTTACCAGCCCTCATCAGTATTCTCAAAGAGCATAAAGTGGATGCCATACTTCCTGGAAATGATTTAGATTTAGAATTTCTCTGTGAATTTCAACTACCCGAATCCTTAAGCCATATCAAGCTCTTGTATTCGGGGCCTGAGAGAACCGGCATGTTCTTACGCAAATCGCTAACCACACGGTTCTTTCAAGAACTGGGGCTCGATGTCCCCAGGGTTTTCGATCAATCCCAGGATGCCCGTTTTCCGGCCATCATTAAAGAAGACCGAGGTCATGGCTCCCGTGGTCAGTACCTGTTGGAAGACGAAACTGATCTTCTCTCACGACTGCCCAAGGCTGTCGAACCTTTCATGCAGGATTTCATAGAGGGACCTGAATACACCATTGATGTTTTCAGTAATGAACAGTATGAGCCCGTGAATGTACTTCCAAGGATCCGCGAAAAAGTACGATCTGGAATCTCAGATGTAGGCAGGGTGCACATGGATAAAAACCTGCTTGAATTGTTATCAGGAAAACTCCAGGAGTTCCGGCTGACCGGCCCCTGGAATCTTCAATGTATCCTCCATGACAATCGCTATTATTTTCTCGAAGTGAATCCACGCTTTTCCGGCGGCATACCCCTCACCATCGAAGCCGGTATGGATTTCTGTCAAAATGCTCTCGAGTGGGCTATGGGACTGGAACCCAAACCGTTCACAGACGTGCGTGATGGAATGGTGATGATGAAATATGATGCAGAACTCTTCGCCTGATTCCTACACCGCCTATGTTATTGGCCTGGGGAGGGTTGGATTTCTCCTGGAGGGTGAACTGGGCAGAGCTGCTCCCTGTACTCATGCAGGCTGCTTCAGGGACCATAAGAGGACCCGCCTGCTAGAGGGTTATGACATAGATCCTGGTCGAACTGAAGAATTTAAGAAGAATTTTCCCGAGTCCAACGGGCATTGTCTTGATCTTTTAGAGCGCCTTAGAGAGACTAAACCTGAAATCATCTCCATTTGCACCAGTTCTTCCACCCATATGGAAATCATGGAAACCATTGCCAGGGCGAGTGATGGTAAATCCTGGCCTCGAGGAATCCTGCTGGAAAAACCTGTGGGTCTCAATCTTAAGGAAGGGGAGAGAATCTACTCCATCATTCAGAAAATGAATATTCCCGTAGTTGTCTGCCATGATCGGCGCTTCTATCCTGATTTTCGGGGATTTCACGCCTTAATCCGTCGTCGAGGCCTGGGCCGGCTTCGACATCTGCACGGCTCCGTATTCTGCAGCTCCTTTGTGAAGGGCAGATCACATTCCAGGAAGGGGCTTCATTTTGGCGGCCCCCTGGTCCATGACGGCACCCACCTCTTTGATCTCATGATCTATTATGCCGGGGTCCCCACCCATGTGAGCGGACTTAGCCTGCGTTATCAAAAAAATACACTCACTGAAGACACCAGTATGGGAACCCTGTTCTTTGAAAACGGTGTAACTGGAAGCTTTCATGTAGGCGGCCGCAGAAAGTACTTTCACTTTGAAATGGATTGGGAATGGGAGCGAGCGAAACTAAGCTATTCCCATGGAAGACTTCAATTTTTGAAAAAGAAACCCGGCTCTCCCTATCTTCAAACGGCAAAGGTTCCTGAATTTTCTACTGAAAATCCTTATCTCAATCGACTGGATCACCTAATCGCGGTCATGGAAAATCGTGAGGAAAATGAATCATCACTCAAAGATGGCCTCCTTGCACTGAAAACCATTGAAGCTGTCTATCGATCCTGCACACAAGAAGGATCTCTGGTTTCAGTTGAACAGGGAATCAAGAAACCCCAGATAATGTTTCATACAAAGGAGGTTGAACCATGTTTGCCCTTAATTACTTAAGAGACAAAACAATTCTCGTTACAGGCGGTACCGGTTCCATCGGCAAAGCCCTGGTAAAGGAAATTCTCAAGCACGAGCCAAGGGCTATTCGGGTTTTGTCCCGGGATGAATATAAGCAGTACTGCTTTTCGAGGGAATTAGGCGCGAATTCCGAGGTTCGATTTCTCCTGGGAGACATCCGCGACAAGAATCGCCTGCGCCTTGCCATGGATCATGTGGACTATGTATTCAACGCGGCGGCTTTAAAGCAGGTACCGTCTTGTGAGTTTAATCCGTTTGAGGCGGTAAAAACCAATGTACTGGGGACCCAGAATCTGATTGATGTGGCCATGGAACAGGGGTGTGAGAAGGTCATCCTGGTTTCTACAGATAAAGTCGTCAATCCGGTAAACACGATGGGGACCACAAAGCTCCTGGCTGAAAAGCTCATGCGTACCGCAAATCTCTATAAAGGTCCTCGAAAAACGATCTTCTCCTGTGTGCGTTTTGGAAATGTACTCGGAACCCGGGGTTCCGTGATTCCGCTTTTCCTTTCACAGATTGAACAATCCAAGGAACTCACCCTGACTCATCCAGCCATGACCCGCTTTGTCATGACCTTGAACAAAGCTATCCTTTTGGTACTCAGGGCTGGAGAGAGAGCCCTGCACGGAGAAAC
The DNA here is from genome assembly GCA_964539825.1 of uncultured bacterium. Lineage (GTDB taxonomy): Bacteria > Muiribacteriota > UBA6191 > UBA6191 > UBA6191 > CAZIKF01. The sequence continues at coordinate 32,775 of CAZIKF010000028.1, forward strand.
CTTTATTCTTAAAATGCCTGCGATCCAAGTCAAGGACCTGGTGGATACCATCAACGGCCCCTATGCCAAGATGCATGGATTGAAAGATGTCGGAGTCAGGGAGATGGGAATTCGGGAAGGGGAAAAACTCCACGAAGAATTGCTTTTCGACCACGAAGTCTACTACTGCACAGAAGAAGAGGAAATGCTGGTGGTAGGCTATAACAGAGGCTCCGCAACCATAGATAGAAGTGTGTATAAATCGGAATTTTCTGCCTATTTAAATCCTGAAGAAATTCTTGATCTCCTTCTAAAGGTACGCAATGAAATGGAATTGCCTTGAATGATGCCTGGCTGAAGTCAGCTCTGGAAGAACTTCTGGAGGATCTCAGGAAAAATCTTTCTGCCCTGAGATTTGAACATGTTTTATCCACGACTGAGACAGCCATTTCCCTTGGCAGAACCCATCAAGCAAACGAAATAATCCTGCAAGTCTCAGGCTACCTCCATGACTTCGCCAGGGAAATGCCGGTGAAGAAGCAGGAGGAAATTCTTAAATCAGAAGGACTCGAAGATCCTATTGCCCTGGAAAATCCAGTTTTGCACCATGCCAAAGTCGCGGCAATCCTGGGAAAGCAGAGATATGGCTTTCCGGATAAATGGGTGGAACCGGCAAAATGGCATACCACTGGAAGAGCAAAAATGACCCTGGAAGATGTCATTCTCTATGTTTCTGACCAAATCGAGCCGAAAAGAGCCTGGTCAACCGAGCGCCTATTGGACGAAGCTCATACAAATCTTTCCCTATCCTTTAAGAATTGTCTGTTACAGAAGCTTGAATTTACCCTGAAAAGGGGTAAAATGGTCCATCCCGATAGTATCCAGTGTTGGAACTGGCTCTGTTTGGGCAATTCATGGGCCGACTGAGAAAGATCATAAACTTTCTCCTGGAGTTTGTACCTGAATTTCCCGGTGTCAATTTTCTTTTGGGCCGTAAGAAATTCGTGGACCTTCGGGAGAAACCCTCTCGTGTTCAAAAGCGCAAAATTGTAGGAAAACTACTTTTTGCGACAGCTATTCTGACCGGACTTTTTTTCTTTCAGATGAATCGATTCCTGGATCGAATAGTCGGAGAGGTAGAGAGAATCCAGGGCCAGCCACAGATAGTTTACCTCAAGCCTGGTGAGGGTCCTCCAAAGCCCATGAAAAAGCGCTATGTCATCCTGGTTCTTGGTAAGGAAGCGGAAAATCGTACGGATACTATCATCCTGTGTCACCTCATGGTGGACCTCAAAAGGGTTCACATCCTGAGCTTTCCCCGGGATACCCGGGTTCCCGTCTTCCATAACGAAGAGGAAACCCTCGATAAGCTCAGCCACACCTTTCGCTGGGGAGGATTGGACCTGATGCTCAATTCTCTTTCCCGTTTTTACGGAGTTCAGGTGGATCATACGGCCTTGATTGACCTGGAACTCTTTCGAAAAATTGTGGATACCCTTGGTGGAGTTGAGATCGAAGTGGAAAGAGATCTTTCCTATGAAGATAAATCCGCATCGCTGGTCATTGACATAAAAAAGGGAACCCAGGTCTTAAACGGAAATGACGCGGAAGGATATGTTCGTTATAGGGATGAAGAAGGAGACCTTGGGCGAATCCGCAGGCAGCAAAAATTTATTCGCTCCTTCTTAAATCAAGTTCGTTCTCTCAAGGCTCTCGGGTGGGAGTCCATAAAAATCCTTGGCAGGCTGCCAAGATTCGTCATGAACCTTTATAAGGATATTGAGACGGATGTTAGCCTGGATCTCTTTTTGAAGCTCATTGTTGGATTTTCTGAATTTGGAATCAAAGATATTCACTACCAAACACTTCCCGGTATAGGAGAATATATTTATGATTTCGAGCAAGAGAAGCGCATCAGTTATTTTGTTGCCGATTCAGGCTCACTTGAGCGGAGTCGGAAGTGGTTCTTGCACAAGGAAGAATCAGCCGATGGGGCATTGATTGGAGAAAAACCGTGAGTCTTCTAGAAGGTGAAAATGAACTCTTACGACTCAAGCCTCATTTTCTGAGTCGGGCCTGGTCCTATTTCTTCTGGGCCTACTGCCTGGTTCTGACCTATCTTTTCGCAACGGACTCACCCTTCTTAATCCAGATACGTGATTGGGCCGCATCCTTCCCTTTTTTCTCCACTCCGATAAAATTTCTTTCCCATATGCCAGAGAGCCTGACCTGGATTTCCGCGCTGATCATTCCGATTCTCCTGGTTTCCATCTTCCGCCTGGACTGGGGTCAGTTCATCAGGGTCTGCCTGCTAGTTTTAGCAGCCTTTTCCATGCGTTTCTTTGAATTAGGAATGGGAATTGAATATAGGGCCATGTGTTTCATTTCTATCGGAGCGATTCTCTATTTGGAAATCACTCGCTGGAGCACCCAATATATCGTCACCAACCAGCGCCTCATCCTTGAACACAGGGGCTGGAAAAATACTACCCGGACTCTGTTTTTCTCAAAAATCAATGACCTGGTGCTGGCACGAAACTTTTGGGGAAGGCTCTTTCAGTATGGAACTGTCATCCCAATTACAGCTTCGGGACTGGGACTGGGCTCAACAGAATCATCAGTCCATGTGGGGGTAGGGGGAAGCGCAGGTCTTTTGGCGGGAAAACTAGAAGGGGGAATGGCTCGTGCCACAAATCAAGCCGCTGAAACCTATGAATATGCCCTTTATTGTGTTCCCTCTCCAGATCATGCCTACAAAATCATACTTGAGGGTATGCAAAGGAAAGAAGTCTGATCTGGAGCAGCATGCTCCAACCCCACAATCACCAAATCAGGAGAGCGCTGAGAACCCAAGATCTACAAAGATGACCTGTCCGGTGATTCCACTAGAGAGGGGACTGACCAGAAACGAACAGGTATTTCCCACTTCTTCAGTCGTAACACTTCTCTTAATCGCGCAACGTTCAGCCACCTGGTCCAGAAAACCTCGAAATCCCTTCACACCTGAGGCTGCCAGCGTGCGAATAGGACCCGCGGATATCGCGTTGACACGGATTTCTTCAGCGCCTAAGTCTGACGCAAGATACCTGACCTCAGACTCCAAAGCAGCCTTCGCAACGCCCATGATTCCGTAATTGACGATGGCTCTACTCGCCCCGTAATAGGTCATCGTAACAATGGAGGCACCAGGCTGGAGATGGGGTTTCGCATATCGGGCCATGGTCAACAAGGTACCCGCCGAAATCTGAAGCGCCTCTGAAAACTGCTCAGCGCTTACTTCTTGAATCGGCACGGATAAAGCCTCTTTACTGGCATAAGCAACAGAATGAATCAAGAAATCCAACTTGCCGTAAATCTCAGAAGCCTTCTTAAAAAGGGCCTCAACCTCTGATTCAATGGTCAAGTCACAGCGCTCAATGAAGTCAGCGCCGATTTCTTCTCCAAGGGGACGAACCCTTCGTTCCATGGCATCGTTCAGATAGGTCACCCCAAACTGTGCTCCATTCTCCTTGAGTTGGCGAGCACATCCCCAGGCAATGCTGCGATGGTTGGCAATACCAAAAATTACGCCTTTTTTTCCTTCAAGGTGCATATGGGCTCCTTCCTTTTACGGAGGCTCAGTATATTCTTTCCGATTCCTTGTGGCAATCGAACAAAAAATTACGAAAATAGACTACTTTTTTTCGTCTTGACAAATATAAGCAAAAACAAGTTCGAAGAGGCGCTTGGAAACCGGATTCACCAAAGGCAAACAAGAACTGTAGACATTCCCTAAAAACTCTGCTAAAAAGCTCGTTAAACCAGTATTTAAGCGGGTTTTCAAAAGTTTAAACAATCCTAAAAATACTATTGCAAAATAGATTTTAGACATGCTAAAGTCGAGTTATTCCACCCTCAGAAAAATCATCAAATTGTTCTGACTCGGGAGCCAAAAAGTTCTATGGGAAGCGTCATCCAAATCTGCGATTATTTATGTGAACTGGAAGAAGCCGATGGTAGCTGCCGGTTCGACGATATCCAAGAGGAACAGGATCACCTGGTTGAAGAAATTATCAATGATGAAGATGCCTTGCGACACCTCGATGAAGAGGCATTTTCTGTCCTTTCTTCTGGATTAAAACACCGCAAGCAGACGGTCCGCACCCAGGCCATCACGCTCCTCGCCCAACTTTTCCCTCAAAGCCGTACTTTTAGCCTTTTTCAGAGAGTCCTCTGGGATCGTAAGGAAAAGCGTGCTGTTCGCTTTCATGTTGCTTTGAACATGATCTTTGACGACCGCCAGTCGGTTGAGGAAATGCTGCAGGAACTCAGGGGCTCCAAAGGCTGCAACGACCGCATCTGTGCGGCTATACTCATGGGGGGACTTAAGGATACAAAGCACATTTTCTACCTGATCAACTCCTTTGAAGATAGTAACGACTGTGTAAAAATCGCTGCCTTTCTATCCCTTCTGAACTATTCGCGTAGAGCCATTCTTCGTCATTTAGAGTCGTTTATCGCCAGGGCAACCATTTTCCAACTCAAATTACTTGAAAAGAATATATGCTATTACGAAGGAACCCCCCACTTTTCTAATGTCTCCCAGAGCCTGAGCGAAAGACTTGAAGAGTTCAAGGCAAGCAAAGTCACTTTTCACCCGGAGTATTATGAGCAATCCTATTCCCAGGAAAAGCTCTCCAAACTTGACCGCGTCTATGTGGGCGATGAGGTCTACCCGGCTGAAGGACTCAGTCTTTTCGAAGGCTAGGAGCCTGTAGGAGAATTGCCTTTTACTGCGACCGGCTGCAAAAAGCAGGCTCTTGGGCCAAGATCAATATTGATTGCCCGGGTAAAACCTCGTCTGTATAATCTCCAAATCCTTTTGCTTTCCCGAAAAAGGATTACTGGGCGCTAAAAATTGATGCAAGTTCCCCTTTCGATCTCTGAAATTCAAACCGCGCTGAAAGAGAAGGAATTTTCCTGTCAGGAGCTACTCCAGTCTTATCTCAGCCAGATCCATCATTCCAATGCGGAAATCAATGCCTTTCTATCCGTTGACGAAGAAATGGCTCAGAACTACGCCCGGGATTTAGATCAAAAAATTGCGGGTGGGTGTTCACTTCAAGGTCTTGAGGGAGTGTTCCTGGCTATTAAGGATAATATCCATGCCAGGGGATTTGAGACCACTTGCTCATCGAAGATTTTAAAGGGATATTTACCTGCTTTCGAGTCACCCGCAGTGAGCCTCCTTCGCCAGGAGGGAGCTTGCATTCTTGGCAAGACCAATTGTGACGAGTTTGCAATGGGATCCTCCAATGAAAATTCAGCCTTTGGACCGGTTCGCAATCCCCGGGACCGAGATCGTGTCCCAGGAGGCTCTTCGGGTGGAAGTGCCGCAGCGGTCGCCGCACTCATGTGTTCCGCCGCCCTGGGATCAGATACGGGAGGATCCATACGACAACCTGCTGCGTTCTGCGGTGTTGTAGGATTCAAACCGACCTATGGAAGAATCTCACGCAGAGGTCTGGTAGCCTTTGCCTCTTCACTAGATCAAATCGGTCCTATTACACACACAGTAGGCGATGCCTCAATACTCTACAAAATCATGGCAAAACCTGATGCTCATGATTCTACGAGCCTTACAAACATAGATAACGACTCACTTTGCGAAGTTAGACTTAAGGGAGCCACCCTTGGTATTGTTGAGGAGTTTTTTCCTCCTGAATTGGATTCCATGGTTCAGTCTAGACTGGAATCTAGCCTGAAGAACTTTGAAAAAGCTGGAGGAAACCTCACCAGGGTTTCTCTTCCTCACCTGAAGTATTCCTTGCCAGCCTACTACATTTTGGCCTGCGCTGAAGCGTCTTCCAACCTTGCAAGATATGATTCGATCCGATATGGAAACAGAGAATATCCCGGTGTGGGAATCGAAGAACTCTATCAGAAGGAAAGGAGCCTTGGACTGGGAGATGAGGTGAAGCGGCGTATGATACTGGGTGCCTATGTACTCTCTGAGGGCTACTACGAGGCTTTTTACCGCAAAGCTCAAAAGGTTCGCTCCCTGATTCGAACGGAAATGGAAAATGCGCTGCGGTCCTGTGACGCCCTGGTTGGACCAACCACCCCCACCTTACCCTTTTTGCTGGGATCTAAGGTTTCAGATCCAATGGAAATGTATTATTCAGATCTGTTTACAGTGATCGCAAACATAACTTCCGCGCCCGCCATCTCTATACCCTGCCAGAAGTCTGAGGATGCATTACCGGTAGGAATCCAGCTAATCGGAAAACCCTTTGAAGATTCTAAAATACTTTCCCTGGCAGAGGCTGTAGAAAACCTGGTAAATCCATGATCAACTCTTTTGAAACAGTAATCGGCCTTGAAGTCCATTGTCAGCTCAAGTCCCGCTCGAAGCTCTTTTGTACCTGCTCTGCACAATACTCCGGAGCCGAACCAAACACCCATGTCTGCCCGGTATGCCTGGGGCATCCCGGAGTACTTCCGGTGTTCAACAAGGAGGTTCTGGAACTCGCACTGAAGGCTTGTCTAGCGCTTTCATGCCAGGTACCCGCGATCACTAAATTTGATCGCAAACACTATTTCTATCCTGATCTTCCCAAGGCTTATCAAATCACTCAATTTGATGAACCTATTGGTGAACATGGAAACCTGGAACTCAAAGGAGAGGGGGATGAGATCCGTCAAATCCCCATCCGGAGAATTCACATAGAAGAAGACGCGGGAAAAACTCTACACACACATACGAGCGGAAGCCTGGTGGACTACAATCGCTGCTCCGTACCCCTTCTGGAAATTGTTACGGATCCTGATCTGAAGAATTCCAAAGAGGCAAAAGACTACCTGGAAACGCTTCGCAAAGTCCTCAGAACGGTGGATGTGAGTGATTGCGATATGGAAAACGGGACCTTGAGATGCGATGTAAATCTATCCGTTAGAAAAAGGGGGGAGTCCCAACTAGGTATCCGGGTTGAAATCAAAAATCTAAACTCCTTTCGTTCTGTTGTCCGCGCTATCGAATATGAAGAGTTAAGGCACGTTTCTCTACTAGAAGCGGGAAAGAGAATCGAGCGAGGAACTCTCCTTTGGGACGAAGAAGCGGGTAAAACCCGATTGATGCGCTCCAAGGAAACTGAGGATGATTATCGATACTTCCCTGATCCCGACCTCCCTCCAATTAAAATATCCAGAGAATTGATCAAGGAAGTCATCTCGAAGCTTCCTGAACTTCCCCTGGCCAGAGAAAAGCGCTTCGTTAAGCAATATGGCATCTCTTCCTACAACGCTTCACTTCTTTGTGAGGAAAGGGATTTTGCTGATTTTTTCGAGGAAGCGTGTGCTATGCACGCAAATCCAAATTCCATCTCCAACTGGATCCTGACCGAGTTTTTAAGAGAATTAAACCGCTCTGATACTTGTATCTCAGAGTCCCTATTAAAACCCGCGATGCTGGCTCAGCTAGTCAAACTCATAGATGAAGGAACCATCTCTGGTAAGATTGCAAAAAATCTATTCCCAGAGATGATTGCCAGTGGGCATTCACCTGAAGAGTTGGTGGAAAAGAGTGGACTATCCCAGATCAGCGACGATGAATCCCTGAGAAAACATGTTCATCAAGTACTTGAATCCAACCCTCATATACTGGATGATCTCAAAGCAGGAAAGAAAAAGGCTCTTGGTTTTTTAATGGGTCAGATCATGAAAGCTACGGGCGGGAAAGCCAACCCTCAAAAAGTTCAGGTTCTTTTACACGAAATTCTTGAAGAGGTACATTCAATTCGACTTTAATCCCTGGAAGAAAGGAACTCCATGACACGCATCTTGTTTATCTCAGCCGAGATGGCCCCATTTAGCAAAACAGGAGGACTTGGCGATGTTAGCGGTTCTCTTCCCAAGGCATTAAAAGAAATTGGCCATGAAGTAAAGACCGTTTCACCCTACTATCATTTCATCACCCAGCCAATGGAGCAAATGCCCCATGAGTACCATGTTCATGTTTCGCGCCAACGCAAGGATGGAGCATTTTTAAGAAATAGGGAGGATGGGGTTGAGAGGTATTTTGTTGTGAACCCGGGTTACTTTGACCGAGAAGGCATCTATGGAGATCGGCATGGGGAATTTGGAGATAATGACGAAAGGTTTGCCTACCTGTGTGAAGCCGCATTATTGCTATGCAAAGTCGAAGGTTGGAAGCCAGATATCATTCATATCAATGACTGGCACACCGGAATACTTGCCCCTATCCTTCGCTTAAAATACGCGGGGGACTCCTTCTTCCAAAATACGAAGGTAGTATTCACAATCCATAACCTGGCCTACCATGGATACTTTTCCCCCGGGTGTGTTCAAAAATTCGACCTTCCTTCAGAAGTAATGCGTTTTGATGGGATGGAATTTCAGGGCATGGCCTCATTTTTAAAAGCGGGGCTGCAATATAGCGACTTCATCACGACTGTGAGCCCTACCTACGCAGAGGAGATCCAGACCAGGGAATATGGTTTTGGCATGGAGGAAATTCTCAGGCACCTCAATTATAAATTATTGGGGATACTCAATGGTATTGACTCCAATGAATGGAATCCCGCGGTGGATCCGCATATCAGCGGATTCAACTTTAATGGGGAAGCCCTCGGAAATAAACATCGATATAAAGAGTATTTTCTTAGCCAGATGGGCTTACCCTATTGGTCCCATGTCCCCCTGGTGGGAATGGTGTCGAGATTCACGCCACAGAAGGGTATTGGTCTCATTCAAGAGTCGCTTGAAGAGATACTTCACATGGGTTGCCAGGCTGTTATCCTGGGCTCCGGAGACAGTGGATTTGTTGACTATCTGCACCAATTACAAGAACGCTATTCAAGGCAACTCAGGGTCTTCGCGACCTTCAGTAATTCTCTGTCTCACCAGATTGAAGCTGCTTCAGACTACTTCCTCATGCCTTCACGATACGAGCCGTGCGGTTTAAATCAAATGTACTCTCTACGCTATGGAACCATACCCATCGTACATCATACGGGAGGATTGGCCGACACCGTCTTGGACTGTGATACCTATCCTGAACATGGGAATGGATACAGCTTCTACAATTTCAATCGAGAATCATTTCTGGATGCTGTAAAAAGAGCCTTAGGACTCTATCAATACCCGGAAAACAAGGAAATCATTCAAAGGAGGGGTATGTTTACTGACTACTCATGGTCTCGCTCAGCTAAGGATTACGCGAGCCTGTATGATTATTTAAAGGGCGAGTGACCACCGGTTAAAATCTTGATTCCTTTACCTATTTTATGTTTTATTCTTTGCCCGCATTCTTTGTGGGCTATGGACCAACCATGAAACAGTATCTGACTTTCTTAAAAGAATTTGGAGCCAATCGAGATACGGTCGGATCCGTGATCCCTGCAACTTCCCAGTTGGGTGACGCACTCAGCAAATTGCTAACCTCCTCCAGGACTACTCCAGCCAGCGTTCTAGAGGTAGGACCGGGAACCGGTACCATCACCAAGCGGATCCTGTCCAAGATGAGAAGAGGGGATGAACTGGTTCTCGTAGAAGTAAACCCTCAATTCTGTGAGATTCTTGAAAATTTGGCACGGACTGAGTGGAAAGAAGATTTAGAAGGAGTTCATTTCAGCATTGAGTGCTGTGTAATGGAGGATTTGGAGAAGGATAAGAAGTATGACTATATTATCTCATCTCTACCTCTCAATAACTTCTGCCATCGAGAGGTAAGAGCAATCCTGGAATCCTATCAAAACCTCCTGAATCCCGGAGGAAAACTCTCCTACTATGAATACTTATATGTACGGGAAATCCAGAAAAAACTCAGCCATCTGCGCAACAATGAAGACAGACTAAGTACTTACGCACTTTTAGAGGATTTTATCCAAAACTACCAGGTGGAATCTGATGATATTTATCTGAACTTTCCTCCTGCTGTTGCAAGACACTTCAGCTTTCAGAGACGCCCAAGAATTTCAAGGGCAGTCACCAGACAAAAACCTACTGAAGGAATAATGAAAGGTTCCTCATGAAACTCACACTGGTATCCGCTTCACTATCTAAGAATTCCCGCAGCCGCCAAATGCTCTCGGTGATGCAAAAACTCTTCGAAGAACGCGGCGCTGAAATCTCTACTATTGATCTTAGAGAAATCGAAATGGATTTTTGTGATGCACGAAAGGAATCTTACGGAAAGGATATCGAAGAAGCAAAAGCTCTCATGAATTCTGCTGATGGCTTAATTTTTGGCTACGGTGTTTATTGTTACTCCATACCTGGCGTACTCAAGAATTTCATCGATATTGCTTGTGAATCCATGGTGAAGCCCTTTGGACAGGTAATCGCGTCCGGAGGAAACAACGCTTTCCTGAGTCATGAACATTTGTCTCAAATCCTGGTCAACGAGGTACATGCGGCGCCCTATCCCCACGTAATTTTCGCCTCCTACGCGGAGTATGTCGGCGGGGATATTACCGATGAGAAACTCATGCAACGAATGGTGGAATATGCAGACGGATACCTCGACTGGTCCAGTCGACTCTGTAGATGATTCCCGGCAGTTACAAAGACTACAGAATGTCTTTGATCAGTTTATCTCTCTGCCACGGGAGGCAATCCTCAAACAAGATATTCTCAGGGATGGTCTTGCTTTCTCAAAAGATTCTCTAAAAATAGCTAGCGGGTATAAGCCTAAAGACTATTTCATTTTTTCATTTGATCTAGTCCCCATTAAAGAAATGAGTCTGGAGGAAAACCTCCGAGCCCCTGAAGAAGTCAAACTTTCAGGTGGAGTATGGAATCTGCTGGACACCATAGTCTCAGTCAGAGTAAATCCAGAATCCAGCTACAATATCCGTGTCTCAGAAGGAAAGCTACGTCTATTTTGCTCCAACCAGGTTCTATGTGATGTGGAATATCATCCGAGGCCAGCCTATTACGATTCCAAAATGAGTAGCGGGAAACCCATCTCTGAGATTGCCCCTGTTATAGAGTGGGGCTATCTCATTTACCTGACCGTCTATCGCCTATGCCAGTACTTCAACGAGGAAGAACAATGCCAGTTCTGTGACCTCAATGCCAACTATAGACAGCAAAAACAGTCTGGCAGAGTCTACACGGGAATTAAGTCACCCGATGAAATCGAAGAAGCACTGGATCACATTGCAAAAATGGATACTCGCTCAAGGGCAATTACCATAACGGGCGGCTCAATAATCAATAAGCTTCGCGGTGAGTCTGAGGTTGATTTTTATGAGAAGTACGCCCGTAGAATCCGTTCCAGGTTTCAAGACCGCTGGATCTTAAAGGCTGTAGTACAAGCCTTTGAAGCTGAAGACTGTAAGAGGCTAAAAGATTCAGGAGTTGAAATCTATCATCCAAATTTTGAAGTCTGGGACGAGAAACTTTTCAACAAAATCTGTCCGGGCAAGGCCAGAGTAATTGGTAGAGATGGATGGATCAATCGAGTAGTAGACGCCGCCGAGATCTTTGGAGCACAGAACGTGATCCCCAATTTCGTAGCTGGCGTAGAGATGAACCGAAATTACGGCTTCACGGATGTGGATCAGGCTGTTGAGTCCACCAGGGAAGGTCTAGAATTCTTCATGTCTAAGAAAATCATGCCCCGTTTCACTTCCTGGTGTCCTGAACCCTACGCAAAATTGGGCTCACAACCCGCGCCGCCACTAGAGTATTTCTGTAAATTACTAATCGCCTTTAGAGAGACATTCCAAAAGCACAAATTACCCGAACCAAAAGGTTACGGACCCACAGGAGTGGGAAAAGCAGTTTTCAGTGTCTCTGCCTTCATGGATGTTCTATAGGTCTGGAGAAGAGCCGATGTTAGCAGCTTAGGCACTTTGCCGGAAGCCCAGAGCAGATCTAGAATCGCCCTTCCCTCGTCGAACGTGACAATGCCACGTCCTCCTCACGAATCACGATTCTAGATCTACTCTGAACTCCCGTCCATCACCACACTCCTAACATCGACTCCTCTCCAGAGGGGTGCTTTTGATGATTTGGGGTGCAGTTAAAAGAAGGAGGAAGATTCCACTAAACACTGGAAGGGGATAACCCAGTCTCAAATTGAAGTCTTCGAATAAAGGAGAAGAGTCGATGGCCGGGATGTGGCTTTCTACCGGAGTTTAGGAGTGGTACATGGTGCTGATAAACTTTTGGAGCGTGGCATCGTCACGTTCTAAAAGTTTACCGGTGCCAGGTGCTATTCATAAACTCCGGTAGAGAGTCTAAGTCCCGGTTATCGGCTCTTCTTCTTTACACTAATGTACTCTGTGCAGGGGGAACCTGTGGCTTGAACCACTGTGTAGCAGGGCAGTCTCTTTCCTCTAAATCCCCAAAACTTACAGGCATAGGGGAAACTCTTATCCCAGGTTATCACGTGGTGTTTACATCCCATGCAGTTCACCACACGTCTTTTTTGCACCATTAGAACCCTATTTTGGCATAAGGATTTTGCGGGAGCAACTTTATACCAAAGCTGAATACCAACTCTTAGAGAGATGTATGCAGCACTCTTTACCTCCTTTAAATTCCAGAGGGAGGTGCACAAAAAAGAGTAGAATTCATTGTTTTTTGTTATACTGGCCTGTGTCTATGCGCCTTGTCGTCCTTTGGGGCATTCTCATCTTTTTAGCCGGATGTGGAGGGTTTGAGGATCAAAGCTCTTCCTCCGGTAGTTCCACCTCTTCCACTTTATCACTGGTTGACGGTACGGTTACTCTTCCATCGGGTTCCGCCGCAAGTCTTTCCCAGGTCTCCTCAAGGGCTTCGATTTCTCGTGCTGTGGCCACACCCGTGGCAGGGGCTCGTATATCGGTTTTTTCCATCGACGATCCATTTTTTGAACAAGACCTCCTGCTGCCTGGTGAACTGGTCCGAACAAATCTTGCGGGAAATTTTCTCATTACCCGCTCACAGGTACAGGCATCAGCACTTGCCGTTGATAGTCCTACTTTCATCATTCGAGCTACCGTAAGTGATCTGGAGATTTCCTCGCTGGTATCCCTTCCAGCACCCATTTCAGGAACCACTCCGCCTCTCCAGATTAATCCAATTTCAGATGGGGCCATTCGCTTTCTTAAGGAAGAAATTCTGGTTAAGTTCGGCGGCATCTCAAACAGCTCTAAACTCAAGTCAAGCTCCTTTCTAGAGGAATACAAAGTCCTATCCCTGGAGTTCGCGGACAGAAGGGTGGAGATACAGAGTGAATTTGAGGATATTGCATTTGAAGAGGATGATCTCAAAACCACTACCCCAATCAGTCAGCGGGAATCGGGTCTACTCTTTTCTAAAAGAATCACGGAACTTACCACCGCAGTGGAATTCTGGGGCCAGCTTGGGAACCTGCGCGAAAATTTAAAATTATCAGCGGTCTCTACAGCCGAGGAAAGTCTATCCGATGCTACCCAGAGACAAAGATGGAGAGTACTCCAACTACTCTATACCGCATTGGAAAATGGATTCTTCATCAATGTTGATGGAAGCCGGTTCCTGGTCAAAGACCGGTGGCATCAGTTGGAAAAAACCACTTCACCTACCCTTAACGCTGAACTGGATCCCTCCAATCTCACCACCTACCTTGGCTCTGCCTTCACGACCGATGACCTGATCAGCTTTCCTGTTCCGCCAGGAATTATGGATTTGGATTCTCAGCTACTCAATTCTTTTCGTAACCTGGGACCATCGCAGCTTGAGAAAACAGCTCTCATTGCCATCGATTCATTCTCCTCTCCCTGGATTTCTACAAAAGCCCTGCAGCAGTTAGCTTCTCTTGAAAGGAGCAAAAGGGAAAATCTAATCAAGCTTTCCGATCTACTCTCAGCCGCTTCCCTGGGCGTGAGTCAGAAGCGTTGGTCAATTGAACGTGTTCAAAAACAGCTTTCCTCCGGAGGTCTCATTTATTTTGGGGAAGAAGTTGGGCCACCGCAGCATGTGGGAGGAAATAGCGTCAGCCCTGGTCTATGGGAAACGCCAATCACTGCCATCCCGCTACAATCTGATACTGAAACGGATTTCCACAGCTTCCTGGAAATCGACAATGTGACCATGAGCCTGCTTGAACCGGCTTTTCGCTCCGAGTACGGCAAATTGAAGGATGCCCAAAAGAGCTTGTCAGATCAAAATAACGGATATCCAGATCCAGTCTCCAGGCAGGGGACTCGAAACATCGTCTTTCGCCTAATTCAAAATCTCAGAACTTTCCAGTCTCCCAGGTCGGAGCGATCTGTAAAATTACTTCGAAGAATTTTTAGTTCCTTACATGCAGCCAGGTCCTTATCAAAGGACCTCAGCCCCTCTACCGTGCTCTCCAGTTCTGAAATCTTCCCGATCCTGGGTACGCTTCCCTATCTATCCTGGCCCCTGGAGTCTTCTAAAGGCTTTTTTACATCCATTCAGGGGACAAGCACGGTGTCTGGACCAAACCTGGAGAATCTTGGATTTGCCAGAATTCAGCCGCATCTCGCACAACAGACCTGGAGTTCTATCTTAAGGAGCGCGGACCCATCCGCCTCCCTGAGCGGTGTGGGAGACCTGACTAGCCTGGAGGTGACTCTAAGGACCCTCTCCATCACAAGTTTACCCTATCTCTCGGTAGATCAAAGTGGTTCCCTGTCAGTGACCGTGTCAGGAAAGATCGTTCTCGGAATACGAAATGGGCAAAGAATTCCTGCGCAGGGATTTCTTGTAGAGGCGATAGATGCGCAGCCGGCAAACAACACTGCCAGCTTGAGCGCTCAAACAGATTCAACCGGACTCTTTCAATTTCAATTGGAAAATAGGCTCAGTGGAGATCGCACCTATCACTTAAAGGTTGAAGTCAAGGATTCGGGACTTAGTCAATCCTCAAGCCTGAGTCTTTCTTTTCCCTATTCAATCATAGGGTTTGAAGGAGAACTGAAATTACCGGAATTTATCCTGGAGCCGGAGTTTCAGGCCCAGGCATCGGCTTATAGTGGGGATCTTTTGGAAATACAGGCTTCAAACAGACCACCCCTCGTGAGCTTGAGGTCTTTACCTGGCCTTACCAGCGATATTGTTCCGCTTAGTCTAATCTTGACTGACACCGAATCGGACCCGGTGAAGGTCAAATTCTCCTTTACCTCAGGTCAAAGTCTCACCATCACCACCCTCCATCCAAGAATATCCCTGGCATCCACTGATTCGGTTCAGACCACCTTTCCCCTGAGCGGAACTTTTGCGAGTCTGCCTACATCGGCAGGCGGGGCTGAGATAACCCTCTATTGGTTTTCAAAGCAAGAACCTGGTCTTGAGTCTCTAGAAAACCAGTCAAACCTTCGTATTCGTTTCGAGATTGAAGAATCTTTACGTCCGGTAGTCAAAGGAGCCGGCATCCAATCTGAGTTTTTTGATCTGGATAATATCCCTCCAACTATAACATTTGATACCCCGCTGAGAGATACCAGGGAACCTCAAGCAACTGACTTTCCAGAGGTCTCTCTTGAAAGAATCACCTTAACTGGAGGTGCATCAGACCGCTCTGAAATCCAATCCATTTTCGCCAGAAACACTAGCTACAGCGCTGGCCCGGAAACAACATTCGCGGCAACCAATACCGGAGATCAATTAAGTACCTGGAAAATAGACCAGTTTCCAGTTGAACCCGACATTACCAATACGGTTGAGTTTTTCGCTGTAGATGGTTTTGGGAATCAGAATCAGGACCCTGTTACGGCCACATTCAGATCCCTGGATTCCAACCCTCCAATTATCCATATCACTACAATGACTGTTTTTTCTACTCGAAATGTACCTCTGATCAGCTCAGTCGACCCGCTCATTCCTATGAGCATCACCACTTCAGCGGGAACCGGTTCCATTCAACTTTCCATACAAACTACGAGCAATTCATGGAGTGTGGACGTAATCACCACAAGAAGGATTTTCTTTGAAGGAACTGCTGCGGATCCAGGTGGAGTAAGCAGAGTACGATTCAATAGCGAAGCGGCCGAAAAGTTTGGGACTTCGGATTTAAATGTAGGCTGGAACTATAGCCTGCTTCTGCCCAATGAGGATGGTGAAAATCAAAGCATTCGCTTTAGTGCTGAAGACAAAAAAAATAACGAC
This sequence comes from uncultured bacterium, assembly GCA_964539825.1. Taxonomy (GTDB): domain Bacteria; phylum Muiribacteriota; class UBA6191; order UBA6191; family UBA6191; genus CAZIKF01. The sequence continues at coordinate 48,858 of CAZIKF010000028.1, forward strand.
AGCAACACCACCAACCCAAGTGAATTCTTTAAGCGGAAGAGAGGGATTGACATCCTCTTCCGCCTGATCGACATTAGTGCTCCAGCTATTATCTTGGAATCTACATCAGGCTTCGTTAAAAATAGCGCACTAACCGTCACAACGGACGTAATTCAATTGTCTGGCGGAGCGGCCGACAGATCTCAAATCACTTCCTTTTATCTCTGCAGCACATTGGAATGCCGCCCGGTTTCAACGAGTAACTCTTATCTCATGTGGGATGTTTCTCTTCCCATTTCCCAGTCTAGCTCTAACCCTATTACGGGCTTGATAGAAGATGAATTTGGTTTTCGGGACAACTTTCAGGGTGCTAATTTCCTAACCCAGGCAGATCTCAATGACATTTCTCCCCCAAGTTTCGTGGTCACCAGCGTAAATGGTATTGCGGTCACCAACACTCTTGTTATAGATGAGTCCTACGCCCCTCTAGGGCGTCCCACGAGCACCACTGTCTATACAGCTTCCGCATGTAATACTCTTTCCTGCTCCCTGGTCATTTCTGGATTGATTCAAGATGAAAGTGGATTTGTTCTCAATTCGGACGGCCTGTCTAACTTTGATGAATTTAACTTGCGCATGGCTCACCTGGGCAGCACTCAAGCTGAATTTAATCCCGATAGCTATGATACTGGCAATCCCACTTCTTCTATCGAAGCTCTCATCGGAAGTACAATTGGGGATTTCTTTGCCAATTCCGCTAATACTTCTACAATCTCAGTCATATCAACCCAATCTTTAACCAGCAGTACGCAAATCTTGACTAGCCTGGGCTTCCAGGCAGTTCTGGACTTCCAGGATGATGGCTATTGGCCGGTATCTTTATTTCTCCAGGATGGGTCCAAGGAGATTTTCACCCAATCGGGTCGTCAGGCACCCAATATCCGCAAACGAGAAATCATTTATGTTCTCAAGGACACCATTCCACCAGAGATTCAACTCATCTCGGCAGGTACCAACTCCATCTCCTCCTCTAGCCTTGTGAGACTGCGAGGCGAGATTCGTGATCAGCTAAACACGATCGACTCTCTCTTGATCAACGACGTATTAATCACTTCCGCTGACTGGATAACACTCAATACAACTTCTCCCTGGAACAACTTTGTAAGCTTACCCTCTCAAACCGCAATTGAGTTTCAAACAGACATTATCCTCAAGGCAGGACTTTCCCAATCCATTCGAATTACAGCTGCTGATTCCCTGGGAAATACCACTGAGTTCAATACTTCTCTCTCTGTCTTTCCTATATTCACAACCAGTATCGTTCCCCAGTTTCCTTATGATGATCCAACTAATGTCGCCTTTGGCGGTGCTAATTTGACCAGTGTCTTCGTAGGTGATGCAGAAAAAAGCCGGGTAGAGGAACGATCTTTTTCAGCTACATTGATCAGAACAATTTCAGGGAACGCAAAGTCTAATTTTTACTCACAGGTATCCGACTTTGAGAACTTTGACGCCTTCTTCCCCAGGGGCGGTAACACAGACTCTCAATCTTTAGTAATCAATTCTGTCTTCTCAGATACGACAACTACACACAAAGAAGTTGTTCGCTTGTTTAAGGAGACCGCGCAGAGCTTTTTGGATCAATTTATCACCAGAGAAGTAAACCCGCTCCCAACAAGCAATTACGATGTTTTTCGGGATTCCCAGGACTCGAGTTCCTCCAACCTGATATCCAGCACTAGTAGCAAAGTCCGTTTCACCCCGTTTCAGGAAAGCGTCGTGTATCTCTTTAGAGCCACGAGCGAAGCGAATTCAGACCAGCTCTTTCGATATGTGAAGTCGCTGTTGAACGATCCGGCTCTTGCATCAAATCCACCATCCGCGGGTGGAACCCCAACATCTACGGGCGTCCTGGGACCAGGCACAAACCCTGTTGAGATCTCATCACAAGTTTCAGCTCTTGTGATAACGCAGGCCCTCTCCCGAAATACTGATAATGAGGTCACTTCATCTATAGAGTGGGTCTATCTGGCGGATAGAGGGCTCCAACGCATTGATAAATTTCAGTTTTTAAATGATGGACGCCTGAGGGGCTTAACTCCAATAGACTTGAGCACCGGAGAGGTCATCATTGACCCCACCGCCATGGAAATTGAACCCTCCGGCGCGGTGGCATATATCGGCAGTGGAACAGATCAAAGGATCTACAAGCTGGATATCACTGCAACCCCTCCCTCTCTAATTACTTCCTTCGGGGGACAAGGATATTCAGACGGAAGTTTTCTTTCCATTGATTCAATCAGGGGCTTTCAGCCAGAAAATGAAGGAAACTTCAATGAACTCTATGTTGTGGACCGAACTTCCAGAAGAATTAGCAGATTCACCAGCAGCGGAACTCTCTCTCAATATTTTGGAGACAATCCATTCACCTCGGGCGGAATGGTGGCACCTGTCCTATTGGGTCTGGTAGATGACGAATGGCTACTCCTTGACTCAACCCTTGAGTTTGTTGATTTCCGCTCAATTAGCTCAGATGAACTGAACAGAAATGTCACCACTACCTCTCTCTCGATCAGCTCTTTGACTTCAGCCTTAGCATTTGAGCAGACACCGGAAATGAAGGAAGAAAGCCTGACCAACTTATCGGCTCTCACCTATACAACTGGCTTATCAGGAGAGATTTTTAGCAGCACAACCCGGGAGACTTTCTTTCTCCAGGGACCGAACAAACTACATCATGTAGTAGAGAGCACATTTCAATCATTTATTCGGACGAATGTTAATGATCAGGCCTTTTTACCAGCTGGGATCAGTACATCAACTATAGAAGTCTTTACCGCTGGAAGTTCTCCGTTTGAGCAGGTCCTCGATATGTCTTTGCTCGTGGACGGATCCTCCTTAAATCTCTATGTACTGGAAAACCATTCTAATGATAAGTACCGAGTTCAACTCCTGAGCTTTACGGATCAGGCACAAAGCGACACGGCCAGTACTGCCGATCTCTCCCAGGTATCCTCAACAGGTTTATGTTCTGTCACCAGCGGACTGGTAATTGTTGGAACAAATCCCCAGGGCAACATTGATTTTGTCAGTTTCCCCGCAAATTCTACAAAGATCGTTAATAGTACTGCGTCCACCTCAATCACTCCGAAAGATCTCAGGGGAGCGGACATGACGTTTACGAGTCCTGGACCACCATCTTGCCTTGGAAACCACATCGCTATACCTGATGGCCCCTCTGTGAGGGTGTTCGAGGTTAGCGGCACCCTACCTCCCACAATAAGGGAAGTACAGCGTATAGATAGCGTTGATTCAACCTCTGGAGAGACTCTTTCTGCCAGTTTGGATGTTTTGCTAGCGGATTCCTATCTATACATCTTGGAAAAAGATAGGGATCGGGTGCTCAAGTATACCGTGAAGTAGCATAGGTTTGCTTTTTTGGCATAAGAGCCTGTTTGCTATCGAATCCAAAGACCCAAGAGTGACAGGAGATGTTGAAGTTGGATCAACCTGTGGCGAGATTAGTTCGACTGAGTCTCTGAGCTAGCAACCTCGCCAACACTAACATATAGTTTGGGTGGGTTTTTATGATTCGGATAAAGGACCGATGAGAAATCTTGAGCAGCCTGGACCGATTGAGAGATACTACCGTAGCGGTACGGCGCTTGTTCAGCAAGAAGGACATCTCCCCCATAAACATATCCGCAGGTGCCAAATGTCCAACTCTTGTTCCTCCTACAGAAACTTCAAATTCTCCAGTCAGAATATAGTATAGGTGCGATGATTCCTCGTTTTCTGAAAAGACAACCTCACCTTTTTGAAAAATCGCCACTTCCTCGGTAAGTAATCCCACTGGCACTCGATACTCATCTTCCTTTTGATGATTGCATACCAGGGTCGCCTCATTGCCCTTGCCGTTGTAGCTAAGAGAATCACTGCTATTCGCAGCCATGAGAATACCTCGGCCATGGGGAAGAAAAAGATCCTGGTTTTCAGAGTTAAGATATTTCTTATGATCAAAGCCTTCACCCATGTCCCTTACAATCCAGGTTGAAGAATCTTTTTGGATCGAGTATTCCAAAGTAACTGTTCTGGAGCCAATTTCCGGATCTTTGTTTAGCTTGGCTATATGTTCAGCAACATTTACATCCGCCTCCAAAAGCTTGGTTTTATCAGAAAAACTAATCATACAATTGCCATGCTCGATAGCGTTGATCAGCAACTCAGAGAGACTCATGTTTAAGTTATAAGATTTCTTCTTTTCAATTCTCCCCGTACGCAGAAGATAAGAAGAAACCATACCAGCGATTTCTTCTGCCTCAGAGAGGTCATTCTTGATTTTAATACTCCCCTTAGGGCTCTCATGGAATGGATTTGTCTTCTGATAATCCAGAATCAGGACAGGGGTTCTAAGGATGGTACCCAGTACCTTCTGTAACCCATCTAAATCCTCTCTCTCCACGACGGCCAATAAATTCCACTCGGTTGCCAACTGGAGAAAGTCTGCGCTCTTGGCCCTGGCTACCAGGCAGATGATTCCAATTCCACCAAGCCAGGGATCTTCATTCAAGATTCTTCTTATCGCACCCAGGTCAGTCTGCGGGGACTCTAGATCAACAACCAAAAAATCTGGCAAATCATAGAGAAGATAGTCACGAACAGGTTCTAAAGTTTGAAAGTCCTGAACAGAATGGGAAATCTGGTCCACCGACGGGAGAATGTCGTGAATTCGGGCGGACAGAGAAGAATCTGTACAATAGATTCCGAAATTTCGATGAACAATTGGATGGGCCCCATCCATAGAACTTAATTCTAGCGGTTCTGTCATCTAAAGTCTACTCACACGACCTGGAGACTTTGAAGTAAAAATTTTCCAAATGGAACAGTAGTGATTCAAGCGTATTTTCTTGAAATGGAAAAGGATCTAGCTCTGGTATCACTTCAATCCGGGATTCAGGTAATGAATGAAAGGAACGAAGTCCTATTCGCCCATATGTGGAATTTTCAGCCTCGGATTCCAACTCTCTGAGTAGAAACAGAGTCGGGCCAAATTGAAAATTGGATAAAAATTTCTCGTCAGGGCTTGAGCACAAATCCGCGTGTTCCAGCATGAGCGCTTTGGAATAGTTTAACGAATTATGAAATGCTCCCGTGAATTCCTCAACGGCTCTTGAAGACTTCACAGAACCGGAATTTACAAAATCAGAATATTTCTGCAGAATCTCATCCGCGTCTCTCCCTCGAACCTCTTCAACCGGGTTGTCTACGTTCCTAAATAGGGGCTGAAGCTCTGGATTGATCCAACAGGTGGGCAGGTTTTGATTCAGCGCGAAAAATTCTCGAACCTGAGGTAGAAAAGTACAGCCATGGGAATGCGCCACCCATACAGGCGGACTGTGGGGATCTGGCTTATATTCCTCCCAGGCTCGAAAACTCCCAGTCCTTTCCCAAAATTCGCAAAAGGGAAACTCTTTTGAGGGAATGCTACCTAGATGTTCTCGAATCGGAGTCCAGAATTCTTTGTATGGAGTATGATTCAGAAAAAGAAGCGTCACGCATTAAACCGAGGGAGTTCTACTTAGTCGATAATTACACTCCCGACTACGAAGCAGACCATCTCCTGGTTCTGGAACCCTCCTATTTAGAACGGGAATACTTCTGCGTACCCCGGTCCCATTTAGGAGTCCTGAATTAATCGATTTATGATCTGTTAGAACCACCGAACCGCTACCACGTAATCCATTCATTCGACGAAGCTGTCCTAGCTCACCAACACCCGCCGATGCAGGGTAAAAATTCCTATCCATGAAGTCCCTCTCCGATGCCGCAAAACACTCTCTCCTTCCCTGGAGATTAATTGGGTCATCCTTGAACCCCGTATTCAGTCTACCTAATTTAGCATAATTCTTACAAAAAGCATAAATTTTTACATTTTTTTGTATATCTTTACACACGCATCGTTTTTGTACCCCTTTGTACTCTTCAGTCCGATATTCCTGATGCCGATATTCTAAGTAACATTTAATTGCAATTTCTTCCGAAAAGGGGGTGATTAACCATGGGAAGCGCGAATAACACGATGACAGGAGTCTTTCAATCCATCCGGTTGAAGGAAATGTTTTACCAGACCGTGTCTGAGAAAACACGCCTTCAGATCGACGAAATGCACACCGCGCCTAAGCGAGGTGACGCTTCCCTGAAGTCGCCAGATCCTTTGGATGCCTATATACCCTCCGATGGAGGAAATGATAGCTCCGAGAGCAGGGTCAATTCTAGAGAGTCTGAACCTGTTGGTCTTAGCGACATTGAGGGCTTAGAAATGGCTCTTCGAGAGCCTCTAGGACAGAACCTCGATTTTGCCGCATGAAATCACACTTAACTGACATAGGATGGATATGAAAGAAACCTGCCAACGCAGTTGTTAAAGGGACCCGTTGAAATAACGGGTCCCTTTTCTTTTATCCCCCATTAAGTCTTACCCCAACATAGAATCCTCAATTCCCATAGATTCCAGAGCCAGATCAAGATAGAATGTGGCCATGGCAAAAAAGCGAGTGGGAATCATGGTTCCTCTTTTTTCACTCCCGGGTGCACATGGAATAGGGGATATTGACTCCCTTTATCACCTGATTGAGAGAGTCCGAAACCTGGGAATTGAGATTATTCAACTTCTTCCTCTCAATGCCCTCAGCGGCAATGATACCAGCCCCTATTCGAGCATATCCGCCTTTGGAATGGATCCGATCTACCTCTCCCTCGGTAGACTCAAGTACCTCAACCGTAGCATTGACGTGGTGGAGTCGGGGACCAGTGTCCAATATTCCGAGGTTAGAGGTCTAAAATTACCAATCCTAAGAGAGAGCTTTAAGAATTTTCAAAAGGATGCAACTCCTTTTGATCAAAAGCGTTACCAGAACTTCTACCGTGAAAACCAGGAATGGCTCGAGCCATTTAGCATCTTTCATGCTTTATCTTCAAAGGAAAACAAAGCGTTTTGGGACTGGGACCAGGATCATCAAGATCTAAAGAGTGCCCGTGAATGGGCAAATTCAAACGAAGAGGAAGTTAATTTTTATCGCTACCTACAGTGGATTTTCTTTGAACAATGGAGTGACCTGAAATTATTTGCCGCTGAAAATGGTCTGGTTTTCATGGGTGACTTACCTCTTTATGTATCCAAGAACTCCGCAGATTATTGGTCCGAGCCTGGAAATTTTAAAAAGGGAGTTCGGGCGGGAGTTCCGCCTGATTTGTATGCTGCTGAAGGTCAGGACTGGGGAAATCCTATCTATGACTGGAAAAAGATGGGAAAAGACGGATTTTCCTGGTGGAAAAAGCGCCTTGTCTGGCTTGAGAACTTCTTTGACCTGGTAAGGCTGGACCATATTCGAGGGATCTACTCCTATTGGGCTGTCCCCGACGGTAAAAAACCTAACCAGGTCAAGAGATGGACTCCCGGCCCTGCCAGCGATTTGATTCGTGCACTAAAAGACACACAGATAGAACTGATCGGAGAAGACCTGGGCAGTATCCCTCCTGCCATTGATAAATGGATGAAGGACATTGATATTCCGGGTTATAAAGTCTTTTTGTTTGGTTGGGGTGAGTACAAGTCTGAAAAATACCGCTTTCCAGAGACCTATTCCACAAAGACTCTGGCCTGTACTTCCACCCACGATTCGGAGTCATTTTTCGAATTTCTTGAAAACATGGATGACAGCAGGGTATTTGAGCTTGCAGCCTATTTAGGCATCAAGCCTGAGGAAGAATTTACAATCCTTGATTTACTCGACCGAGTTATAGACCGACTGCTTAAATCTCCAAGTCAGTATGTAATTTTCCCACTGCAGGATTTACTGGGAAAGTCTATTCGCATTAATCTTCCCGGCAGCGTTGGTGAAGATAATTGGAGTAAAACGATTCCAATCACGGAACATGACCAATCTCGTCTGGAATTGCTGGGTGAAAGAATTTTGTCGAAGAATTTAAGCAAGGACTCCAAAACCCCGGCACCCCTGGACAGTTAAAGGGACCCTACCTTAACTCAAAAATTCTCTCCACAATATAGAAGCAAATCCATAGAATTCCCAGGGCTGGGAGACTCCATATGGCGGAGCCAGGATCAAAGATGATCCATACCAAGACGGCCAGATAGGCCAGATCCCTCCAACGTCTCCATTTTTCAATTCTTTGTCTTCGTTCAGGGCTGAGATGTTCCATGCCTATTGCAATTTTAACTAATTCTGCTATTTTCTAAACCCATTCTGTGACTCAAATCCTTCGATTCAGGCTAATTTAGCTGAAATTTACGGGCTCCAGTCCAGGATATGAACCGGGAGAGAATAGAAAATTATGGGAAAGCAACTCATTATCGCAGAGAAACCTAGCGTTGCCCAGGATATTGCCAAGGCCCTGGGGATCAAGAATAAAGAAGGCAACTATTTCGAAGACGACTCCTATGTGTTGACCTGGACTATTGGTCACCTTCTCGAGTTTAAGGACCCGGAAGACATCGATAAAAAATATAAGGCCTGGAGGATCAAGGAACTTCCCATTCTTCCACCAAAATTTGAATATAAGGTAATTTCGAAAACTCGTGAACAATATTCGGTCATCAAGAAATTACTTAAGCGTAAGGACATTGACGGCCTCATCAATGCTTGTGACGCCGGTCGTGAAGGGGAGTTAATCTTCCGCGAAATTCTCTACAAGGAAAAGTCCAAATTACCCATAAAGAGGCTATGGCTTTCTTCCATGACCAAAGCATCAATCCAAAAGGGATTTACCAATCTCCTGCCCGGTGAAGAATTAGAAGGTCTCGCAGATGCCGCGAGAAACCGAGCCGAAAGCGATTGGCTGATTGGTATCAATGGAACACGGGCTGTCACCAAAAGACTACAAAGTAGAAGCCGCAGGACTGTGTTTTCCATCGGTCGAGTCCAAACTCCAACATTGGGAATGGTGGTTGACCGTGAACTGGAGATTCTTAGCCACGTCCCAAAGCCATATTGGAGAATTCATGCTGAATTTCAGGCTTCGGACCATTCTTATAAGGGCTTGCTGCACCTGGCAAAGTCTGAAGATGAGCAGAAAGATCGGATCTTTGACTATAAGAAAGTCGAGGAATTGATCAAGGGATTGGAGAAAACCACTCGCAAAGCCCAGGCCAGTGAAACCCGTAAAAAATCACTGCAGAGTCCATATTCCCTGTTTGATCTGACTTCCCTGCAAAGAGAATCAAACCAGCGTTTAGGATTCTCTGCAATCAGAACCCTCCAGTCTGCTCAACGACTCTATGAACAGCATAAGCTTATTACCTATCCCCGTACGGATTCCAAGCATCTACCCGATGAATATGCCCAGATTCTCACCGATTCCTTGAATCAACTCCAATCCTTCCAATCTTTCCAACAGCACATTTCCCCCATCCTGGGAAAGATCCAATCCGATAATCGCAAAGTCTTCGATGATGCCAAGGTTTCCGATCACTTCGCGATCATACCCACCGGACAAACCCCTACAGCTTCCCTTCGTGATGATGACGCCAGAGTCTTTGAACTCATCTTGCGGCGTGTGATCGCAGTGTTTCATCCGCCGGCGGAATGGGAAGTAGTGGAACGCAGCACCCAATTGGATGGGTTAAAATTCAAGTGCAGAGGAAAATTCCTCAAAGTTCCCGGCTGGACTACTGTATACGGAAAAATCGAAGAGGAAGGTACCTCTCTCCCGCCCCTCATACCGGGTCAGGATAAAGCAAGCGATGTCGAAGTCCAGGCAACTGAGTTTGAGACTTCGGACCACCATACCAAACCCCCCCCAAGAGTTGGAGAGGCAAAATTATTGAGCCTGATGGAATATGCCGGCAAGAATCTCGAAAGTGAAGAACAGCATGAAGTTATGGAGGGAAAGGGAATAGGAACTCCCGCGACCCGTGCAGATATTATTGAAAACCTGATTTCAAAAGAATATCTCGGACGTAGCGGGAACTCGTTGCGGGCAACAGCCAAATCCATTCGATTATTTGATGTTTTGCGAAGAGTAGATATAAAGAGCCTGAGTTCAGTTGAACTCACTGCGGATATGGAAGTGCTCCTGCGAGAAGTTCAAAGTCGCCAGAGTACCAGTGAAGAGTACATGAATCGCATCATTGATTACATCACTGAAATCGTTCAGCAAGTCCGTGATTTTCAATATGATGAGCTATACGAGAATGATCCGACCCTGGGAACCTGCCCGGTCTGCAAATCCATGATCAGGGAAAATCTCTATGCCTATTCCTGCGAAAAGAACACCATGGAAAACTCCCAATGCGACTTTGTGGTTCATAAAGAACTTTCCCAGCGCTACATTGATTACCAAAGTCTCGAGGAAGTCCTGGAGAAAGGCCACACTCGAGATCTGGAATTTCGTTTTCCCGATGGAAAGCCCTTTACCGGGCGTCTATGCATAGGCAGTTCCAACCGGGCTGAAATCGAACGGTTGTTGGAAGACGGTACCTATGTACTACAAAAACCAAAATCAGCCCAGGACATGCAGGATGAAGAAACCATTGAATCCGAAAGGTTACTCGACAGCGACTACTTTGCCCTGCAGGGAACTTTTCGAAAAACAGATCAGGCCTTCTATTTTGAGAGCAAAGATGTACCTAAAGTACTCAAGGGTAAATCCAAGAAATTTGAAAATGGCCCCTTTGTGGGAAGACTTCCCGCGGAAATCTGCAAGCGTCCAGTGACCGAGGAAGAAGCGGAATCTTATTTTCGTGACGGAGCTACCGATTGGATGAAGAGTTTTATCTCAAAGAGAGGCCGCCCCTTCAACGCCAAACTTTTCGTAAAACCCAACGGGAATTATGGATTCGAATTCGAACCACGCAAACCAAGGAAGTCCGAAAAGAAACCTGAAGAGAAGGCTGCTGATTCCCAATCCTGATCCAAAGTTTTCTAAGAGAGAAACCTTTCGGTTACTTTAGTCGTAGTCATCCTTCAGAATAGAACTATTCCCGGAGTTAACCCATGCGTTTCTTTTGGCTGCTAATTTTTCCCATCACTCTCCTTTTGCCACATAGCCATGCTGGCCTGAAAAACTACCTGGAATCAGCAAAAATCAAGGAAGAAATAAAGAATGAGATCGCTGAACTCGACATTGGATTCAAAGTAGATCTCTTTGATCTCAACCTGGCGGAAGGGGTTGGGATCTCCTCAAGGTATCGCTATGAAGTCGAGCCTTCCTATATTGACGACTGGTACACAAGGATTGATAAATGGGTCCTCAACACCGATCTGCGTCCCGGAGATTTTATCAAAGATTTAGACCTACCCATCTCTGTTAATGTTGGCAATGGGATGGAGGTTGTTTTTGTACGCCAGTTCAAGACGCGTAAAGAAGCCATGAAGGCACTTCCCTACACCTTTGCCAGGCTTCCCCTAAAAGCCAAGCTGGCTCGTAGTAAGCTTCAGCCAGGAGATTTTGTCAGCCTACCTGCCAACCTGAATGTCATGGTGAGTGCCGGTACAACAGCTACGGATGGCTTCCTTAGCGCTGGTGCCCATACTCACTACCTTCTTAGCGGTGCTTTCCAAATCCATCTCTTTCGGATGAAAGATGACAAGGTTCGAGTCAAACTGATGGCGCTAAGAAAACGGGGACTGGGAGCATCCGCTTCCGCAGATATAGATTTCAAGATCTTTGGTATTGGGCTCGTAGATCGAAGAATAAAGAGATTTATAGGTGTCAACATCGCGGATTTACGCTATGACAAAGAAACCGGTAATCTTTTCCTCATGGACTTCATTTTTGATCTAAAGGATTCACAGTCCCGTAAAGCCTATAATCAAATCCTGGGCAGTACCTACAAATTCAAGAATCTCAAGATTCTAAATCCCTTTCAAAGTCACAAGGAAATTTCCCAACAACTCATCTCAGATCTTACCCTCACTGAAGACATCTTTAAAGAAGATCGCGAAAAGCCGGTAGAGCGGCGTAGAGTGGATCGCATCTTCAAAGGATCGAATGAATTTGAAAGGAAATCCAAGAATTTCAAACTCGGCTTCAAGCTAATAAAATACTCCAAAGAGCAAGCCTATACCGAAAACCAGATCAGCTTTGTGGATCGTGAGGAAAAGAAGCACCACTACTTTTTCCCCACACATACAGTGGTTAAGAAGAACTCGTTTCTGTTCGGCTTTGCCAAATCTTCTACGGTCATGAACTATTTTGCCCTGTGGCCTACCGACAAAGATGGGAGATCTCTTGATGAGAGCCGCCATATCACGGTCAGTAAGGATCCCCTGGATCCCGACGGGGATATTCTCATCAGTAAGCTCCCTCCGCTTGAGGGTGCCTCTGGAGACTCTCCTGACTACAAAGATTTTGGAATGTCCATGGATCGTAAGGACAAGAGGATGTGGGGCTTTGAACAACGGGATATCAAAGACTATATCCGTAGAAATATTCCCGCTTCCATCTACAACCAGATCAAGTGGGGAGACTGGGCAGAAGAGAAAAAGCGCTTCAATGGAAGAATTTTCTTCCAGGCCATCATTCATAGGGTTGGAGTAGGGCAATTAGCCAATAGAAACAGAGACGACCTCAAAGAGAGTCTGGATGCTTTTATGGAAACTGTACCGCTCCCAAAGGTCCACGATTCCGGATCAAGCAAAAAACACGGTCCAAAACCCACCTGGCAGTCGCAAAATGCACGGGGTATCAGAAAGATGATTAAGGGCCTTGATGAGGCTCTTAGCGCTGAACATATACTTAGAGATAAAGAAAGAATCCAAAAGCTAATGGAACTTAGAAGCATCGATGCTTTCCAGGAACTCGGCTCCGGGTTTCTGATCTCTCTTTTGGATAGTAGAAGCCTCAGTAAGCACATCTCCATCACCTTGCATGCCAGTGCTAAGGATACTGAGACCCTTGATTTTGAGTATGGTGATCATGAACTCAAGGAACTCTACAAAGAGCTACAGTATGTGCAGGGCGTTTTGAATAACCGCTCTTTTGATATGCGTCTTCTCAAGGAAGAACAGGACTCAGCCCAGAGAATTGGATCTGCAAGCCTTTCCACAGACCAGGGTGAAGATCGTGAGGGAGAGGGGAATGAAGAGCTGGATGAAGGTCCCCTGAACGAAGAAACTGAAAGCCCAGATGTCTCGGGGCTGGCTGACTAGCAGCCGGTCGCAGTAAAAGGCGATTCTCCGACAGGCTCCCAGAATTCTCCGCTTCTTCAATGACAGGCCCAGTATTGGGTTTCAGCATTCCTTTGCGAATCGAGTACTTTTTTTTAAATTCATGCAACTCTGAGATAACATTCACGTAATCTCATTGTAGAATCTGACACTCTTCTTTAAAGGAAGTTACCTATGCGTTTTCTATTCTTTTTCATTCTCGCCCTAACTCTATTGGCTCCATCCTCCCATGCTGGTATCAAAGATTGGCTCAGTCCAGCAAAACTCAAAGAGGAAATCAAACGTGAAATCGCCGAGTTAGATATCAAGTTTAAGGTAGATCTGGTAGACCTTAACCTGGCCGAAGGAATCGGTATTTCCAGCCGCTACCGCTATGAGGTTGAACCTTCCTATATGGATGGGTGGTATAACCGCATGGATAAATGGATTCTCAAGGCCAACCTGAACCCAGGAGACCTTCTCTCAGATGTTGTTGATTTACCCATTTCAATAAATATAGAAAACGGAACGGAAATTATTTTTGTTCGCCAATTCAAATCAAAAAAGAAAGCACTGACAGCACTTCCTTACACCTTTGCCAGACTCCCCCTCAAAGCCAAATGGGCTCGCAAAAACCTGAAGCCAGGTGATTTCGTAAGCATTCCTACACGACTCAACATCGTTGTAGGCGCAGGACTATCCTTCACGGAAGGAGTCTTTGGTGCCGGCATCAACAGTCACTATCTTTTGAGTGGTGAGTTTCAAGCCCATATATTTCGGATGAAAAATGACAAGGTTCGAGTCAAACTCATCGCCCTGCGAAGGCGTGGAAAAGGTGTCGGCGCAACCGCAGGAGTGGAATTTAAAATCTTTGGAATTGGGATTATCGATAAAAAAATCAAGAGATTTGTTGATCTAGACCTGGCCAGATTTGGACTGAGTAAGGAACACGGAAATCTCTTTTTGCTCGACTATACCTTTGATCTGAAAGACGAGCCCTCTCGAAAGGCATACGATCAGATTCTGAGCAGTACCTTCAAATTCAAGAATCTTAAGATTCTAAACCCCTTTAAGAGTCACAAAGAAGTGGGGGATGAGTTAATTACCGATCTCACGCTCACCGAAGAAATTTTTAAAGAGGATCGTGAGAAGCCCGAAGCTGAGCGCCGTATCGATCGCATCTTCAAAGGCTCCAATGAATTTGAACGAAAGTCCAGCAACTGGAAACTCGGATTTAACCTGATCAAGTATTCCAAAGAAAATATCTATACGGAAAACCAGATTAGCTACACAGACCGGGACGATAAACAGCACCATTTCTTTTTTCCAACCCACACGGTTATCAAAAAGAATAAGTTTCTCTTTGGCCTCTCCAAAACACAGAAGGTTATCAACTACTTTGCCCTCTGGCCCACTGACGCCCAGGGAAGATCTCTCGACCCGGCTAAAAGATTAATGAGTCTGGAGTCCAGCCAAAATGAACTTGGACAGCCACTGGGATATTTTGATGATGAGGGTGGTCCAGATTTCAAGGATTTCGGGATGTCCATGGACGTGAAAGACAAGCGTATGTGGGGAAGTGAGCAAAAAGATCTGAAAGAATTCTTCATGAGAAATATCCCTGGTTGGATCTATGATCAAATCGAATGGGGAGAATGGAATGAGAATAAGAAGCGTTATAACGTGCGAATTTTCTTCCAGGCAATTATTCACCGAGTAGCCCTTGGAGACTTACAAAGATCGGTAAGATCAGGCTTAAAACACAGACTAGACACCTTTATGGATACGGTGCCACTGCCCGACCCCCGTTCATCAAATACCAATGATTGGGAGGATGATGAAACCTGGCAGGAGCAGAATTCCTGGAAGCTGAGAAAGATGGTCAAAGGACTCGATGAGGCCCTCACGGAAGAATCTGCAATGAGTGACAAACAGAGAATTAAAAAGCTCATGGAACTTCGGAAAAACGGAGCCTTTCAGGAACTCGGACTCGGGTTTCTCATCTCTTTGTTAGATCACCGATCCCTTAACAAGAATATCTATGTATCCCTACACGCAAGTGCCAAAGACACCAAGTCGGTGGATTTCGAATTCGGGGATCACGAACTCAAAGAACTCTATAAAGAACTGCAATACGTACAGGGAGTTCTCAACAACCGATCCTTTGATATGCGTTTAGTCAAAGAGCAGACCGAAACAGGGCAAAAGCTCAGTGGACCCGCTCCCCACGACTTGCATGATGGAGAAGAGGGGCCTGAGCCTGAGATTAAGAAAGGGCCGCTGAATAAAGAGACCTCAGCTCCTGAATTCGAAGCTCAGGAATAAGAGTTGAACCAATAAACTGAAATTTAGGGTCACACGGCTGGCTGCAAAGTCCGCCGCTTCGCTCATCCTCCTCGGCATTAGCTCTGCTAGTCCCTTCGTCGTCTTCACTTGCCGCAAACTTTTCGCTCACCCATGTGATCCAAAATCTCAGCCCATTGATTCAAAGATAAAGAGGGTTGAAACAACTCCCACAAAACCACCACACCCAGGTTCTCGACTTATTCCTGATATTAGAAGGGGAGTAGAATAGGTATAGAGTAATGGGGTAAGTGGATTTTCCCCTGGATCAACTCAAGAATCTTAAGATTTCGTCATTCTCTGGCTTGACCAGGGAATCCAGTATTTTGATGGGTTCTGCTCAATTTGTGTAGTGGTTTTGTAGCGAAATGAGAAGTCAGAATCAAATATAATGATCTTATGAGAAAAAAGCCTTGAGTTGAGCCATCTGGAATTTAGTAATAGTCCGTTATTTCGCCTTAAATAAGGCCCAGGCAAAGAAACCCCAGCCGGCCAGAAGGCTCAGCCCTCCCAGGGGTGTGATGGCCCCTAGCCAACGGATCCCGGTAATGGCCATGATGTAGAGCGAACCACTAAAGAACAGTACACCGAAAATCAAAAACCAACCGGCCCATGAAAACCAATGGGGTCCTCCATAGGATTTGTAAACGATAGCCACGATAGCGAGGCCCAAACTATGTAACATGTGATACAAAACAGCGGTATTCCAAACATTAAGCATCTCTGTTGATAGCTTTTCCCTCAGGGCATGCGCACCAAATGCTCCCAGGGCAACACCCAGAAACATCCCTATGGCACTTAAAACAAGAAATTGTTTGATCAAGATCACTCCTTAGTACGCCAGCATCATAAAACTTGAACCCGAGTCTCCCAACGATGTAGAAACGGGCACAGTGCCCTGGTCTTATCCCACTCCATTAACAAGGGTCAGCATCGGCACAAAAATCCAGATAAAGACTACAAAGCCTATAAGTAGAGCCAGGGACTGAAGAGCGTTGGTTATCGGCAGCACCACGTAGATCTGCTGAGTAGTCATCACAAGCCATCCCGCTCCAATTCCTGCCAGCACTATCAGAAGCACAAGGCCCAACCCGAGCGGACCATCCACCGCTCCAGAAACAGAGAGTATGAATGTAGTCATCGTGGGGAGTTCCACATTCATCGATTCAAAAATTGATTTGAACTGTGAACTAAAAGGACCCAGGATCCAGACAACAGCCATATATTGAAACGTTACCAAAACGACATTGATTAGAAGAGCGACTTTTGCCGCTTCTTGATTTTTGAGCATGCTAATCCTTTCCAAGGAAAATTGCGGGAACAGGCTACTAAAGGGGATTATCTAATAACGAAAGCAATTTTGGATACTTTTAAGCAAATTGCAATCTAACTCAAGAATAGTCTTAGTAGAGTTCAGGTCATGGATTTTTCACTTCTGCCCCAAAATTACTTCCCCTGGAAAACTGCCGAGCTTTTGGTGAACCATATTCCTATCGCCAACCCTGGTCTGAAACTTTCGAAATATAATGGGTAGTCCATGAACCGTTAATAAATTAGTCTTTGCCTCAGGTACCTGATGAAAGTGGATGTGGGGGGCATCAGAATTACCTGAATTGCCACATAAGGCTAATTCTTGAGCGGTCTTAACCTTGTCACCTACCTGAACCAGAAAGCTACCCTTCTGCAGATGAGCCAGGTATGAAAACAGATTCGGTTCATGTTGGATTAGGATGTGGTTCCCTCCCGGGAAATTTGGATCAAGATCCTTTGCCCTGCCTCCAATTGGGGCATCCTCGAACCGATCGAGAATCTGCACTACAACTCCATCCCCGGGACTTAATACTTTTGCCCCGTAGGAATAGAAATCACTCAACTTAGTACCATCCCTACCTGGTCTTACTAATTCTCCACTACTATCGATTTTCAGAAAGTCGATGGCAAAGTAATTTGAGTTGCGATGATAGTAAATCTGCCGATGATGAGCCCTGAGATCGTGACCTTGCAAATGAATCCAAGTTTCATCAAATGGAGGATAGAATGCGCTCTTTGGTCGGTGTTTACTCACCGGAACCTGAATCTCCAGTTCCTCGTAGCTCTGATCTTCATTAACCAGAATGATCTGGCATTTCACCCGTTTCACCAGAAAGTGTGCCGGAACCTGCTCAAATGGATGGGCTATAAATACGCTATCACCAGCCTGAAATGAATTTTGATGGAGCACGGGTCCCTTTCCCGGAGTAAATACCGCCAAATGAATGCCTACATTCTCAAAGGGTGGATTGGGTGCCAACCTGCGAATCAGAAGAACATTGCCTTCCCGGTCAAGGTAGTGAAAGAGTACGATGAATACCTTGCCAGCCTTAATTGGCTTAAACATACAATCGAAATTCAGGAATCCCCCACCAGAAGTCGCTTCCAGATAAACGCTTTGTGGGAAATATCCCGTTTTAATAGAGATATCGTCTTTGGCTGCTTCCAATGCAGACAGACAACACAAAACCAGAACGAAAAATAGCCTCATTTCATACCTCCATAATAGGCAGCTGATTGGCCCAAATTCAGTTTTCAAGACCAACCTACGCTAACACCACCTTATAATGGATTACCGATAAAGACAAAGGGACAAAAGGGGACAATCCCCTGGCCTTAAATTTCAATCCTTAGAATTGAGATTGGGTTCTTGTGATTTCTTTTCGTTTTGTTCTTTTGGGTGTTGTTTTCTTTTTGTTGGTCGCTACGGTTCGGCTTCCCGCCTCTGGTAGCGATGTAGTTCAGCGTTCTGATGTACGGGGTGAACTCTTCAGTGTCCGAGTAGAGGATGCTGATGTAATTACCCTGATGAGGGGGTTGGCTCACCTGGGTGGCTTTGATTTCATTACTTATGGATCTAGCGATGTTCGAGTCAGTCTCTGGCTTCGCAATCGTACCCTGGGAAAAATTCTTGAGACTCTCTCGGATGTCTCTGGTGTTGAGTATCGCCTTGAGGACGGCATCTTACGTGTGTATGCCGATTCCACAAGGGCAGCGTATACACGGGTCTACTCCGTGGGGCGCTCCAATGCTTCTCGTACTGCTAACGTCCTTCAGACCATGCTGGGGTCACCGACTGCTAACCCTGTAGATACACTCAATTCTCGCCAGCCCTCTGCTACTGATACGCGCATTATTGCCAAACCTCACGATGGGGAGATTCTGGTAGTTGGTTCTCCTTCCCTTCACCGCAAAGTCACGAGGATTCTTC
>CAZIKF010000029.1:0-64568 GCA_964539825.1 uncultured bacterium
GAGATTCTGGTAGTTGGTTCTCCTTCCCTTCACCGCAAAGTCACGAGGATTCTTCCTCGACTGGATAGGCAGCGCGCAAGAGGTTTTCTGACCACCACTCAAATCGCTGAGACCGCCTTTATCACTCCCGCTCAGTTACAGCGTGTTTGGAAATTCATGGGACACTGAATCTCTGCTTTACCTTCAAGCGGAGGGAATTGCTAACCTTTTAACAAGGAGAAAGGGGATTCGGGCCGTAATCGTCTTTCCTTACAACTCTGGATAAACCCGGAGTCTCAGGGCGAGGTGGGTGGAATAATCAGAACATCTCCTGCTTTGATGCCGCTGGTAATTACCGCTTCAGTCAGAGAGCTATGACCCAGCTGAACTTCTTGTAGTTCATTTGATGACTGATGCTGTGTTTTCACGAAGAACTTGGAATCTACGTTTAACAGAGCAGCCAGGGGAATAACGAGCTGATTTTTCTCAAGAGTGGTACTGACTATCGCCATCAGGCTCATTCCCGGGCGCATCCAGTCAAATGCCTGATCGAGTTCTACCTTGATCTCAACTTCTTTCAGAGCTCCCCCGGGTCCCTGGTCTGATAGCCTTTCTTTGCGAGAGATAGGAAAGGCTTCAATTTCTTGAACTTTACCGCTCAGCTTCTCTCCTGGATTTGCCGTGATTTCAAGCTGAACCCGGTCTCCGGGACTGATGGATATGGCATCGGATTGGACCGCATAAATTCTGGACACAAATTTTTCAAAATTTACAATTTCTGCAATCTTAGTCCCTCCGGAAACAGACTTCCCTGGCTGAATTTTCTCCTTGCTGTTCCCAAGATTTACGAGTGGACGATAAAAGATTCCCGTTACCGGGGCTTTCACTTCCATGGATTCAAGGTTTTTGAGTTTTTTATCGAGTTCCTCCCGGGCATCTTCCAATTTGATCTTTTGTACTTCGCGGGCAGTTTCCGCTCTCTTTTCAAACTCGTCCCTGGCCTTGTTTGCCTGATCTAGTTCTAGAGTGGCGGCCTGCACCTCCAGTTTTGCCTTTTCCCGCTCAATTCTGGGTAAAAGATGCTGCTCATCTTCAAGCAAATAGGTCTGTGCTTTTTTCAGGTTGATTCGGTGTCTCTTTTGCTGAACCAGGAGTTCCTGTTTTTCCTTTTCCAACTCAAATTCCTTCAATTCCAGGTCTTTAAGCTCCAGATGGTGAGCTCTCGCAGCTTTGCGAAGATCTGCTTTGGCATCCATTTCTTGAAACGTGATGATCACCTGGTCCTTTTGAACCAGGATACCGTCCTGGATGACAAAATTGGCCGTTAGTGTCCAGTAGGATTCATCAAGAGTTGGCGAGAAAACATCGGATTTATTGACCACATCAAGTTCTCCGCGAAAGGCTAAAACCTGTTTGAAATCCTGTGTTTGCGCGATTGCGGTTCTTGATTCCCCGTAGGCGCTTATCAACAATAACAAGAAAAGAAATGAGCTGATCATCCCTGGCTCCTTAACGCCTCCATAGGGCTTATTTTTGTGGCCCTGTGGGCCGGGTAGGTCCCAAAAACCAGGCCTACTACGAGGGATATTCCCACAGCGATCCAGGCTGTATTGAGGGAGAATTTGGCAGACATTCCTGCGAAATGTGACATCCCGTTTGCAAGTCCGAATCCGAACAATAATCCCAATAGACCTCCAACCAGGCAAATAAACACAGATTCGAGAATGAACTGAATAAGAATATCTCGAGATCTGGCTCCTACAGCCCTACGCAGACCCACTTCCTGAATGCGTTCCAACACATTTGCCAACATGATATTCATGATTCCAATACCTCCCACCAAAAGAGATATTGAGGCGATACACAACAAGACATAATTCAAGACTTTCTGGGTTTCCCTGGCCTGCAGCAGGAGTTCCATGGGAGCTTGAACACTAAAGTCTGCCACCTGTCCGTGATTCCTTAATAATTGTTCTTCCGCCAGGGACTTCACAGTCACGGTATCTTCCAGGTTTTTCGCCTCAAGAAGGATTCTATCGATTTCCCCATAGGCAGGACTGGGTTGTAAACGTAATCTCAGGCTGGAGTTGGGCAAGTACAGAGTGGGCAGGGATTCTGCCTGGGTGATATCCGGTTCATTGACCCTATGAAAATCAACCACCCCAACAGGTAAGAAATAGGAGAAATTGAGACGTATAAATCTCTGTCCAAGAAAATCCTCCTGCTCTCCCGATGAGACAAAATATTCCTGTATGAGCTGAAAGGCCGCTGGATTCATGAGAAATACCGGTCTTGCCCTATGAAAATCCTGCTCCATTAAGGTTCGCCCAACCACAAGCCTGGACCTCTGCAAGTCCAGGTAGTCCTCTGAGATTCCCAGAATCTTCAATCCTGGAAATTGGAAGTGAATTTCCCCGGCCGTCAGACTGAAATGACTCGAAAAAGCAAGTCTACCCTGGCCTTCCAATCCTTGCCTGAGTAAGTGAATGTCCCTGGCATTCAATCCCTGGCTGACCTGGATATTCTCTCTTTGTTTTTCAGGTTCCACCTTTTCAGGTATAACCTGGACAAGGTTAGCTCCCATAGCCTGTATTTTCTTATGAATCTCCTGGCGGGCTCCCTCTCCAACAGCAACCATGGCAATGACAGCACCAATTCCAAAAATGATACCCAGCAGGGCCAGAAAAGCCCGCAGAGGTTTGGTGCGAAAAACCAGGTAGGTATTAAGGAGCATAGTTGAGAAATCCACTAATGCCCCTCCCTGGATGGGATTTCAACCGTAAGCTCCACACCCTCTCCCACTTCAGGTACCTTCTCTAGAAACTCTCCCCGGACGATGAAATATTTTTCCTGGCCTCCGGGTATAGCAGGATCATCAAGAAGGTATGTCAATACTTGGGGATAGAGATTTGTGCTGGCTTTTCTCGCCTGGACAGAGATTCTGCCATCGGAAGAGCGGACTGAGAACCGCTCCAGGGACTGAATCCTCTGAAAGTGAAATTCAGGGACATAGAACTCTACGATTTGCCGCTGGTCCTTTGCCAGCCACACCACTGGACTTCCAGCAGCAAAGTAGTCATCTATACGGACGGGTCGTTTAAACTTTGAAAGCTTCGGAAAATAGACGTATCCATCATGTGGTGCTCTGACTTCAAAGCGGTCCAACTGCTCCTCCAAATAGGCTCTTTCAGCTATGGCATCATCAATGTTTATTTGTTCAGAATGTTGTAACTGCCGTTTCCTTTCTCGAAGGGTCTCAAGTCTTTGGAAGGTGCTTTGAATTTCAAGTTTTGCGTTTTCAATGTCAATCAGAAGCCTCTCGAAATCACGAAAGGGCATGACATCGCGGGCTATTTTCTTTAGTTCAACCTGCTGAAGTTCGATTTTCAATCTCTCCAGTCCTACCTGCTTAGCCTGAACCTGTTCCTCGATTTTCTGTAGTTTTTCCCGGGCCTGGGTTTTAAGCCTCCGAATCATGCGATCAGCACGGGAAAACCAGCTTGATCTACGACTGGTTTGAAAGCTGCAGATCAATTCTTTTGCCTTCACAAAACGACTTTTTTCAAGTCTCCACTTAAGTTTGACCGAGCTCGAGGAACTGGCTGAATTATTGGCTTTGATTTCATTTCTGGGTGCCATGAGTATGGTCGCTTCTGCTGGTTTGATTACCGCTCTGTAGGTCTGGGCGAAAGCTGGGTCCCCGGAAAAACAAATTCCCAAAATAAGAAAGAATAAGACTTTCAGCAGGCTTCCAATCATTCTCAAGTCCATATCAATCAATCTTCCCGGCTCGGAGAACTATTTTGCGTTGTGCCAGATCACCCAGTTCCTGGTCATGGGTGACGAGGGCCAGGGTGACACGGAATTCTCTTTGCAGATTTTGCAGAATTTCGATGACCTCATCCCTCACTTTCAGATCCAGGTTTCCAGTAGGTTCGTCAGCTAGTAACAAAGAAGGATTATTAACCATGGAGCGAGCGAGGGCTACCCGTTGACGCTCTCCGCCTGAAAGCTGATGAGGCCAGTGATCAAGCCTATGCTCCATCTGAAAGGCTTGCAGCCAATTCATTGCCCGCTTCTTACGTTCCTGGAGGGGAATTCCTGAATATTCCATGGGGACCATCGCATTTTGTAACACGGTCAGATGTGAGAGTAGAAAAAAGGACTGAAAAACAAATCCTATTTTAGTGTTACGAACTCTTGCGAGGCTGTCGTCATCCAGTTCTTCCACGGACTCTCCGTCAAGGTGATAGGAACCGGAAGTGGGTACCTCCAGACAACCTAAAATCTGCAATAAAGTTGATTTTCCAGCGCCTGTGCGTCCCATGATAGAGATAAATTCCCCCTGCCTGATCTCCAGGTTAATCCCCTTGAGAACATGAAGATCTGAATCTCCCATTCGGTAGGATTTGTGTAGGTTATTTAACTGAATCAAAGTGTCCCCCTGGCAGGCACAGGTTAAATCTTTGGGAGAGTACCGAATGATACCCTGGATCGGCCCAAGAAGTTTAGGACCGGTTTTGGTTTAGATATAAAGTGTGGACTCCAGGCTAAGATTGTTGTTTCGGCTATGGAGAGTGACTGTTTTCAAGTCTATGATCTTCTAAAACCCGGTCTATCACTTGCTGGTACTTCAAGGCATCTGTGCAGGTTTTATCCTCCACTTGAGCCAGAGTAATTAGAGCCTTCCAAATAGCCCACCCACGTGCTCTGGCCCAGGTGTCTGAGTCCAACTCCATATGACTCCTGAAGATCTGACGACTCCTCTTGGTTAAGAAGGTCCAGGCTATGGCCAGATCACAGGCCGGGTCTCCCACTCCAGAGGAGCCAAAGTCAATGACAGCGGCTAATTGGCCATCCTTTACCAGAATGTTGCCTGCGCTGAAATCACCATGTACCCAGACTGGCTTATGAAGCCATTTGGAGCTGATAGCCTTTTCCCAAACACCGGTTACAGCATCCACATCAATGAAATCTCTCAGTTGGGACAGGGCCGCCCTGGTTTCGGTGTCATAGACCGAGGGAGGGGAGCCCCGATAGAAGTTATGAACTCCAGCTAAAGGACCATCGGCGGCATCAATCTTGTACAATTCATTTAGAAATTGAGCTATCTGAGCAGCAAACTGCTCCAAATCATCTATTCCTAGAGTACTTGCGTTCTCACCTTCAATCCAGCGACACACTGACCAGTTCCAGGGGTAGTTCTTTGAAGGCTGTCCTATAGCAAGTACTTCTTGAATAGGAATTGATAAATGTGGAGCCAGTTTTGGTAGCCATTTCTGTTCTTTTTGGACCTGGGAAGCATAACGCTCTGCACTGGGAAGTCTCACCGACATTTCTTCACCCAGGTGAAAGGTCCTATTATCCCAACCACCTGACTCAACCGGTCGGATTGGTAAACGAGCCCACTTGGGAAACTGCTCAGAGATGAGATCAGATACCAATGAAACTGTAATTTCAGGTCTGGTGGATGAATGTGTTGAGATCACCATAAAAAAGCAGACTATAACTTTCTTAGTCTCACTCTTCAATGTTCAAATCTGCAGTGGAGACCACTCATGGATCCCGCGATCAAGTAGCGGGATGACCGTACATCTTTAATGAGTCGAAGTCGGTAAATTTCGGAGCGCCTGGGCGAGCGAAAAGCTCGAGACCTGTGAAGACAACGAAGGTAATAGGAGCTTGTCGAAGAATTGCCTTCTACTGCGACCGGCTGCAAAAAACAGGCTCGGCGTTGTCACCGAAAAAACCGCTCTCAATGTGCTCCAGCACACCTTCGGCGGTATTTTCCGCCTCCGCCTTGATCCTGATTCTTTCGCTCGGTCTCGTCACAAACTCAATTCTCCGACAGGCTCTTAGCGTCGCTAATACCGAGGCGGATGAGCAGAGTATCGGGCTTTGCAGCCGTCCAGGCGCTCCGAAATTTACCGATTTCGACTCACCTTGAGCGCTCATTTAGAATTTGTTCTAACCTTTCCTTGAGTGAGAGCTCTGATGTCTCTTCCGGGTTGGAATCCTGGGTATAGGGCTGCCTGGAGAGATCTCCTACCATGAAGCGTATTTCTTTGATTTGGATTTCCGGTAATATTCTTTCCAGCCTTTGGTGCAGATCCTTTTGGATGAACCTTGCCTGTTCTATAAAGGCTCCATTAGAGGCTTCCAGCTTGAGTGTACCCCTCCATAGACTGTGAGGCCTGAGATGATCCTTGAGCAGGTCTCCGCAGATATGCCCCCATTCCCTGCAAATCTTGAGGTAGTTTCTTAATTCTAACTTTTGATTATTAGAAAATACCCTCTTATCCTCATATTCCTTGAGCTGGTCTTCACAGAATTCACCTGCCGAATGGGTTCCCTTCTTTTTAGATATTTTCTTTCGGGCATACCATTCTCTGCGCAGAAACTCCGGCCAAACTTTCCCTTTCATTGGTTTCCTATCATCTCGATTCCATCTACACTGTGGGGTAGAATCTGGTCCAGCTTCCCTTTGTAGAAAACATATTCAAAGAGTTCTCCCTCTACTTGAAAAACCATTGTCCTTGTAGGACTCAACCCATCGTCTTTCATGGGATCGCCAATGGCCAGGAGTACTTCTTCAACCCTCATCCCCAAAAGAACTTGCTCGGCCTGAATCTTTTTCCAGATGTGAGAGCTAATCTTAAATAGTTCCCTGGGTTCTTTGAGGTAACAAAACTCTTCCAATCCAAGGTAGGGAGGATTGCGATTCACAGCCGTCAGATTGATTTCAAAAAATCCCGGAAACCCTTTTGTTGATCGAAGCTTTACAAGGAGGGAACGATTAGAAGAGAGCGGGGCAATCTCCACTCCGATCACTTCCATTTGATCAAATTTCTTAGCAGGATAGCGCTCTTTGCGAAATCCTTTGCCCCACGTGAAGAAGTAATCCTGACGAAGCCAGACCTTTTGGCCATCATAGAGTTTGCGTGCTTCGAGCAAGTCTTTGTAAAACACCAATTCAGGGATTACCCGTTCCTTATTTTTCCGGCACCAGATTCTTTGATTCCCCGGTCCCTTGAGAACAAACTTTTCACCCTTCCAGCCCATTCCTGTCAGAAGACTTCCCTCGTTGATTTCATAGGGAAGCTTGAGAAAAAGCTGGGGATCCGTGTAGCAGTTTTCATACACAAGCCTCTCCTGCTTCTTTGCATAGGGAGCTAAATAGAACCCAAGGCCTGACCACTTGTTTTCAGGAAGATCCAATCCTAAAAAGCTGGAACCCTCCAAGTTGGGAATCCATAGGAAAAAAAGAGAGAAGATGGTGATCATTAGGTTCATTATCTTATCCATTTTATACCATAACGCATTTGGTTTATTAGCAATTAATCCTTCTCGGGTGTGAACCTGCGCATTTGTAAACCACTTGCATTAGGGTTTAGGGCGAGGTTTCAAATTTTGTTCTTTTCGTCTAGAGTTAGATTCATTCTCTGGTGAAGGAAAATTGAATATGCCCGATGTGATTTTCGAAGAAATTGGCCCTGTTCAGGCCCAAATTCCGCTCGTTCTGAGCATTCCTCATTCAGGTACGAAAGTCACTGAGAGCTTCAAGCAAAACTGCGCTTCACCTCAAATCCTGGAATTACCTGATACCGACTGGTATGTGCACCATCTTTACGATTTTTGTACAAAATTGGGAATTCCGGCGATTCGAGCACTCTATTCTCGATATATCGTGGATTTGAACCGCCCCCGTCCAGGTACCACACCCCTCTATGAGAAGCGCAGTCCCACAGGCCTGGTTCCCCTGCGTACTTTTTCCCAGCAGTCGATTTATAAACAGGCTAAAGAGCCATCTGAAACTGAAATTGAGCAGCGAGTTGAATTCTTTTATGATCCCTATCATCGAGCCCTATACCAGGCTCTGGAGAGCTGCATAAAAGTCCACGGGATAGCTCTGCTGGTGGATGCTCACAGTATTCGTTCCGAAGTGACATCCATTCAGGCTGAACCCTTTGCAGACCTTATTCTCGGAAACAGAAGCGGAAAAACCTGTCCTATGGATTTCCTCGTAAAAGCCAGGGAAATTTTTCAATCCCATGATCTCACCTGCGCATTAAACGATCCCTTTCAGGGTGGGCAGATCACCCGCCATTTTCACGGGGCATTTGAGGACATTTTTTGTTTACAGATCGAGATGTCACAACGGATCTACATGGACGAGGAGTCGCTTCAATTCCCCGGGGAGGGTTGGAATAAAACCCGCAGGGCTTTACAGGAAGTAATCGCATTTCTGGGCTCTGAGATGTCATCGCGGAGGTTATCCTGAATCCCGCTACCTACAAGGCACAGACTCTTTTTGACGGAGAGATCTTTTTCAAAGATGTTTACTTCACGGTGAATGAAGAGGGGAACATCAAGCATCTTGAGCCCACCGCACAGGGAAGAATATCCGCTGAGTTCGAATTGGTGATCCCCGGAATGGTGAATTGTCATTCCCATTCTTTTCAGCGGGCCATGGCGGGATTCGCCGAGAGCCGCTCATCATCGTCATCAAAGGATAGCTTTTGGACCTGGCGGGAGACCATGTATGCCCTCGCCAATGGATTGAACCTCTCGCATTTCCAAAAGATCGCCTCTTTTTTGTACATGGAAATGCTAGAGTCTGGATTTACTTCGGTGGGAGAATTCCACTATCTGCATAAACTTCTCAACGCGGCATCCTCTCGGAGATTAGATCCGCTCTTGAGCTCGAAGGCACTAATTGAGGCCTCTGAACTTACAGGGATTGAATTATGCCTGCTGCCGGTCCTTTACCAACAGGGTGGATTTTCCGAGCCCCCCAGGACTGAGCAGGAGCCCTTTTTACATTCTTCCGTCGATCAATTCTTAGATCTCATCGAAAATTTGGTCAAGACCTTTCCCGAGACCAAGATCGGGGCGGCAATTCATTCCCTGAGGGCTGTTCATCCCTCACAGATGAAAGATCTCGTAGAATCCATGAAAAATCGAGATTTCCCATTGCACATCCATATTGCAGAACAACCCGCGGAGGTGGAGTCCTGCCTCAAGTATCTGAATAAGAGACCGGTAGAGTTTCTTCTGGAGAACTTTGAGATATCTTCCAGGTGGACACTGGTACACGCGACTCATATGGCGGATTCCGAACGTGTAGGGCTAGCCCGCAGTGGAGCTAATATATGCCTTTGTCCCATTACCGAAGCCAACCTGGGTGATGGAATTTTTCCAGCAGTGGAATTTCTAGAGGAAGGGGGACAAATCTGTATCGGTTCCGATTCCAACATACGGATTGATCCCTTTGAAGAACTTCGTCTTTTGGAGTATTCCCAGCGATATAGACTCCTGCAAAGAAACCGCTGTGTAGAACCGCCCATTCTCTCTCCGGGTGAATCCCTCGCCAGGCAATCTTATCGCACCGGAGCCGCTTCGCTTCAGCTTCCTACTGGATCTTTGAAACCGGGATCAAGAGCGAATTTTCTGGTCCTGGATCCTGCTCACAGTTCCGCAATCATTTCAGCCCCGAATTCACTTTGGGATCGGTGGATCTTTAGCGGCTCCCGCGAAATGGTCAAGGAGGTATATGTGAGGGGAAGACAAGTGGTTCTGAACCGCTCCCACGTACACCGGGAAAGAATCCAAAAAGAATTCTCAAACACCCTTCAATCTCTTTACCAGGAGGGTCTTCTTGCCCAGGACATGGATTGAAGTCTCAAGGTCCCTTCTGCAGTCGAATCTGACCCAGATTCAAGATCTGATCGGTACTCGGACAATCCTGGGAGCAGTCGTGAAGGCCAACGCATATGGTCACGGAATTGACCTGGTCAGTGGTGTCCTTTCTGAACTTGATGTGCGCTTTTTTTGTGTCGATTCCCTTGAAGAAGCGCTGACGCTGTTGAGCCAGGGGATAACAGCTCCTATTTTGATCATGGGCTATGTGCCTCCTGAAGACTTCCATCGGTTAGAAGATCCTATGCGACTGTGCGTATATTCCCAAAAATCGCTGGATCTCTTGGAAGAATTACACAAGTCTTTGAAGATCCACATGAAAATAGAAACAGGTCTAAATCGGCAAGGGATTAGTGGGGAAAACGTTCCCAATTTGCTCAAGAAACTCGAAGCCAGCCCAGCACTGAGTCTTGAGGGAGTCTATACCCATTATGCGAATGTAGAAGACACCCTCAGTTCAGAGTTCTACAAACTCCAATTTGTCCGCTTTCAGGAGTATACCCACTCTATTTCCCCGGCTGTTCTGAGGCATTCCTGCGCATCGGCGGCAGCTTTACTATATCCCGACGCAACCCAGGATTTGGTACGGGTTGGCATTGCTTTGTACGGGTACTATAGCTCCTGGCAAACCCTGCTATCTCTCAAAGAAAGGCAGCGGAAAGTAGATCTCCATCCAATTCTTACCTGGAAAACCAGAATCGCGCAGGTCAAAAGGATCCAAAAGGGGGACAGGGTAGGATACGGCTGTACTCATGAAGCGCTTAGGAAAGGTAAGATTGCCATCCTTCCTGTGGGCTATTACGATGGATACGATCGGCGCAACGGCTCCCAAACTCATGTTTTAATACGCTCCACCCGCGCCCCGGTCATCGGACGGGTAGCAATGAATATGATTGTTGTGGATGTCTCCCATATACCCGGTGTAAATTCAGGTGACGAGGTAGTTTTACTCGGCAGCCAGGGAAGGGTATCGATAGCAGCTGAAGAATTGGCTGAAGCCGCTGGAACCATACATTATGAAGTGCTTACACGAATTTCTTCTCATCTACCCAGGGTACTTGCGGATTAGACTGATCCCGCTCCTCCTTCTGTTGCTGGGATTTTGTGGAAATTTCTCCGCGGAATCATTGGCTCAATTACAGCTCATGCATCAAAAGAAGCCGAAGGACCCAAGAGTCCTTTACCACCTGGCTCGTGGGCACCTTCAATCCGCAAACTTCGCCAAATCCCTTGCCTTTTTTCAGAAACTCCTTGAAATCGTTCCCGATCATCCAGAAGCGCTGCCTGGAATCGCCATGTCGTATTGGCGATTGGGGAAAGAATACGAGGCTTATTCAACCTGCCGTCCAAAGTCTGAGTTGGCAGGCTGTTCCAGAATCTTGACCACTATAAGGGATCGAAGAGCCAGTCGCTTACCAGTCTTTGAGTTAAGGCAGACCCTGGAATCAACCATGAGCCTGGATTTAGATAGAACTGAGGCGTTGCTTTCCAAGCATTCCAGGGACCCTCTTTTCCTCGATACCCTGGCCCTCTATTTCTTTGAAAACAACCTGCCTGAATTCGCCTTTGACATCTGGAGCCTGGCTCCCAGGCTTCTAGATTCCAGAGTAAGAGATTTTCGAAAAATTGCTAATTCCTACTCAGATATCATTACCCAGAGACACCGGGGAAGACTCGGTACAGACGAGGGCCTCTTTCATGCTTATTACCTCTGGAAGTTTGATCCTGATTCCGCCGAACGCTACCCGGGTTTATCGCTTACTGAGGTTCTTAGAGAATTCCAAAAGGTGGTTCTTAGAATTGGATTTGACACCTTTGAGAATTACTATCGACTGGGCTACTTGTGTTGCATGGCTGGAAGCATCGACCGCTGCAGGGAGGCCTTCATCCGGGCTGATGAAAAATCTCCCTATGAACTTTATTCCTTCATTCTCAGAAAAACCCTGGCACGTCTGGAAGTGCAGCCCAAGGCAGTAAACATAGGCCTGGCGGAGTTGGAGGAGTTCGCGCCAACTTCTGAAGATTTTCAAGAATTTATAAGAAAGGAAAAAATCCAGGAACCCCTGCAAGATGCCCTGGCAGCCAGAGACATACCCAGGACTGGAGACTGGTATTCACCTCGATCAAAAGAGGAATTTCAGGAAATACTAGAGGAGAGTTCCCTACCAATCTATGTGGAATTCTGCACCAGTTCACACTCCCGATGTAAAGAACTACAAGAAAATATTCTGACTAAAGAATCCTTGAAGGGGGTTTTAAGCGGATATACCAAGGTTCGCCTGGATCCCAATCTTGAACCAGGAAAAATTCTTAGAAACAGCTATCCAATCAAGAGACTCCCCCAGGTATATTTACTAGGAAAAGGAGGAACACTCCTGGCTGAGTTCTCAGGTTTTTTTACGCCCGAGCAGTTGCGATTAAGATTGGTCGATTCAGCCCGCTGAGTCCAGGTGCCTGTCGGAGAATTGCCTTCTACTGCGACAAACTCCTAGGGAACGACTGGATATCCTTTGCCTATCCATGCTGCCATCCCATCCTCATTAATACACTCAACCTTTTGAATTCCCAGGGAATTGAGAATCTGTTCCGCCACGGAAGCACGTCCGCCCATGTGACAGAAGACACAGATCTTTGAAAATTCTTTAAGCATGGTCGCACTATCCTGATTGATTTCAGAGTGAGGCAGGTTTATAGCACCTTCAATATGAGCCTCAGCAAACTCATCTGCTGTACGAACATCAATGATGGCTGCGCCCTCTGAACGTAAGGATTCTAATTGGTTATATAAATCATCCATGCACTTCATCTCAGTCTCCTCAGTCTTGGTACTTTAGGACATACACCATGAAAAGCCTGACTCACCATCTTTCCAAGAGCATAAGAAACGATGGTATACTGGGAGTGGAATCTGGAGAAGCCCGTGAGCACGATGGAACAACTGGCTCAAAAAGCATGGAAATTTGCAGTTGATCGATTACACAACTCCTATTCTCCTTACTCCCATTTTCAGGTTGGATCCAGTCTTGTCAGTAATGACGAGGTCATCTATTTCGGATGTAACCTGGAAAATGCCAGTTATGGAGCGACGATCTGCGCTGAAAGAGTAGCCTTCTTCAAAGCCTTGTCTGAAGGTGTAAGAGAATTCGAATTGATCCTGGTATTGACGGATACAAAGAAACCTACTCCCCCGTGTGCACTCTGTCTTCAGGTCATGGCTGAGTTTTGTCCTGCTGATTTTCCTATTTATCTTTCCAACCTGGACGGCATTCAATCGCGGCATCTATTTTCTGATCTCTTAGGCTTTCCCTTTGGCCCATCCTTTCTTTTAGAGGACAACCAATAACCAAAGAATGAAAGCAATCTACCGCGCACGAGTTTTTGATCCAGTCTCTGACTATGAGTTGAACGAGATACCGGACGCGATCCTTTCGGTTGACAGCACTGGGAAAATAGATTCGATTACTCCATTTCATGAGGCTCCCGAGCAATTGTGCTCAAACGCTAAAGTACTGGAAGGGGAGAGCGGCCTTCAAATTCTCCTGCCTGGATTCTGCGATCTTCACTTCCACTGGGTTCAGGACCTGGTCTGTGATCTTCCTAAAGATCATTTGCTAGAGTGGCTTAATGACTACGTTTTCCCAGAAGAGTCCAGGTTTTCCAGTGAAGAGTACTCAAAAGAAAGGGCTATGGATTTTGCCGCCAAGCTAGTGCGCTGCGGTACTCTAGGTGGTGGAATCTATAGTTCAATCCATGAGCCGTCTGTAATTCAGGCGATGGAACACCTGCGTGGGGATTTTCGTCTGGGCAATGTGGTCATGACACGAAATTCCCCTGATTATCTCACTGAGCAGTTAGAGGACGTAAAGACTCTGTGTTCGCGGCTACAGCTTCGTTTTGGACCTCAATATGTGATCACTCCCAGGTTCGCACTGAGTTGTGACCCAACTACCCTGGAATGGCTGGGAGCGTTTGCAAGAGAACATGGCCTCTATGTTCAGACTCATCTTTCCGAAACAAAGACAGAAATAGTGGAAACTCTCAACTACTACCGATCGTTTCCTGGTTTTGAGAACATCAATTCCTACCTTGAGATCTATAGCCGGGCCGGACTCATTCACGACCAAACTATTCTTGGACATTGCATCCATTTGCAGGACGAAGAGATCAGTATCATTGCCAGAAATAAGGCTTGTATTGCCCATTGCCCTTCCTCCAACGCTCCCATCGAAGAAAGGGGACTTGGTTCAGGGCTGTTTGATTTCAAAAGAATGGATGAAGAAGGTATTGCCTGGGCACTGGGCTCGGATATCGGTGCCGGTCCTTTTTTGAGCATGCTGGATGTGATGAGGAGTTTCTTAACCCAAAATCGAAAGAAGGGAATTGACCCAGGAGTTTTTCGCGCTCTTTACCGCTCCACAGTTAAAGGAAATTCTCTGTTGGGATATCCACAAAAGGGTCATCTACGAAAAGGTAGTCAAGCAGACTTCGTAGGTTTTCCCTCAAGCTGCCAAAGTGATCCTCAGAAGGTACTTGAGGAGCTTCTGGAAAGAGATCGTACAGAATTCAACGAACTGCCAATGTCTGTGGTCTCAAAAGGGGAGTTGATTTTTGATTCCAGGGTTTGACCTGCGAAGCTAAGAGCGTGTCGGCAGAGATTTACTCTTCCTCTTCCTGCTCTTCTTCCTCATCTTCAGAATCCTCTTTTTTGAAATTACCCGATAGGAGTGCTTTGAGCTGCTCAGTGGTAATTTTCTTCATCTTTGGACGGTTGGTTGGAAAGAGAGACTTCAACTCCTTATTGGGCACCTCCGCCTGCTTAAGATTCATTCCCGCTGTTGCGTAAATCTGCTGAGACATCGGATTAAAAAAGGGATTCTCAAGAGCCCTGGAAAAGGGCTCCCTGGGTATACTTACCAGATACAGACGTTCATCAACTTCTTGTTTGTTTTCCTCGGAAGTAGGTAGTGCCGAGGCTCCCATTCCAGCTCTGGACATGAAAGTACGTAACTGGGGTAAAGCCCCCCCTTGACCCACAATCGTACGAATGATTTTCACCTTAACCGCGAAGACGGCAATGACTCCCTGGGTATAAGAGCTATAGTACTGAGCCGACTGTACAGGACTGTCCGGTGTATTTAGCTCCGAGGGAGTAATGTTCTGCACCAATTGGAAAGCGACCTTATGGTGCACATAGACTTGTGACCCCTTGGATCTCTTGACCCCTTGTGAAGGATATTTGCTTTTCAATTTTCGATCCACATACTGGACAACGCGAAGCATAGCCTCAGGTGAATGCTCCCAGTTAACGCGATCGGTTCTAACATCTGACCTCACATTTACCTTCGAAGCATCCTGGGAAACTTCGCTGGCCGGAGAATCTGAAGCAGAGTCAGAACGGGCGACATCTTCAGAAGTAGGCTCACCAAAACACAAAGCAAAGCCCAGAATAAAAAGAAAACAATGGAAAAAAGATCGAGAGAACATTGGCAAAACCCTCCGTAGCCAACTACGGACAGACCCCATCAAAAGTTACATCGAAGCGCTAAAGAAAAGATTCTCTGCCCTCCTATCTACCCCCGTCCTCTTCCTGACCATGCAGCTTTTTGACGGTTATCACGGAGGATGTCATTTCTAACAGATATTCTTTCTCCGGCATAATCAACCTGACGATGACTTTGGAGGCGCCGCTCGAACCACGAATCCTCTCAGCTTTCCAATTCTCTCGATCTTTTCGTTTTATTTGCCGAACAGGATGCTTCTCAGGAAGCAGCTCAATAAACTCATTATGCACATCCCACATAAAGGTCTGGTGCATTTCCTTTACCTCCTGAAGTCCTATCTCCCTGGGAACCTGCACCTCACGAAAATTGTAAAGCCAGTAATATTCCGCCGCGATTAGAAATTTAATGAGATCGTGATTCGGTTGGAGTCGATGACCTTCAAATCTCTTATATCTCCTTTTGTTACACCTGATCTCACTGAAAAGTGTGCGGCAGGATTCCAGAGAATTAACAATTCCGCGAGCCCAGGTGGGAAAATGGTCAGTAAAACCTTCAGACCAACCTCCCGGATTCTTTACCTTTTTGGTATAGAGCATCCATAGGATATGTTCGTCGATTCCCGGATCTTCATACTCAGAAATCGGCAGAGGATTTTCCTCGGTTTCATCAACATAATTCTTACCATCGACACCCGGTCCTTTTTCAATCTCAATGAGGAGCTCGTCAGAAGTCAGAAGTTTGAGGGCGATTACGGAGGCCGTACATTGAACGAGGTATTCCTTTAAACCCAATTTGATTTTAAAGATCACCCGGGGAGCCCCCCCTGCTCCTCGAATGCGCTCGCATCTCCAATCTTCAGTCTGTTCCCTTGGAAGGTCCTTGATCCCCACGTGCTCAAGGGGTAGCAATTTACGAAATTCCTCAGCCACATCGTACATGTGAGTGATCATTAGCTCCTGAGCCTGAACCTTTCCCAGGGAATCAGGAAGGGTGACTTCTCTCATATTAAAGAGCCAGAAATACTCTGCCGCAATCAGAATCCGGATCATTAGATGATGGGGCTGCAGCTGAGCGGTATCAAAGGACTTTGTGCGGTATCTACTGCGCTTAAACTCATGATAAAGAGTCAGACTCGCCGTCATGTTCATTACAATTCCCCTTGACCATAGGGGATACTTCTCATAAAAAGGCTCAGGCCAGGTTTCCTCCTCACCTTTCTTGGAGGAACGACGGAAGGTATAGAGACGCCAGAGAATGTCCTCATCGACACCTGGATCGGGGTGTTCCACTAGCGGCAGCGGCTTTCGAGACAGTAATTCATCATCGCCCTTTTCCACCTTCTGCCCATGGTGCATGAGGTGTTTAACCACATGCTTCTTCAGGTTGATACTGAGCCCGGTACATTCAATCAGGTATTCAGCATGGTTATCCTCATAGGCGGAAAGTACCTTGGATGCCCCACGAATTCCTCGTACTCTCTCGAATCTCCAATTTGTACGCAGATCATAGCTGAGTTCTTGATGGATGGGATGGTCCGGAGGGAAAAGCGAAATGAAAAGATCGTAAAGGGAAAACAAAAACCCTTGGACTAATTCGGTAATCCGTTTATTTGGTATTGAACGCCCGAGGTCCACCTCACGTTTATTAAATAACCAGTAAAATTCCGTTCCTAAGAGGATTCTAATCATCCTATGATGGGGCTGTACACGGGTTTCACCGGCTGTCAAAATAGATAATTGCTTCCCTTTTTTTAATCCCTGGAAGAGTTTGAGACTTCTTTGCATTGACGAAATGACTCCCTTAGCCCAGTTCGGATAGCTAGTCTTGAGTTCTTCAGGAAAATCGAACTTCTCCGTGGCTGAGGGAACCCAGAAAAATTGTAATGGCTCCTCATGGATCCCGGGATCTTCATGGATGGGAATGTGATATTTTACGAACTTCTTAGCTGGAGCAGCTCCATTTTTCTCTTTAGGCTTTGAAGTTTTTTTACCAGTTCCCGTAGACTTCGTGGGGTTTGTCTCCACTATAGGAGCCTGGGCTCCAAGGGACTTAAAGACTGTGTTTAGCGGATCTCTGAGAGATGAAAAATGAATCCTC
The DNA here is from genome assembly GCA_964539825.1 of uncultured bacterium. Lineage (GTDB taxonomy): Bacteria > Muiribacteriota > UBA6191 > UBA6191 > UBA6191 > CAZIKF01. Next base: position 17,277 of record CAZIKF010000029.1, read on the forward strand.
AGGATCTTATCTATAAAGCGAGCTTCTTCCTGGGTCTTTGGGTGATAGGGACCGTAAGAGGAATGCTGGTAGGTTAAAGTGTAGAGAAAGACTCTTTCCAAAAGTAAAAGAACAAAAGAATTTCTAGTCTCTGCGGGTATCTCACTTGCGATTTCCAGAATTCTGGGCTGAAAAGTAACCAGCTTAACCAAACTCTGAATAAATTTGATATCTGTAGCACTTGGATTATCTACAAAGAGTGTGGCAACCTCCGTTTCTAAATCAATGAAGTCTCTGGCACGTACTGTCATGGATTCCTCAGGCTCAATCAGCCTCAAACCATACTAGACTTCAACCAGTTGCGAATCAAGGGGGACGAGGGTATGTTAGTGCCGCCAAAGCCATGCTGACAAACTTTTTCTTTCACAGGAATAATCCGCTCATTTTGAGCCTCATTCTTCTCCTGGTTCCTGTGCCTTTGCATGCTCAAAATTTCCATATTGTGGACGCCCTGATTCGCTCTGGAAACTACATGCAGGCACAGAATTATCTGGTGAAAATCAACAGCACGGGTCCTGAAGTTCGCCTTTATCACGGAATTTTGGCATTTTGTCTGGGGGAAGATCAGGTCGGTCTCGAGCATTTGAAAAACTCGTACTTAAATTCAGAAAAACGAGCGCAAGACCGGACTAGAGAACACCTTCTATCTTATTTTGAAAAAGTTCAAGTCAGCCCTGAAATCTATTTCCAACTCCACGAAATTTTATTCAAAAGCAGGCTACCTGGAACCAAATGGATGGAATTGTGGGCAAGGTATCTTTTTGACGCAAAAAGCTATGCGCGAATCTTAGAAGTCGTCAAAACTATGGATTCACCCCAAATTATGAACTGGGTTTATCGAGCGCATAAGATGCTCTCTAAAGAAGAGGAATTCTTCCATACGACTTCACAAAAATCCTTTCATTCACCCTTGCTGGTTCAGGAATATCTGCGCCTCCTTCTGGAATCGGGGCGAATACCCGAGGCACTCGAGAGGTTTGATCAACTGCGCGAACGAACACAGCCGTGGATATCAGATGTGTATCTTCTCCTTGGAACCGAACTTGGGAAAATTGATCTTCAAAAAAAGGGCTACCAAAGGAAAATTGCACTTACTCCCTCCCAATTTGAGAATTATCGAGCCCTTAGCTCTCTCCTCTACGAAGAAAAATTGGACCAGCAAGCGGAAGAAATACTACTTGGTTATCTAAAAAAGTTTCCCAAAAAGTACAAGGGTGCCAGAGAAATTGCGCAGGTCTTTGTTGATCATGGCAGGCTCGAACGTCTGAATCAATTTATTAAGGACATTCGCAAGAAATTGAGAAATCCGCTTGCGCTTCATGATCTGGCTCTTTATGCCTACTCCATTCGCAAAGACTATGGGAACTTCTTCGCTGAATTGTTAAAAATGAACCCAAATATATCGGGGAAAACCTGGGGTAAAAGACTAGTAGATTCCTTTCAAAATACAGATATTTTGGAGGGCTTTGAGAATTTCAAGACACTACATGGTTCGGAACCCGCAACGAGGGGTGATGTTCTCTTCCATGTGGTGCGAAATCTCGACAACCCAGCGGATACATGGATAGATGAGGAGTTTCAAAAACTCCCTGGATCCATTCTGTTAGATCTTGCCAGAGAGGCTAACCGGGCAGCCAATCCAGATCTACTTGTCCGGATCCTGGCTCCTTCAGCGGGGAAATGGAAACTTCCTGAAAATCAGGAGGAGACTTCTTTGCTAGGTCTTGCATACACAACCCTCGGAAAATATGAAAAGGCTTATGAACTTCTAGCTTCCCTTGCAAAGGGATCCGACACCCAACCCAAGATCCTGCTCAAACTCTTGGTGATTACTTATAACCTCCAAGAAAGAAGGACGGAGGTACCTCGCTGGTTTCAATTTCTCTATGCCCATCCTAAGTTTGGGACTCTTTCCAAAACAGATCGAACCCGGTCGATGGAACAGGTACTTGAGGTTCTGGTATTTCTGGGAGACAAAGTCGCCTACGAGGAGGTCTTGAAAAATGCTAAAAGCCTTCTCAGCCGGGAGGTCACCCATTATTTGAGCCTTCTGAGTGAAATTCTTGAAGACGGAAAGGCGGGATTCGAAAAGAGCTCCCTGTTTCTGAGCAATCGACTGGCTTCCTCACGATTTCCAGTTGTGCAGGAATCATATATGCTTTATCTCGATTTCAAGGAAGTCAGTGAAGAGGTATTCTTCACTGACTTTATCTCAACCTATCGCAATGCCTTTCTTGGAAGACCAAAAGCCCTCGCTGATTCCCTCTTGAGACTTGAAAAGGCTGTGGAGAATCATTGGGCTAAAGATCTTTTTTCAGCTTACCTACTTTACAACCGGATGGTTTACCATCAACTGAAGTACCGTCTGGCTTCAACAGAGGTAGAGGGAGAACTCTCACTTCAAGAGTGGAAAAAACTGGCTGGCAAACTGTTTGAAGAATTTCCCGATTCCCTTTATACTCCCAGAGTTGTGGACTATCTAGTCCAGGTTCTAGAGCGGGATGGGCAAAAGAAAGAACAACAGGGTCTCATACAGAAGTATCTACTACTTCATACTTCTGACCTTCTCGCCCAAAGACTGAGAAACCTAATGCTTTAGGTTACCGCCTAACCAGCCTGATTGGGTGAATCGAATTGGACACCGATTTTGCTTCGAAGGAGACGTTATGAAAATTCATGAGTATCAGGCAAAGGAAATCCTCGAGCGCTATGATATTCCCATACCAGTAGGCTTTGTCACCTCTGACGCGAAGGAGGTTTCCTCGCTTGTGAAGAAACTTCCCACGACCACCTGTGTAGTTAAAGCTCAAATTCATGCTGGCGGACGGGGAAAAGGGGGGGGAGTCAAACTAGCTCGAAACACAAGAGAAGCTACCAAGGCTGCCAAGGAAATTCTCGGAATGAATCTGGTTACCCATCAAACAGGTCCTTCCGGGCAACTCGTGAAAAAAATTCTCATCGAGCAGGGCATGGAGATTTCAAAAGAATTTTACCTGGGGGCTACCCTGGATAGAACCAGCTCTAAACTGACTTTGATCGCTTCTACAGAGGGTGGAATGGAGATTGAAAAAGTCGCGGCCGAAACACCTGAACTGATCATAAAGAGCAGGGTGGATGTGGCTACCGGACTTACTCCAGGAAATCTTCGCAAACTCATTGCCGGGCTGGGGCTGAAGAAAAAGGAACAAATCCAGGGATTTAAGAAGTTCTGTGCGAGTCTTTATAAACTCTATATGGAATTGGATTGTACCCTCATCGAAATCAATCCCCTCGTAGTCACTGCTGATGACAAGCTCATGGCACTAGATTGCAAAGTAAACATCGATGATAACGCCCTGGGCAGACACCCGGAATTGGCAAAGTTACGAGACTTAGATGAGGAGGACCCGCTTGAAGTCGAAGCTTCCTCCCATGGACTGAATTACATAAAGCTAGATGGGAATGTTAGCTGTATGGTAAATGGTGCGGGACTGGCAATGGCCACAATGGATATTATCAAGCACTACGGTGGTGAACCTGCTAATTTCTTAGATGTTGGTGGAACTGCTGACGCTCAAAGAGTCGCGAATGCATTTGAAATTCTCACCAGAGATCCTGGAGTAAAGGGTATCCTCGTAAATATTTTTGGAGGCATTGTACGTTGCGACCGAGTAGCAAACGGAATCGTAGAGGCCATGAAGATAGCCAAGGTTGAAGTACCTCTTGTGGTGCGCTTGGAAGGCACAAACGCAGTAGAAGCCAGGGAAATTTTGAAAAATTCTGGAGTAAGCGTAATCACCGCAACCAGTCTTAGCGATGCAGCTCAAAAGGTTGTAGGAGCCTTGAACGACTGACTTACATAGGAGTATGAGAAATGAGCATCCTTGTAAATAAAAATTCAAAAGTCCTCGTTCAGGGACTGACTGGTAAAGAGGGCGGCTTCCATGCTATCCAATGCCGGGATTACGGAACTAATATCGTAGCTGGAGTCACCCCTGGAAAAGGGGGGCAAAGCTATGAGGGAGTTCCTGTTTTCGATACGGTTTCCCAGGCTGTTCTGGAGACTGGAGCAGACGTAAGCCTAATTTTTGTTCCTCCGCCCTTCGCCGCTGATGCAATCATAGAAGCCGTGGAAGCAGAAGTAGATCTCGTAGTATGTATCACCGAAGGTATTCCGGTAACTGACATGATTCGGGCAATCAGCTGCGTCAAATCCTCAAATACCAGGCTCATCGGACCTAACTGCCCGGGAATCATCACGCCTGGTGAAGCAAAAATCGGCATCATGCCGGGTTTTATTCATAAACCTGGTTCCGTTGGAGTCATATCTAAATCCGGTACCCTTACCTATGAAGCTGTTCATCAGCTCACTGAGCTAGGTATTGGACAATCTACGTGTATTGGAATCGGTGGTGACCCCATAATTGGATCCACCTTTATCGGCCTTCTTTCCCTATTTGAAAATGATCCTAAGACCAATGCTGTAGTCATGATAGGAGAGATTGGCGGCTCTCTGGAAATCGATGCCGCTGACTGGATTAGCAAGAATATGAGCAAACCAGTGATCGGATTTGTGGCAGGTCGAACCGCTCCTCCGGGCAGGCGAATGGGTCACGCAGGAGCTATCGTTTCAGGGGGAGATGAAACAGCATTGGCGAAAATTAAACACATGCGTGAGCGCGGAATCTATGTTACCGAAACTCCCTCAGGTATTGGTGAGATGGTGGCAAAAGTTCTGGAAGATCGACACCGAGGGAGCTCAGGTCCTTCCGAACTTTCTCTGGTCTATTAAGGATCTCTCATGTGCTCCGAGGGAAAGACAAAACTACCCACATGGGGACCTGTTTTTCCCCTTCCCAACTCAATCTTGTTTCCTACTTCCATACAGGCTCTCTACATCTTTGAATCCCGCTATATAGAAATGGTGGATGACTCTTTGGATGCAGAAGGGTTTATCTCCATGGGTGTTTTTAAACCTGGGTCAGAGAAAGATGATACACATAACGGTCCAATTTATAAGCATGGCTGTTTGGGTAGAATCATAGATAAAGCCCAGTTACCCGGTGGACGTCTACAGGTAGCTGTACAGGGTGTGAGAGAGGTTCTCTTTGTTTCAGAACAGGATGCCAAGACTAACTACCGTATGTTTGATTTTGAGTACCCGGACTTTACACTGGATCTGGAGCCCGAAAGAGAAATCCTCTTACGCAGGGAAATCTATGAGCGCTTGGACTCATTTTTCTTTCTCACAGAAGGATTTAGAAGAGACTGTCAAAAGCTTTGTAAGGACCTGGACTTCTTACCCTTGATCAATAACCTGGCTTATCTATTGCCCCTGGATATCTCCAGTAAACTAAAATTGCTGCGTGCCAACAGGGTCTCTGAACGGGGATATCTTCTACTCTCTTTAATGGAGCATACCCTTTCTAAGCTAGCAGAGTCCAAAAACCAAAAACCAATCATTCATTGATCACGTTTTTAATGACATCCATGACCATCTTGCGGGTGGTAGCGAAGTCCTGACCTACCACAGCCCCCGATGCATTTCGATGCCCGCCACCGCCAACAGCAGAGGCTACGTCGCATACTGAATATCTTCCTCTAGATCGTAAACTTACTTTAGTTTCAGCGGGTCCCATATACTTAAAAATAACAGCGATTTCCAGGTCACGAATATTAGAAATCTGGTTGATCAGGTTTTCAGTTTCCTCCAGATCCAGTGACTGGGTTATATCTTCGGTCACATCCAGAGTGACAACCTTGCCTTCAAAAGATTGCTGAAGACGGCTGATCAATTCCCCGTGGGTTCGAAATTCCTCAAAATCGTTATGACGAAAAAGAGAGGTATAGACCGCCCAGTGATCAGCACCACAACGAATGAGCGCTTCAGCAAGCTGGAAAGTCTTGGGGTCTTCCGAATAAGCAAATCGGCCGGTATCATAAACTAAACCCATGTATAGGCTTGTCGCCATTGCCGAACTCAAGGTCAGGCCCATGTAGGTCAGAGTCTCATAAACCAGCTCGCAACTCGCTACCGAATCAGTGCGAATCACCGTGATATCTCCAAACCTTTCATTAGAAAGATGATGGTCCAGGTTGACGAACAAAAAGTTGTCAACGCTTACACCCTCTGGCAATCCAATTCTCTCCTTTGAGCCACAGTCAAATGTCATCAACACTGCAGGCTCAGAAATGGGAGCAAGATCAAATTGAAGGAACTTGTGTTCAGGAAGAAAGTGGTAGTAGTCCCGGACTTCCTCATCTAGAACATAATGGACTTCCTTACCAGCAACTTTGAGTCCTTCCCCCATAGCAAACATAGCTCCAAGGCCATCCCCATCCGGATTTTTGTGAGAAGTCAGCACAAAGACTCTCGGTAATTGGGAAATCCTTTGTGCAAATTCTTTTGTAGAGAGATTCTCCATGTCTATGATCCTTTCAATGAATCCAACCGCCTACGCTAGCTTAAACAATATCCAGAATGGCGAAAAAAAGCCGATCAGCATAAGGAAGTTGATCCCCCATTGCAAGACTATGTCTAGTTTGGGACAGAGCTAGGGGAAAGCGCACCCTCAAGATTTTTGGGATTCTCATGTAAACTTCGGTCGATTAAAAGCTATTTTTTCGGGGATTATTCAATTCTGCGTAAAGTTCTGGTATTGAGATATACTCATGTATAGAAGAATTCATTGGCACTCTGACGATTCAGAATTACCTCTATGATTCGGTTTACTGTACTTCTATTCTTACTAGTCGCTCCCCAGTGCCTGGCGAAGCTCAAGGGAATTGAGCTTCCCACTCTTCAATCCATTTCAAGTCTTTCTTCATCTCTGGCAGCCTCCTCTAGAAATCTCGTCAAGTTTGAGCCATTCTCGACTCACCAGGGAATTCAGCCTGATGAGAACTTCGCTGTACTGGTTCGATTCAGACTTGATGAGGATTGGCACATTTACGGCAAGGAAGAGAAAATCGGTACTCCTACTCGCCTTGAGCTTCTCTCAGATGAATTCGTAGTACTTTCTCAGGTCCTATCCAGCTCAAGAGTTCATGAGTTTGGCAGCGGAGATCAGAAGATTGTTTCTCATTGGCTCGAGGATGGTTCTTATCTCCTTGCCACTTTAAAATTACGCGATGACCTGGTGATCCCACCCAAACTCAAGCTTCGATTCGCGATTATTTACCAGCCCTGCACTGCAACCACCTGTCTAAGAAAGATGCGAAAAGAGATCGACGTCCCACTTTTTGTTGGGAAGACCTCAAGAGCTGAGCTTCAATCCTGGATGCAGGAAATCACCGAACTGCAAACATTCCTGAATCCCCAATTAGAGCCAGAGGCAGATCAATCCGGATCTTCACCTGATAAAATTCTTGAGGAAGGTGCATGGATGGCTCTATTCATGGCGTTTCTGTGGGGAGTCGCCGCCTCTTTAACCCCCTGTGTATATCCTATGATCCCTATTACCGTATCTCTTTTCTCTGAGGGAGCCACTCAGCCGTTTCTGCGCCGACTTGGGGGGGCATTTAGCTATGTCTTGGGAATTGCATTTGTCTATGCCACCCTTGGAGTTATAGCCTCCCACACAGGCCGAGACCTGGGATCATGGCTGGCAAATCCCTATGTCGCTATCGCGCTGGCATTGCTGATGGTTCTTCTTGCCTTGAGTATGTTTGGCTTGTTTGAGCTGGATCTACCCAATTCAATGAAAGAGCGGCTCAATAGTGTTGAGGGAACCACCCACTTTACCCTCTTTCTTATGGGCGGTGCTATGGGATTCGTGGCAGCACCCTGTGTGGGCCCGTTTGCAGGCGCTATCATTATCTGGCTGGTTAAGAATCCGGGAAGTCTCTTTTTTGGTTTCTTACTGATGAGCGCATTTGGATTGGGTCTCGGGGTTCTCTTCTTGTTTGTGGCTCTTTTTTCACAATCTATCCTCCCCCGCTCTGGCCCCTGGATGATAATTCTCAAGCAAGTTATGGGATATATCCTGCTCGGAATGGCTCTCTATTTTCTGGAAATTTTGGTACCTGTAAAACTAGCCCAGGTTGCCTGGGGCCTTTATATTCTTTGTGCGGGAGCCCTCATGGGTGCTTTTGTCAGGCTGGCATGGGATGATCCCTGGTGGAAGAAGATTTCCCGTGCAATGGGAGTACTGGCTTTCTTATATGGAGCAGGACTAATCCTTCAAGCACAAGGATTCATCCATAATTCAAACCTGGAAATGAATTCTGTCACAACGGTTGAGAAGGCCATTTTCGAGAAGCATGACGAAGCTCTGAAACTGGGAATAGAGAAAAGCAAGCCAGTCTTCCTTTATTTCTCCGCGAAGTGGTGTATTCCGTGCAAAAGAATCAAGCAAGTCGTTCTCAAGGATCCTGTTATAAAGGCGGAATTGGAACGATTTATCGTGGGCATCCTGGACTGCACCCACTCAGATTCTCACGGAGCCAAAATCAAAGATGAGGTCTATCAAAGCCCTTCCATGCCGTTTTTCGCATTTCACGACAGCCGCGGCAAACACGTGAAGCGTCTTGATATACATGGGGCCGTGGAAGTTAAGGATCTTTTGAACACTCTCAAGAGTATTCAATAAGCTACTTTCCTTCCGCCAGGTAATCTAAATACCTGGAGGTAATTTCTCCCAACTGATCTTCAGACAGAGAATACTTCTTCAAAAAAGCTTCTTCCTTCATCCGCCTGATTTCAGCATCGTCTTCCTGCCCCATGACCTGATCGTAAAATTGGCCGTATTTCATTATCTGATCTTTTGTGAAAGTCAGATTCTCCACAGCCTTGGTTGTGGTCTCAAGTTCTTGAAGACAATCGGTGAAAAACTCCCTGGCTAATTCAAGGATCTTATCTTTGGATTGAGCGCTGTTCAATTCCCTTAACTCAAGACAAGATTCTGCCAGAAGGGATCTTTCCTTCTGTGGAATTCTTGAAAAGGACTGCCGGGTCCCTTTTAAATCTCCAGACTGAAAATAAACCAAGCCCTGGAGAAATAAAGCATCTGGATTATTGGGATGTTTGGATAAATATGAATCCAAAAGGCTTAACGCCTCCAGGTATTTACCCTGGTGATAGGAAGCCTCAATGGACAGGAGATCATCGGTCTGAACAGGCTTATCAGCAACCGGTCTTTTTGGAGAAACAGGGGAATTGGAGCAGCCTGTGCTCATTAAACAAATAATTGTGATGAGGCCTGGTAGTATCCGCCGGGATTTCATGCTTCCAATGCCAAGTCTGGAAAAGAGTGCTGAAGTAACAGCTGAATCTGAAGCATTTTACCACAGGTTGAGCTGATTACAAGAAATTGGACATTAATGGGAAACGAAAAACAGGCCCTCGCAAGAGGACCTGTTTTTCGTTTCCCGGAACCTTACTGCTTCCGTGCTGCATCCAAGACTTCCCTGGTTTGGCAACTGGCTCCGGGTAACAAGATGAATTAGTAGAATCCTTCTGCTAAAACATCTCTTTTGGTATCGACAGGATGAAGTACAACTTTACCTTTTAGAGATATTCCACTCAAAGATCCTGACGGATTCGATAAATTGAGATTCTTTTGAACAGAATGGAGTAAATCAGACTCAAGCCTGAAACATTGTTGAATTCCTTCCTGGATTCTTTTATGATGCCCCGCCTAAAAATATAGACAAAATGTGTTTTAAAACACCAAAGAATGAATGCATGGAAGGTGTACCCATGATTGATGTCCAAGAATTGACCAAAGACTTTGGAGAAATCAGAGCCGTAGACAATGTTTCCTTCAAATTGGAGAAGGGAGAAATCCTGGGATTTCTAGGTCCCAATGGAGCTGGTAAGTCTACTACGATGAAGATGTTAACGGGTTTTTTGGCTCCCACAAAGGGAACCGCCACTGTAGGAGGTTACTCGGTAATTGAAAATCCAGAACGAGTAAAAGACCAGATCGGTTATCTACCGGAAACATCCGCTTCCTATCCAGAAATGAATGTGACCGAATTTCTCTCTTTTATTGCCGAAGTCAGAGGATTTCGAGGAGTGGGTTTGGTAACTCGTGTAGAAGAAACCATTTCCCGCTGTTTCCTGGATACCGTACGTTACCAAACTATCGAGACTCTCTCCAAAGGTTACCGTCAAAGAGTCGGCTTTGCTCAGGCCATTCTCCATGACCCGCCCATTCTGGTTCTGGACGAACCCACCGATGGATTAGATCCGAACCAAAAGTTTGAAGTTCGAAACCTTATTAAAAACATGGGGCAAGACAAGTGCATCATTCTTTCCACCCATATTCTGGAGGAAGTTGAAGCCGTTTGTTCCAGGGTGATTATTATCTCGGAGGGTCACGTAGTCGCCGATGGCACACCCGAAGAAATTCGGTCCCGATCGTCGTTATATAACGTGGTTGAGATGGATATCCACCAGGTAGATCCCACTGAAGTCATCGATAAGTTTAAAAATCTTAGCGTCGTGGAAAATGTGGAAAAACTCAGTAGTAATGGCGATTCCCTGCAGAAGTTTCGGGTCTATCCACGCAAGAAGGACAATATCATTTCTTCTTTAAGCGACATGATTCGCAAAGAAGGCTGGGCTCTATCGTCCTTACACCAAAATACCGGCAAGCTGGATGAAGTGTTTCGAACTCTTACCACTGAAGGAGGCCGCTCATGAAGTGTTTCGCGCCTGTATACAAGAGAGAACTACGTAGTTATTTCAACTCCCCGGTTGCATACGTATTCATCACCGTCTTTCTGATTGCTATGGCTGGCTGTACTTTCTACCTGGGGCGATTCTATGAATCCATGCAAGCGGACCTTTCTGTCTTTTTTGTTTGGCATCCCTGGCTCTATCTATTTTTGATTCCAGCGGTAGGCATGAGACTCTGGGCCGAAGAGCGCAGGTCTGGAACCATTGAATTGCTATTCACCCTGCCAATCTCGCTGGGAGAAGCCGTTTCCGCTAAATTTCTGGCTGGCTGGACTTTTATTGCACTGGCTCTACTACTCACCTTTCCAATGATCATAACCGTGAATATTTTGGGGGAACCAGATAACGGAGTGATTTTTACTTCCTATATTGGTTCCCTGTTAATGGCAGGTGCCTACCTGGCGGTGAGCTGTTTTACCTCTTCTCTTACTAAGAACCAGGTAATCAGTTTTGTAATGAGCGTAATCATCTGCTTTGTCTTAGTACTCACCGGACTGGGAGTTTTCACTCAACACCTGACCAATTGGGTACCAGTACAAATTGCAGAATTCATCTCACTTTTCAGTTTTAGTACACACTTTCACGCCCTGCAGCGTGGAGTCGTAGATACTCGCGATGTATTGTTCTTTCTTTCCACGATAGGGGTTCTTTTAGCCGGAACCATGGTGGTATTAGAGAACAAGAAGCACGAATAAGGAGCAATCATGCAGATCAAACGATTCATAGATTCAATGGGTTCTCTTGGTATTCTTCTTGTTTTACTAATTCTTATCAACATCATTTCAGATCGCTTTTATACAAAGTTCGATGTGACGGAAGATAAGCTATACACACTTTCAGATGGAACCAGATCCATACTTTCAAAACTGGATAAGGAAATTTATGTAAAGTATTACTTCAGCCAGGGTGTGGAGTCTGCTCCACTGGGTCTGAAGACCTTTGGGAACCGGGTCAAGGAAATCTTAAAGGAATATGAAGACTTTTCCAAAGGATTACTCAAACTTGAAATCATTGATCCCAAGCCAGATACGGAAGAGGAAGAGTGGGCGGCAAAGGATGGAGTCAAAGAAAATCGGCTCCCCACTGGTGATTCCTTTTACATGGGCATCACGATCAGACCAGGAAATGACACGATTCCCGTTTTAAATCCCCAACGTGAGGAGTTTCTCGAATACGATATTACGGAGGCAATTCTGCGCTCGCAGAACCCTGGCAAGAAAACCGTTGGAGTTCTTTCCAGTCTTAATATAGTCGGCTCTCAATTTCCATTTCAGATCCCTGGTCAGCCTGCCCCAACCCAGGACTGGATCTTTGTAAAGGAACTCAAAAAAAATTACCAGGTTAATAAAATTGAGGTGAGTGCCAAAGAAATACCCGCAGTAGACATCCTGCTAGTGGTCCACCCCAAGTCCTTCGCTCAAGAAACTCTCTACGCCATTGATCAATATGTAGTCAATGGTGGGAAACTGATCGTCTTTGTCGACCCGTCCTCTCAAGCGGATGAGTCGCAAGGTCGAGATAAGAGCTCCAATCTCGCTATGCTCTTTCAAAAGTGGGGCGTAAAGTACCAGCCTCAGATGATGGTGGGTGACTTTAAATCCGCTACCAGGGTCAATACTCCCAAGGGTCTCATTGATTACCCCATATGGCTGACGCTTAACGAAGAGAACATGAGTCGGGAGAATGTCAGCGTGGCAGACCTGGAGTCCCTGATGATGATTGAGGCCGGCTCTCTGAATAAGATAGAAGGGGTAACGGTAGCCTTTAACCCCATCATCCAGGCTTCCGAAGAATCAAATGTTCTGCTTGCCCCGGCAATCAATCCGAATGATCCGGATAGTATTTATAGAAGCCTTAAACCCGGAAAAGAGCGCCAAACTCTGGCCGCGATGTATTCAGGGAGGTTTTTCTCGGCTTTCGATAAGAAACCAGAGCCGGCTAAAGCCGCGGAAGGGGAGAACACGCCTCCTCCGGCACCAGGATACTCAAGGCCTCATAAGGCTCAGGCCGATAAGGAACAAACCATCCTTGTTGTGGCTGACACAGACATTCTGATGGATAAGTATAGTGTTCGAACTTTCAGCTTTTTTGGACAATCTCTGGCCACTCCCTTGAATCACAACCTGAGCTTCGTTCAAAACGTAGTGGAATACCTTTCCGGAAGCCAGGATCTGATTTCCATTCGGTCCAGAGGAAAGTTTTCCCGTCCATTTACCAGGGTGCAAGACATCCAGAAAGCGGCCCAGGATCGATACATGGCCAAAGAAAAGGAGTTGTCCGAGAGACTTGATCAGGTTCAAAAGAAGATTAATGAACTGCAAAACCATGAAGTGCAGGGCAATAAAGTGATTCTTTCCAGAGAACAACTTCAGGAAGTTGAAAAGTTTAAAAGTGAAGAAGCGAGGATTCGTAAGGATCGCAGATTGGTTCGTAAGAACCTTCGGGAAGACATTGAAACCCTGGGTCAAAAGCTCACTTTCATGAACGTATTTTTAGTACCGCTAATTGTAGCTCTATACGGAGTCTTTCGCGTCATCAGACATTCTCGAATAGGAGGTAGGTAAGAGATGAATAAAACTCTACTCATCGGTCTTGCTCTAGTTTTAGGAGTCATTGCATTTTTTACCGAACCAGATAAGAAGGAGTTAAACCTTCGTAATACGCGGGTTCTAGGTAAATTGGATCCTCAATCGATTCATTCCATCTCCATAACAGCAGTCGGTAGTGAGGGAGTGGTTCTCAAGAAAACGGGAGAAACCTGGGTTGTGGACTCACTCAAGGGTTTTGTTGCTGATGGTTCTAAAATCTCTACCCTTCTTCAGGAACTTTTCCAATTGAATTACGGAGTGATTGTTCAAAAGGGAGAAGTTAATCTTGAAACCTACGGCCTCAACTACGCTGCTGGAGCTGGTCAGGGTACAGCGGTTTCCCTCAGCGATTCGGAAGGGACCACACTTACTACCCTGGTACTTGGAAACTCCAGGATGAGTAAAGGCCAATATGGGTTTGATGTCCCTAGTGGACAGTATTTTCTGCTTAGAGGGGATCCCACTGTGTACCTACTTAAAGATCAGAAAACAGTAAACAAGAACCCTATGGACTGGATCCATAAGCTTCTGCCCCCTACTCCTTCCACCAAGATCCAGAAAATTTCCCTTCGACCAGGACAACTTCACGCGCTAGATCTTCTCAGGGTCAAGCCTGATGACCCCCTGGTACTCACTAACCTTGGAGATAACGAAAAGATGAAGGATGCTGAAGTTAAAACGCTTCAAGAATCTCTGGAAAAGTTCCGTTTTTCTTCTCTCGAAGCGCTGGATTCAAAGGCCGTTACCGAGTCTCTCACCCAGGTTGAGGAGTTTCAGGTGACAACTCATGATGGGATGGTCTTTAGCGCAAAAATCGGTACGAAAACCGATGCCTCAGCTAATCGTTTTCTTGTGCCAAAATGGTCAGGTATAAACCCTGCTGATGAAGCTCAAAAGTTAATCAAGTTCAATAATTCTCAGTTCGAAGGCTGGGCATTAGGGATCACAGACGCACAGGCAAAATCCTTTCTGAAGAGCCGCGGAGAATTGATTGAATCTAAACCACTAGGTGCCCGCCACATACTCATTTCCTATAAGGGGGCGAGCAATTCCACTTCAGAAAAATCCAAAGAAGAGGCACGTGAACTTGCCAGGGGACTTATCAAGCAACTCAGTGATGGGGCTGACTTCTCTAAACTGGCAAAAGAACATTCCACTGATGCTTCTAATAAAGATGCGGGCGGAAACCTTGGCTCTTTTGCCAGGGGTGCCATGGTAAAACCCTTTGAAGAAGCCACGCTTACGCTAAAGATCAGTGAAATATCAAAGGAACCGGTTGAGACAGTGTATGGATTCCACATCATCGAACGAACCCAATAAACTCGGCTCCATTCCCAAGAAGGTTTCAGATCTCACTGAGGCTCATGAATTGGTGGACCTCTACATTTCTCAGTTTAAAGAGGGCTATTTTCCACCCCTGAGCAACCTGAGTCGACTCATGGAGGAGCTAGGAGAGCTGTCCAGAGAGCTCAACCATCGTTTCGGAGGCAAGACCAAGCAGGATCCCCTCGCAGCCGATCGAACCAGGGAGGAAATGGGTGATATTTTCTTTACTCTTCTGGTATTGGCGAACCAGCTTGAAATTGACCTGGGAGAGGCGCTTTCCGAAGTCCTCAAAAAGTACCAGCGAAGAGACTTTTCACGCTGGACACCACTACCCTGAACCATTTTAAAATAAATTTGTATTTTACACGAATTCAGGGTTTACATTTGATTCTCAATCCAGCATAATTGTCGCCCTTTTTCAAGTACAAAAAAAAGACATGTTTACGAGATTTATTTGCGCATTTATTATATTTTGCTTAGTGCTCGGCTCCGGACTGAGTATGGCTGTGCATCCACGAAATGATTCCGGGTCTTATAAGGCACAAGCAACTCTGATCGTTTCTGCGGATTTACCGGCGGTTAAGAGTAAAAGGCACCGGACCAGATCGGTCCGTACGAGCACCACAATTAATACGCCCTGGAGTCCTAGAATTGTCAGAGAGTCCCGGCTTGATTCTGAAATCATAGAAAAGAAAAAGCCACTGCTCTCGCCTCAGAAAAAATATTCCCCTCCAGCAAGAAGTTCGATTTCTGCTCAACTCAAGACAAAGGCTTCCCACCCAGGTAAGGGGAAGAAGCCTAGAATTGTTCGCGTAGCCGCCCAGAGAGGGTTATTGCTCAGAAAAAAGCCCTGGGGAGAAGTACTAGAATCTCTTCCTTTTGGAGAGGAAGTTGAGCTTCTCGACGACCAGGAAGATTGGGCTAAAGTTCGCTCTGACCTGAACACAGGTTTCGTCTACCGAAAATATGTAACCCAGCGAACCCTGGGAAAGCATAAGAAGCAGTTGAGTCCTGAATTTGAACGAGTTGAAATCAGTGGTGTACGAACCATCAGTCAGAACACAAAAGACCCCTTCGATCCCTCGGGCTCTCGTGGGAAGTTTCCCTCGGGATATTGTGGTCCCGCCTCTCTTCAGATGGTCTTGGACTATTTTGGCGTTCAAAAATCCCGTGACTACCTGGCCTTGACCGATGTTGGGGGAGGAAAGATCTACCGGGTTGGCCGTGGGTCGGCATACGCTCCAATGGTTACCATGTCAAGACATCTCGGATTCTCAGCGACAGAAATCATCTGGGCTAAGCGAATTGAGAAAATCCATGATCGCCTTACCGAGGGAAGGCCCCAGATTGTCAGCCTGAGAGGTCCTTTGAAGTTTAAGTCCGGAGGAAGAAATCGAACTACGAATGGACATATTGTGGTGGTCACCGGGATCAATTGGAAAGGGGACGTCATTATTCATGATCCGGCAGGTGCCGGAATGCGTACGGTCATGACGGAAGCTGATTTCCTTAAGGCCTGGCGAGGCTTTATGGTGGATGTCAAATCCAATGAACTAAAGTCAAAGGGCCACCCAGATACAGCTTAGTGGGAACACCACTTAAAAAGGGCTTGAAACCTGGAAAAATCATGATATAATCTCTCCCCTCGGACCTGTGGTGGACTATAGCTGGATTCGAGGCACTCAGGAAGGTATTGAATTATGAGACGAACATTTATGGCCAAGAAAGGCGAGCTACAGCCGGACTGGTTTGTTATTGATGCAAACAATCTGATTCTGGGGCGTTTAGCCTCCTTTGTAGCAAAGAGATTGCGTGGAAAGCATCGTCCCGAATTCACTCCACATCAGCTATGCGGTGATGCGATTATTATTGTTAACGCTGAAAAAATCAAGGTAACCGGGAATAAGCTACAGGATAAAATTTACCATCGGCATACTGGTTACCGTCTCAAGTCCAGGTCTCTTCAAGAAGTCTTGGATAAGCATCCGGAAAGGGTACTTGAAAAAGCCATCAAGGGAATGTTGCCAAAATGCGCGTTAGGGCGATGTATGTACTCCCGACTTAAGGTTTACGCAGGTGCGTCTCATCCGCACATGGGACAAAATCCGGATTCACTTACCGTATCCTGATAGAGGGGAATTAGCATGGCAAAAATCAAGAATTTTTACGGAACCGGACGTCGAAAATCATCCATGGCCAGAGTCTGGGTATTTCCAGCTACCGAAGGCGAATTCACCGTTAATTCCCGTACCGTCGAGGAATATCTTCCTTCCCCACTTTGGAGTTCAGAGGCCAAGGAACCACTGGAAATCACCGAAGCCGGCGACAAGATCCGCGTGAAGGCAACCGTCAAAGGCGGGGGACCTCGTGGTCAGGCAGGAGCTTTGAGGCTTGGTCTTTCACGGGCACTCATTCAGTACAATCCAAACCTGCGGGCAGTTCTTAAAAAAGCCGGTCTACTTACGAGAGACTCTCGTATTGTGGAACGTAAAAAACCCGGACTTAAGAAAGCTAGAAGAAAGCCACAATTTTCCAAGCGCTAAAGCATTGAAGAAAGTTCGACTTGATCTCCTTCTTGTACAGAGGGGGTTGGTTGCGAGCAGAGAAAAAGCACAGCGCTTAATTCTGGCCGGACTTGTCAGTATCAATGGTTCTTCAAACTTAAAGGCCGGATCTCAAGTTGATTCTTCTGTTTCTGTTGAAATAAAGCAACTTCCTCGCTATGTGTCCCGCGGTGGGGACAAGCTCGAATCGTGCCATACCCTCCTGGGATTTGACACCACGGATTTGGTATTCATGGATGTAGGGGCTTCCACCGGCGGGTTTACAGATTTTTTACTTCAGCAGGGAGCAGCCCGGGTCTATGCCGTAGATGTAGGGACAAACCAACTTGCTTATCAATTGCGAGAAAATCCCCAGGTCTTCTCGCTCGAACAGACCCATATTAATGAGCTGGACCCGCAGGAAATCCCCGAATCAATCGACGGATTTCTGTGCGATGTGTCCTTTATATCCTTAAGTCGTGTAATTCCCAGCTTTAAAAGGTTTTCAAAGAAGCAACACTTCGTAGTAGTACTTGCCAAACCCCAATTTGAAGTACAAAAGCCTCAGGTTGGAAAAGGTGGAGTTGTCAGAGATCAGAGATCTATCCACCTGGGACTCAAGAGGGTATACGACACTCTGATCGAGGAAGGATACGGAATTCTAGGACTGGAGTTTTCAAGAATCCCAGGACCAAAGGGAAATGTAGAATTTTTCTTTTATGCACGCAGTGGCTCTAAATCTCTACTTGGAGATTCAAATCTGATGGAAAAAATCAAAGAAAAGGAAGTTTACTATAGCTCTTAAATCTGAGCCTCATCGGTCGGAGGTTGCTTAGCCTCGCCATCATCAAATACTTCCTTGGCCGTTTGAATGCCAAACAACGCTGTAGGAAAACCAGAAAACAAGGCCAAATGAATGAATGTTTCCATGATTTCATCTTTCGTCAAACCCGCATTTAGAGCCGCTATAACATGTGTTTTCAATTGGGGCTTGAAGCCTTGAATGGCCAGTGATGTAAGAGCGATAATTTCCCTCTCCTTGAAGCCAAGATGAGGTCTGTTGTATACCTCTCCATATCCCCACTCGACGATATACTTCGCGATATCCTGGTTTTGAGAAGAAAGAGCTTCTATTAGCTTGTCCCATTTATCTCCGAGAAGATCTCTTCCTGTTTTTTCCCCGTCTTCCATCCGATTACGTTTCCACATTTTTGATCTCCTCTATGGCTCGGCTTAGCTGGTCTAACATGCTACAATATACCAGATTCAGAGGACCATACCAGAATAGGCAATACTCGATATAGACCTGTCCTTGCGAAGACCATGTCTGAAATAATTTCACTGCGCCTGAAAGAAACAAATCTCCACCTCGAATCCTCCCCGGGAATCACCCGTGACGAATTCATAGCCGGCCTTTCCAATTGGAGTCAGTCCTCTCCCAATTCCTATTCGTTTGGTTCCGGCCAAAATAAGGACTCTCTCAGACTTTCTCTTAAAGTCCCTCCTGGAGTTTCCCTCGATATCTCTGTAACGGAAGGGATTCTCAGTATTGGAAATCTTCAGGGTTCTCATCAAGTACAGGTGATCGCTGGAGAATTGGTGGTCCTGGGCTACCGTGGCAGCCTTGAACTCGAGTTAAGGTTGGCCAGGGCAACTCTTTTGCAAGGGGAGGGGGTTCTCAGGGCAAGAATGAAAAAGTCTAGATTGGAGTGCAGCTCTTCCTTCCAGGAGACCTGGATGCATTCTCTTGATTCTGAGGTCCTGGTAAAGCCTTCCAAAAGCTTAGAAGGGAAATTGGAGATTCAGGGTAAAGGCTCAATTATTGTTATCGATCCAGAGGATAAAGATACCCTGATGGTCCAGGCCCAGGGAAATAATTTTCACCACTTTGGCAACCAGGGAAGCTACTTCGTGACCATCATGGGAAAACAAAGTTCTATTGGTTTTGAGAAGCCCGATAAGTGGGGAAAGGACCGGATCAAGGCAGAAAATTCACGGATCAGAGCTGAATCCATCTTACAGGAGAGCCAAGATCTGATGAATTTGTTTGATCAGTATGAAGACAAAATTGAGGCTCTTTACGAACAAGCCCGCACAGAAGAGCATGAGGAAAAGAATTCTGAGAATTCCAAAAGTACAGCGGTAAAGGGTAAGAATTTTCCAGCCAGGGAGACGTACCTCTTATCCCTCGCACGGGAAGGTAAGATAGGACTCGATGAACTTGAAAGACTTCTTGAAGACGAGTCTTGATAGACGTGGTGTAACCCTACGCTATTTTCTTCTAAGTAATTTTATACTCACCATCTGCTTTTCCAGTAAGCCTGAGGACCGGAAAGCCTACCAGATTCCCAAAGTTTTTCAGATTGAGAAGAGAATTATTTACGGCGAAAATGAAGCCGAAGTCTATCTCTCTCTAAAACCCAGGTTTAGCGTAGAAAATGTGGCTCTATCCTTAGTTTCCTCTCATCCCGAGTCACTGAAGATTCAGTCTGCCAACAAGACTATTACTCAAACCGGATTGGATTTGACTTTTCTTCAATTACACCCCCAAAGACTCCTCTACAAGGTGGTTCGTAGCAGTTCTTTTTCTCTTGCATCCGTAACCTTTCGATTGAGATTCACCTTTCCCAGGGATGAAATTCTCAAGTGGGTTCAAGAGCATACGGAGATCTATAAAGATCGTATGAAGCGACAAGAACTTCTTCGAAAAATTTCTAAAAGGGAGTCCATAGCGGAGGAAGTCGAGGGAGTATTTTTCTATGGCCGGAGGTTTGTCGAACCATGAATCAAGACCCAGATTACCCCATCCTCCCCCCAAACGAATTCAGCCACAAAGAACTGGTTTACGCTCTTGAAAAAATTTCGGAGTTTGATTCCTTTTTGGAGTCCATTATCCAGCACGAATCACCCACCCAACTAATCTTGGAGGGTATCCGTGACTGGTTCTTGGAGCAAGGATTTACCGGATTTGGGATACAGGTTGACTTTACTTATGAACAGTACCAGGTCCTGGAAGGACTGGATTCCAGCATTTTTAATCTTGCTACCTGCCCCACCAACCATTACCGCTACTTACTCAGTGTGAGCGGTCGCTGCTTTGGGAAAGTAGCTCTGTGTACCGAACGTTCAAAAAATCCATTCTCTGAGGAGTTTTACCGTTATCTAGGAAATCTTCTCATGGAAGGAGTGGACAACCTCCTGTATATGCGGGGAATGGCCATCATTAAACAACAGCTTATTGAAAAGATTCAGGACGAGTTTCAGAGCGCTACCCTGGGGAATGGAATCCACTTAATACTTAAGCAACTCCTTGAACTGGTGGACTTTTCCAATGTCTTAATCGTATTTGAGGAATTTGACTTTCCTTCCGGATATCTAATCAGAACCCTGTTTTTTGAGAAGGACCAGTGGATTCGATCCGGGTCTGCAAAATTTCATCCAGCCCAAACCCTCGTTTCCGATATTTCTAGAGTTTCCCAGCTCAGCCATGAGATGGTTCAGGAAAACCTTGAGTTTCTCGATTTTCGTGCCGGTGACATTTTTGTTGCTCCCCAGAAGGAACCAGTAGGAAGGGTTTTCCTAACTCTTGAGGAGAGGAACACAAGCTCTTTTCTAGATGACATACTCGAGATCCTGATCAGAGCTCTTGAGGAAGTTCTTACCAGGTATTTTAGAGATAAGAGCCACCTTTCCAGACATTTTTCTCCCGGACATGTTGAGCGATTACTAGATACTTTGCAAAAGGAGAAACATCTCGCGCCTAGTGAAAAGAATTGCGGGATTATTTATGCGGATATATCGGGATTTACTTCCCTATCTGAAAAAGTTTTAAAAACACCAGCCAGAATCGCGAATTTTGTAAACCAGTGGTCACAGCTGGTTCTCGAAATTTTGTATTCCAGAGGCGGTGCTTATGACAAGTTAGTAGGCGACTGCATGATCGGGATATTTGGACCTCCCTTTTTTGAATGGGAACGACCAGAGTGTATCCAAAGGCTGGTAGATTGCTCCATAGAGATTTCCCAGGGAACCAGGAGTATGGTACTTGATCCTGAGTTACAAAATGCTATTCAGACCGAAATGCCTGATTACCAGCTTGGTGTGGCAATAGGAATCAATTATACACCCCTATTTGTTGGGCAGCTTGGCCCCGGACGTAGTTACTCTGGATTATCTTCAGGGATGAATGAAACTGCCCGATTACAAGGTCTGGCCGTTAATGGAGAGATCCTTTTTCTCGATCATATGATAGAGGAGATCCACTCCAGGGAGCTCCCATTTATGATCACGGGTCCTTTTTCACAAAAAGTGAAGAATGTCGCCGAAGCTCTAAAGTACTATCGAATGAAAATTTCATGACACACACTGTGCAGGCTTTCTTGCTCTATCTCACAGGATTGGTTAAAATAACGCAGTTTTTGTCAGACTTTTGGGAGAAATGATCCATGCGAACCACCCTGACCCTCTTTCTGCTCTTTACAATATTCTCAGTTGCGGATGACATTTTATTAGACGCGGCCTTTCGCTGCTGGAACGCCGAGACAGACGGAGTGGTCGGCGATATCGGGGCTCTGAGCAGTGTGACTGATGACTCAGACCCGGGCTATACCCTGGTATTCAGGGTCGACTTTGGCCGAACGATCTCCGAGCTCGCGTATACCAAATTTCAAATCAGCTCCCCATTCCAAATTGGGAATACATTTCGAGGCTTCACACCCGCCCAGAGCGCTAAAACCAAATTAGATTTGGAGACCTTTGAATTAAATTTTAGGAACCTGATTTATGAAGATGAATATGTTTCTTTGCGCTGGGCCTACGGGCTCACAGTTCTGGACCTACAAAATACGGTCCATGACTCCCTTGCGAATCGTGCGAACATGAATGTAAGCGGGTATATCCCAATGTTGGGACTAGAAGGGGAATGGTATTGGAAGAGAGATCTTTCCCTGAGATCCCATGTACGGTTTGGAGATCTTAATATTGGCTCTGACGACGTAAGAATCAAAGACATAGAGTTGGGGCTTGTTTATATGCCCTATGACGCCTTCAATGTGGAACTTGGCTATAAGAATTACAGCCTGGATGTATCCGATACTTCCGCCGGAATCACAACTATCCTGGAGCAAAACCTTAAAGGTCCTTATACCCAGATAAACTGGCTTTTCTAGATTCGGTCTCGACTTGTACAGGATTTTGGTCTCATCCCGGCCCTCGTGTACACATCGGTACACTTCGAACCGTGCTGAGACCAAAATCCAGGTACGATTCGTGACCTTTCGGAATTATTTTTGCTACTTAGTTTGATCTGATTCTTTGGTATCCTGGGGTTTCTGAGTGTTGTCTTCCAGTCGTTCGGACTCGTCCATGATGCCCTTGGAAAACTCGGATCCAACTTTTCGAAATTCTTTGAGTCCCTGCCCTAATCCCCGTCCTATTTCTGGCAGTCTTTTGGGTCCAAAAACCAGCAATGCCAGAATGAGAATCACTGTAATTTCCATCATTCCGAGTCCAAACATATCAATTCTCCATTTTCTGGGATCCTGAAGTCATAGTCCCTCAGTCCTTATCTTACCATTGTAGTGGTGGAGTGCAAATTCGATGCCAGAACTGATCCGCAATTATTGGTGGTCCAGGAAGGGGACAATCGATCCCAGGTCCTAAGCTCTGTGGTAAGCGGAACCACAGGATTGAAGATATATCTTTGATTCACTACCGCGCCTCCAGGCATTGATGCCTCTATCATGCCACCTGAGAGTATGTATTGAATCAGCCACACCCTCACAGCTGCCTCGGTTCACAGCCCTGACGACCCTTGAAGGAACCTTTCCGTAGTTCCATTTAAGGGACATCAAAACGGCCCTTTGATCTGCGTTGAGGCTTGCGAAAGTTCCCGTACCAATTTGCTGTATTAGAGCTGGACGCTCCCACCTAGACCATCTTGAAACCATAGCCCTTTCCGCTGTGGACCGACTCACCCTCATTCCTCGATAAACACTGTTTCCGAGGATCGTATCTTGCCCATAACCGACTCTCCAGGCATTTACATCCCAGTATGCATCGCTAGAAAAGGATTCATACTGTCGTAAAAGCTGAAATGTACGCAATTTCTCTCGAGCCAGAGTTGTACCCGGTACAGCTGGAGCAGGGGACAACCGGGAAGTTTTCTGGAAAGAGGGTTTTAGTTCGACCAGTGGAGTTGATACTGTCCGGGGAAGCACTGAGGTAGAATCACCTCCGCTCGTATTTGACGCAACTTCCAAGAAATTAGGCACGGCATTCCCTTCGTCAAACTCCCCAGAATCAAGAGAGATGTCCTCCATACCCGGTATAGATAACTCAGTATCCGTCTTTGATGAATCTAAAGGCTCATCAGCTTCCACAACTCCCAGGCTGAATTCAGATTTCCTCGGAAGATTGGATGCCAGCGAAGTGCTTTCGGCATAAGGCTGAATCTCTCCTGCGTCAAAACCTGAATCTCGATGAATTTCCTTTTCCTGGTTCGACTCGTTCTCCAAAACGGTAGTTGAATCAGGATCAGTCTCTGAAGCATCTACAAGCGATTGTGTCTTTTCACTCATCGACTCTAGGATTGGAATTAGCGTGCCAGTCTCTTCGGAAGACTCTCCTCCCGGTAAACCCGGTCTCTTATCACCGCACCCGATCAGTACAAATGAAATTAATGCGAGAAAGAGAATCTTTGTAATCTTGATCCCAGTACGTACGAACATGTCGGATTCACCTCACAACTCTTATGTTTTTCTCTTCACTTTCCTTTAGAGAATGAGCGCAGATGGGGATTTATGTGCAAAGGGGATCTGGCATATTCCGATAGTTCGAGATGTTTCCTGTGAGAAGTTCCGGGTCAGGCTGTTTGTGCAATCGAGCCCGAGTCGTAGGACGGACGACGAATATGACCAACGTAAAACAATTGGCGGACCAGATCACGAATCTTGACCTGGGAATGTTCACTCAGAATCCCATAGTAAGGGGAATCGTGCAATTGTTGAGCCTTTAGAGCCTGGGACCTACTACCCCCAAGCACCGCCGCAATGGTAGATACCCTGCAGTGCTCGGGATACTCACGGGCAAAATCAAGAATCCTATGAATCACTGGATCTGATTCATCAATCTCAATCCCATAATCACCACGACAACCGCTGCAATTTTCACAGACTGTCCCGACACTTGAGAGCTCTTCTTTGAGAAATTCCCGCAAACAACCCTGGTGAGTACAATATCTCTCCATCTGCTCCAGTCTCAAAAATGATTCCTCGATGATCCCCATGTTAATTTTACGAATACCATGTAGTTCCAGGGAAGAGGACTGACGTGTAATCGTCCAGATTCCCCGGTCCCGCACCCAGTGAATGAATCCATGCTCTTCGAGTAGGTTTAAATAACGATGGAGAGACTTTTCTCCTGGCTCCAGGTTTAAATCCGAGTCAGCTCGGATCTGAAGAGAACGAAGGATCTCAGATTCACTGGTCTCCCAACATTTCCCGTGGGAAAGAATTTCTTGAAAGAGAGGTTCAACGATATCCATTCGAGGCTTGGAATGAACGATCAAGCCCTCATGAATTCTTCTATCAGAGATGGAATACAGGAGTAAACAACGAGCAAGGTTCCCATCCCGTCCGGCTCGTCCGCACTCCTGGATATACTGCTCCAAAGACCCAGGCATGTGGTAGTGAACTACGGTCCTCAAATCCCGTTTATCAATACCCATTCCAAACGCGGAAGTCGCTGCAATCCAGGGAACCTCTCCGTTAAGAAACGACTCCTGCACGAACTTACGCTGACCATAGTGCATTCCACCATGATAAGGAAGAGAATTGATTCCATTCTTTTTTAGCATCAAATGAACTGCTTCAACAGCTTTTCGAGTAGCACAAAAAATGATTCCCGGTGCCTCGGAATCCCATGAAACCAACTCCATCAAGCGTTTGTCTTTAGCCGAAGGAACGGGGCAGACTCCATAGGAAAGATTGGGACGATCAAAATCAGATATAAAGATCTTATTATCTCTATTAAATTCCAGAAGCTCTAGAATGTCCTCCTGGATTCGGGGAAGTGCCGTAGCTGTAAGGGCAACAACGGGAATTCCCGGGCATAAGTGACGAAGATCTCTAACACGACGATAACTGGGTCTGAAATCACGCCCCCATCTGGAAATACAGTGGGCCTCATCCACTGCGATCAAAGACAACTGGCTTTTTGAAAAAAGCCTCTTAAGAACCAAAGGAAATGGGCCATTCATAGTTCGTTCCGGAGATACATAGACAAACTTCAAATTACCGGTTGAGATCTGGCCATAAACTCGACGAAGTTCATCAACCTCCAGACCGGAGTGAACGGCAACCGCAGATATGCCGTTAGCCTGCAGAGCCTGCACCTGATCTTTCATCAAGGAAATCAAAGGGGAAATGACAAGCGTGGTTCCAGGTAAAATCAAACCTGGTATCTGAAAGCATAGGGACTTACCAGAACCCGTAGGTCGCACCGCCAGGGTGTCATTACCATCCAGGACACTTTCAATAATCTCAAGCTGCCCCGGACGAAATGACTCAAACCCAAATCGATCCCGGAGTACTTGAAGAGGTGTCAATGTCATTGAATACAATTTTACCAGAATTTAAGTATCTTTTGTATGAATATGCAAACGTCAAATTTAAGCGTTTTTGTACGTTTTGGTACCACAGCATCTAAATACCAATAAAGGAGAATTTCTAGATGTCAGAAGTTCTTCAGGCTCGGCAACAAAAATCAAAGAACAAGAAGGAAACATGAGCCCGCCATGAGAACGGGAACATCGATCCCGTGGTAAGCCACAGGATGACGACTTGGCCGTAGGCTCAACGCAGTCGGGTTAACTTGAGGCGGCAGCGATAGTTTTCTTAAATCAAAATCAACCCAGGTCACTCGCAGTCAGAGAGTCGAGTTTGGGGATGATGGCGTATTCGCGGGGGTTTCGAGAATTGGTAGATAGTGGTGAATCGTGAGAAGGAGGTAGCATGGCTACCTTCGCCGAGGGATCCGCCTCTATGTGCCGATTCTCGGAAGAACCGCGAAGCCCAGCATCTCCAAACTCGACTCTCTGACTGCGCATAATGTCTCTTATGTTAACTAATAGTTCTTAAAGAAAAACGGCCAGACTCCCTCTAGCCGCTTTCCCTCAGTAAATCTTTACTTCTTCTTGTGAAGACTCATACGCTTTTTTGAAACGTCTTTCTTCAACTCTTTCTTAGCAGACTTTTTCTTCTGCTTTTCCAACAGATCCTTGGTTGTTCTCAGGATTCGAAATCCCTGGTACCCGTTCTTAGCACTCGGTTCCTTTCCAACCCGAAATGCGCTTCGGCAATTGGAAGGATCGTCATACCAACATCCACCTCTGACAACTTTCTTAGATCCACCGGAGGGACCGCCCGGGTCCTTAAGTGCCTCACTCCCGTAGATTGAGAACCAATCAGAGACCCATTCAGAAACATTCCCGTGCATATCGTAAAGTCCCCAGGAATTGGCCTTCTTTAAACCTACTTTGGCAATTCCTCCCACAGAATTGCCATCAAACCAGGCATGCTTCTTCAGCTCTTTTGGATTATCGCCAAAGAAATAGGCAGTCTTGGTCCCTGCTCTTGCGGCCATCTCCCATTCAGCCTCAGTTGGGAGACGAAACACTTCTCCGCCTTCCATCTGGTTCAAGCGCTTGAGAAACGCCTGAACTTCATCCCAACTTACACTTTCAACAGGACACTCGGATCCACATTTATTGAACCGGCTGGGATTATCCCCCATCACACGTTTCCACTCACCCTGGGTAATCTCGAACTTCCCAAGGTAATAGGATTGAGTGATCTCGACCGAATGACGGGGGATCTCCTTCGCCATTCGCCCAGTGGTGGCCTTTGCAGATCCCAGTTGGAACTTTCCGGGCTGAATCAATTTCAACTTGATACCAGTCTTGCTTTTCAAGGTCTGAGGAAGCTTCAGCACGGTTTTTTTAACCGACTTAGAGGCATTTTTGACTGCACTCTTGGCCTTCCTTGCGGATTTCTTAACATCCACTTTCTTTGAAACAGCTTCAGACTTAGGTTTTTGAATCTTTTTCTCAACCATTGGTTTTTTAACCTCTGGTTTTTCTTCCTTCTCCTTCTTATCGCTCTTAAAAAAGCGGTTCCAAGACCATGGACTGGTTTTAGTAACAGCTTTCTCAGAAGGATTTTTTTCTTCCGCAACCAGGTTCTGCCCAGGTGCCAGAAAAGTGAATACAAGTAGACTATAGAATAGGAATTTCATTCTTACTCCCCTTTCTCAGGATTTAGATAACATATTATCCCACAGGAAATGGATTCCTGTCATGATATTCGCTACAGTCCCTATCCAGTATGTCCTCAGCCTAATCTTTAAGAGTGTTTTTCCAACTCTCACGCAAATGAAATCGAGAGTTTCCGTGGACAAAAACATCTGAAAAATCTCTTAGTATTTCCCCATGGTCAAAGACCAGTTCAGGAAGTGCTTCGAGGGAATACCATTGTGCCTGACGTGCGTCATCTCCCCCCTTTAGCTCCCCTCTTCCGAGTGCTACGAAGACAGTGGAAATCGTATGTTTTCTGGCATCTCTGGCAGGGTCGGAATAGGCATAAAAGAGGCATATAAGCTCACATTTTAACCCGGTCTCCTCAAGCGCTTCCCGAACTGCGGCGTCCTCGAGACATTCCCCCTCGTCCACAAATCCTCCCGGTAAAGCCCAGCCATGGGGCGGGTTCCCTCGTTCTATCAGAACCACGGAAGAATGCTGCTCATCCCAGATGATGATATCTACAGTGGGTATCGGGTTTCTAAACATTTTGGAACTTAGATTTTGATTCCGTGTTTTTCCAATCGGGAGTACAGTTTTCTGCGCGTCATTTTGAGAACCTTTGCCGCCTGGGTCTTGTTTCCCCTACTTGCATCAATCGACTTTAGAATAATTTCCTGCTCCAGGTCCGCCAGGGACTTTCCTTCTCTGAGTTGCCGATAGGCAATCTCCGCCAGGGGTGTTTCCTTTCGAGGAGGGAGTCCTGAAATGTGTTCGGGTAGATCTCTGATATCCAGCTCCTCAGACTCCGCCAAAACCACACATCGATGGATGATGTTCTCCAATTCACGAACATTTCCCGGCCACTTATAAGATCGAAGCACATCCATGAGATTCTCTGGAATCCTGGTTTCGGAAGTCCCGTGGATATTGAGGAAATGAGATACCAAAATGGGTAGATCCTCCATCCTTTCCCTGAGAGGCGGAACGATGATTTCCAGGGTATTAAGCCGAAAATAGAGGTCTTCACGAAACTTTTTCTCCCTACAATACTCCTCTATGTCCCTGTTCGTAGCCGCCAAAACACGGCAGTCTACTCGCAAAGGCTGACTGGCCCCCAGGGGTAAAATTTGAAATTCCTGAAGTACTCTTAGCATCTTTGCTTGAAAATTCAGGGGCATCTCAGATACTTCATCAAGAAAGAGAGTTCCCCCTTTCGAAGCCAGGAACTTCCCTTCTGAGTCTTCATCAGCGCCTGTAAAACTCCCCTTTCTGTATCCAAATAGTTCTGATTCCATTAAAGTTTCTGGGATGGCTGCCATATTAATAGGTAAAAAGGGGCCGTCCTTTCGAGTCGATTGATAATGAAGCTGCCTGGCCACCAATTCCTTACCGACTCCACTCTCCCCTCGAATCAGGACAGTAGCGTGGGTTTTGCCCATCTTTGTAATTTGATCGCGAATCCTTTGCATTGAGCCTGAAACACCCAGCAGTTCATACTCTCTGGCGTCGGATTCCCTGCTTACCCTACGCTTTTTTGCGCCCAAACCTCGAATTTTCTCCTCTAGAGCCTCTAATTCAAAGGGCTTGGGAATATATTCATCCGCCCCCTTTTTCATCGCTTCTACCGCGTTTGGAATGGATGAATAGGCTGTCATGAGGATGATCTTGGCCTGGGGACAGAGTTCCTGAATTCTCTCAATCATCTCCAGCCCATCGACACCTGGCATCCTCAGGTCAGTGAGAACGATATCCACACACTCCCGCCTCAAAGCGTTGAGCGCTGAGACAGGATGGGTGAAGCCAACGGTCTCATACTCCCGCTTTTTCAACAAAGCGCATAAAGACTGAACCATTCCCGGCTCGTCATCTATAATTAGAATTTTAGTCATCAATACCGCTATATACCGAAGGGCAAACTATATACCCGTTAACAGGTTCATTACCAAAATAAGCTTCTTTGCTATGGGCAAAGGAATCCTGTGATTCCTGGTTTGGCCGGGAACCCGGACAAACCACATTCGTTTGGGCCTATATTCTATCTTACTTTAGCCCAGAGCTTGTCTTTGACTTTCGTTCCTTGTTCTGGCTACCCTGAAAACAATGAGCCAATTTCTAGATACTCTTAAGAACCAGAGCCGACAGAATCAGCGGGATATCATTCTTCCAGAAACCCAGGATGAGCGTGTCCTTAAAGCCGCTGAAATTCTTTTGAAGGAAAAACTTTGCAAGGTGAGCCTGATAGGGGATCGTCAAGAAGTTCTCTCGAGGGGATTTCAGTTAGAAGATGCCAATTTTTACGGTACCAGTGATGAAGCACTCGTCAAAGAATTGACTGAAACCTATTATGAACTTCGCCGCTCCAAAGGCTTAAGCTGGGTAGAGGCTCGCCGATCCCTTCAATCACCTCTGACCATGGCGGCCCTGCTTCTTAAAACCGGTAAGGTAGATGGACTGGTCTCCGGTTCTGTCTCGCCTACAGCCGATGTTATCAGGGCGGGGATACAAGTTACTCGGTTGGCCCCGGGCTCGAAGACAGTTTCCTCCTTTTTTGTGATGATACTCCCAACAGTTCAATTTGGGCACAACGGTATTCTTTTCTTTGCCGACTGCGGTGTGGTCCCTAATCCTAACTCCAGTCAGCTGGCTGATATCACCATGGCTACGGCCGAGAATTTTCGACAACTTGTCGGTGTAGAACCAAAAGTCGCAATGCTCAGTTTTTCTACGAAGGGATCTGCTAAACACGAAGATGTAGATAAAGTCTGCACTGCCTTTGAAATTGTGAAAAAGCGGAACCCAGACTTCTCAGTAGATGCGGAACTTCAGGCTGACGCCGCCCTGATTCCCTCGGTAGCAGACAAAAAAGCTCCCCAATCCTCTATTTCTGGAAACGCCAATGTTCTCATTTTTCCTGATTTGGATGCCGGCAATATTGGGTACAAGCTGGTTCAGCGATTAGCTGGAGCAGAGGCCTATGGACCTGTAATCCAGGGATTAGCCCGACCCATGAATGATCTTTCCAGAGGCTGTAGTATAGAAGACATTGTCAATGTCAGTGTCATAACAGCCGTACAGGCGTCCTGATCTCATCAGTGGCTAAAACTGCGCCCCTTCTTGAGCACGAAGAGAGAATTTTTCGACTCTATTCCTTTGATCAAGGTTTTCAGACCTGGAAAATTCTCAAGAAGATGGACGCGGTTGAGAAGCACTATAGATATTCACTGAAAATTTGTAGAGATCTGGACCCGGAAGCCTATAGGTCCCTACTTCCAGTCATTCATAAATGGATGGAGGATGCCTATATTGAGTATGGTCTTCAAATTGGAGCACAACCAATCCAATTGAAAAGAATAACCATCACGGAATTTAACCACAAGAAAGATTCCTGGCGTAAAACCAACTTTGGTCTCACCGGAATATTGGACGCCAATTCCTCTGAATTTGAAGAGGGACCCTACCGATTTTTTCAATACTTCATCGAACTCAAAAAATCCCATACTCTTACCCAGGTTTACCATGGGGCAATGCCCCCAAGTCTTAGTTATTTCCTATATCATTACCTGGCCCATCATTTTCGCTCTCACTACCAACCCTATATTTCTCTCCAGGTACTTCAATGCTCAGAACCTCCATCCGCAGGCGAAAGCGCCGTATAGTCTGTGACTTTCATGAAGAAGGTTATGAATTCATGGATTTTCGCAGTTTCTTTGACTTTGTCATCAATCATGCGCTTACCCAAAAACTGAGCATTATTGAAATCATTCACGGTAAAGGAAAGGGACCTGATGGACTCCCCTTTTTACCTGAATTGATGGACCAGAAGTTGCGGGATTTAGACGAAGTCTCCTATTTAGAGCGGTACCCTGGTAACCCAGGTATGGTATGCGTGCACCTTTCTTTGAAATCTGTGGCCCCTAAACAGAATTCAAACCCTTTTCAATCCTTAAAGAAGGCGCTGGACTTAGATCCTGCCAAAGTGGTGTCCAGACAGTCGGACACATTAGCAATGGATTCTGAGTCCCAGTTGGATTGCCTCTGGAAGCTACTCGAGACCGATTGGGACGAAGACAGAATTATGAAAGTTTTAAACTCTATTGAGAGGGCCGGAAACAGAGAGATGCTGGATAAAGCTATAAAAGAACTTCAGGCTTTTGAGGTCTTTTTTACTCCCTCATTTAAAGGCTGGCTTAAGACTCTACTGCAAAGATTGAGCCTGGAGATTTGAAACCGTTTAGCGAGTACTGTCAGGACAGTCCTAACAATTCTGATCTTTTCCTTATCAATCCCCTCTTCTTAAAAAATGAGAACAGACTCAATTCCTCCAGCTTTTCTTGAATCTCCTGGAGCTCCTCCAGCTTAAGTGCCTGCATCCGAAGGGATTCCCGTTCTTTACACGCCTGTCCCAGGGCTAATTGAAGGTTGTTTACTGTTTCTTCTGATTCACGCAGGCTTTCCTCCGCATTTTCAAGTTCCTGAATGCGTTGGTGGTACTCAAGCCTTGGAACCATTGACTCAAGGCGGGAATTTAGGCAGGTCAAGGCTTCCTCCAGGGATTCCGCCCGTTTATGGAGTCCGTTGTTCTCTTCCCTCAGCCGCAGCTTCTCATCAATGAGGTCGTTGAGCACCCGCCCATTAACAACACTGACAATGTCAGAACTTTGTCCCAGAGCTCTAGTGTCAGCAGCCCCTGACAGCTCCGCATCAATTAGTGATTGAATATGCTCCTCAGCATAAAAATTCTTATTACCTATTTTTTTTACCGGTCGAACCCTCTCGCCAAATCGTTGATAAAAGGACTGGCGGCTACGGATCTTTAAAACTCCCAGTCTTCCAATCATTTCTTTCATAGTTAGTAGATTCGTTTCCATACCCACCTTCTCCAGACTCTTAAACTGTCCGACATTGAAATCAGGACAGTGTCAGACAGTAGCTCCAAGACATGATTTTAACTAAAAATACGCATATTCATACAAAAAAGAATAACATATAAGCTTTTTTGTATGAAAGCACTTAGAAATGTACTCTGAAAAATTTCCAATTTCCCTTATCGATCCTTAAGATAAATACGGGCGCACAATAAAATCTACCAATACAAGCTATTTTCAACCTCAGGCGTCATGCGTCTGGTTGAAAAATTTGCACTAATAAAAAACACCTAGTCTGTCTACTCAACCCAGACTAAAAATAATAGGCCCTTATCCCACGGGCGGGATTAGTTCTGCCCATCGGAATAAGGGGGCTATGCGCTGCTGTAAAAAATAAACGGGAACATAAAACTCGAGAGCGTTTGGATTTTCTTTTCGAAACTCCTTCTGCATGGGGCTATTTCTGCCGAAATTCCCGATGTTAGGGGTTTTGTGAAGACTCTCTATGCGACAGGAAGTCCGCATTAGGAGCCTAAGTTAAATGGATAGAAATAACCTTTCCGCATTGTTCATACTCTGCGTTCTCTCTTTTCTGCTAATCGCTGGTTGCGGCGGTGGAGGCGGTGTTGGTGGCGGTCTCGCTACCACTCCTTCTACCACACCCGGAACTGGTGGAGGAACCCCTACCCCTCCCCCTACAGGTGGCGGCGGAACCACAACCCCTACCAGTGGCGACTCAGCTGTAGTCATCACCATTCCAGGCCCCTCCGGCGTTGGCGGCGCAACAATCCCCATTGCCAACGGAGGCACAACCTTTATCTCCTCAAACCAGGCCCCACCTGGAGATTTATTCTCCACACCGGCCCCCCCTCCCGAAAACGCCGCTTTTGAAGTTTTCATCTCTCCTGCAAATGGAGATTTCATCGAAGAGAATCAAGACTTGCTGTTTCACAGCAATAAACCTGGGAGAGTTTTCTTCTCTTTCAATGACGGAGCTACTCAGCAGAGTCCTGCGCTCGAAGCAGTTTTCAGCACGGATCGAAATGCCAGTAATGCCTATTCAGTACAGGCCCCTTCATCTGGTGGAGCGCAGACTATATCAGTTCGATTCTTCGGGATCGACTCAAACCTGAACCGGACCGAAACCAAGGTCGTAACTTTCAACTACAGCCAAACTGAACAGGTACTTTCCAACGCCGTAGGGACACAGCCGGTTGCGGACATTCTGGACCCAGATAACCCCCCGGTCCAGGGAACTCTGGAATTCTCTGTAAATACATCAGACGGCACAACTGTGATCAAAGTGCCCATTCTTCTGAACCAGGTTCAGCCAACAAACGGATTTACTAATTTGGTAATTGGAACTAACTAGTGGAATTTAATCGGAATGATGCTATGAAATATTTTAAATTTCTATCGCTCTCACTCCTTTGTTTACTGTGTTTGACCGGAATGGTTCCGGCAGACGAAAGTAACATCAACAGCTTCTTTTATAACGGGGCTTTGACGGATAACTTCGGGAACGTACTGCGTCTAAATGAAAGACGAAATTTTAGCGTCAGCCTCTTTGATACAGCTGTCGGTGGTAACACCGTATATACCCAGGTCTTTGCCAACCACGCCATACAAAATGGTTACTTCAGCCTGAAGATCGGACCCGCTTTACCAGACCTGTCAACTTATAACTATCTTGAAATTAGCATTGGGACAGACACTCTAAGCCCCCGCATTGAACTCAACGCTTTCCCTTTCTCAATGGTTTCAAGAAATTCGCTGCGCTACAGCGGAATGAACCTGTCGGAATTTGAAACCCATATTAAATCTGTTCTTCTCGGCGGGACAACCACAACCACCGCGGTTCTTGGAGCAACTGAAGTTACCACACTTCACGTAACCGGTACAGCAACTCTTGATGATGACCTGATTGTAGGAACCAAAGAACTGATGGTGGATGTGTCTACTGGTCGGGTAGGAATCGGAACAGCATCTCCCGAGGCTGACCTGTCCCTTGTAGACGCAGCACAGTCCCATTTACAGGTTCGAGCAACCGACGGCGGGGGCTCTTCAAAGATCTCTCTCGAAAATCCTGCTCAGACCTGGACCATTCTCACCGATGGCGACAGGACCTTTATTCTCACCGATGAGACTGGCTCGAGAAATGCCCTTGTGGCCACAACCACGGGAAGAATTGGAATCAATACCGACACACCGGTTTCTGAATTGGAAGTTGGGGGAACAATCACGGCCGAGCAATTCCTTTTGTCGGCACCGAACTCACAATCTCCCCTGCTGATTCAAAGTTCCGATGGAACTACCTACCTTGCAATCGATGGGTCCGGTGCCGTTGGAATCAATACCTCGGCTCCCATTTCCGATTTAGATGTTCGCGGTGAGGTTCAGGCTCAGTCTCTGAAGGTTTCATCCGCTCTCACCGTCACAGATAATGGCGTTACCCTCACCTCTGGTTCTGTCTCAGGAACACTCACCGCGGCAAACCTGGTTTCTACCGGTACACAAACCTTCAGCCAGGTGGACATCAACAGCGGAACCATTGATGCCACGGTAATCGGGGGAGACATTCCCTCAGAAGCAGCATTCACTGCTGTAACCATGGGAATACTGGAGATCCCCCAAACTCTCCATGCCCAGGACGGCACCGTAACCATGACCTCCCTCGCGGTTACAAATCTAATCACGGCCTCTGTGGACCTGGTGAGAACCACCTCTCTGGTTGTAGACGGGACCCTGGTGGTCAATGACCTCCTGATTACAGCCGGGGGAATTACCATCAATGGCGCGGCCCAGATTCAAAATGGAACCATCGACTTGTCCACCATCGATGCGTCACCAATTGGAGTAACGACCTCCTCCATTGCCTTTTTCACTGATGTAACGGCTTCCTCCTTGAACATCACAGGAGCGATGACGGCAACAAGTAATGGTGTTTCCATTTCTTCTGCCCAGATCACCGCAGGTTTAACTGCTGATTCCATAAGTGTACTGGGTACCCTGGGTGCACCACTGGTTGACCTGGACGGGGGCTTTATTGATGGAACGGCTATCGGTCAAAATTCTCCTTCAGTAGCCCAATTTTCCGATCTAACAGCCGCTTCATTGAATGTAACCGGAATTCTCACGGTGGACGCCGGAACACTGCAATTGACTGATGGTTCGGTATCGGGTGGACTGAGCGTCAATAATTTAAGCGCAACAACGGTTGATTTAAATGGCGGAAACATAGACGGGACTGTGATCGGAGCCACTACCCCGGCTGCCGGTAATTTCAGCACCGTGGATATCGATGCCGGGACCATCGATGGCACAGTAATTGGAGCCACAACGGCTGCCGCGGGCACTTTTACAGATGTTCATGCCCAAAACAAGATGGGGATCGGAACACTCACTCCCCAGCTCAGCCTTGATATACGAGCAGTTGATGCAGTTCAACTCCCTGCAGGTTCTGAGGCCCAGAGACCTCCTACTCCTAGCGCTGGTATGCTTCGCTTCAGTACCGAGGGCGGGTCTTTTGAGGGTTATAACGGCACCGGCTGGTCTGGCCTGGGAGGAGTTGTAGATCTCGATCGGGACACTTTGATCAAAGCTGAAAGCTCTTCGGGAGCCGACGAAGACGTACTCTTCTTCCAAACCCAGGGTGCTGAGAGAGCTCGAATTGATTCGACTGGTCTGATGGGAATCGGGACCACAGCGCCTCTAAGTCCGCTGCATGTAATTGGTGAAGTCAGAGCTGATTCTCTTGAAATTGGTTCTATCAATGCCAGCGGTACAATCACAGCCTCTTCTCTTCATATCACCGGAGTCCTCACGGCTGAACTTGGTTCTTTGACCGTGGGCGAAGCCATAATTGGCTCGGGTAGCATCGGAGGAACTGAAATTGGAACCAGTTTTCCATCCATAGCCGGTTTTAGTAATGTCACTGCTGCATCTTTAAATGTGACTAGCATCCTCACCGCTCAGGCCGGTCTTCTCCAGGTATCCGTAATTGATCTCGATTCTGGAAATATTGATGGAACCATTATTGGAGTCAATGATCAATCAACCGGACAGTTTACGGACGTAACAGCAGCCAGTTTTCGGGTAACATCAAGTCTTACCGCTACAGCAACCGGGCTGAATATTTCATCCGCAGATGTTGGTGGAACACTCACCGCAGCAACAGTAGACTTGAATTCGGGGAACATTGACGGAATAATCGTTGGTGCCGCTATAGCTGCAGCAGGTTCCTTTACCACCCTGGATTCCACATCCCTGGAAGTAAGTTCCACTCTAACCGCTGACTCCAGCGGAGTTATGATGACCTCCGCTGATGTCAGCGGAACCCTCACCGCAGCAGTCGTAGATCTCAATGCTGGCGCTATCGATGGTGTCGCCATTGGTCTTGACTCTCAATCCACAGGACAGTTTTCAGATGTTACTGCCATAAGTCTTGAAGTCACATCTAGTCTTACCGCAACGGCAAGTGGTCTTTTAATTTCCTCCGCTGATGTGAGCGGAACTCTCAGCGCAGCGACGGTAGATCTCAACGGAGGTAATATAGACGGAACCGTGATCGGAGCCGCCACTCCTGCTGCCGGTAGTTTTAGCACAGTGGACATTGACGCAGGAAACATCGACGGAACAGTCATCGGGGCAAACAGCACGGCAGCGGCTAACTTCACTGATGTAGATGCCACCAGCCTGGAAGTCACCTCAAGCCTCACTGCAACTAGCACGGGTGTGACGATCTCATCAGCTGATGTTACGGATACTCTCACAGCGGCTACGGTAGATTTAAACGGTGGAAATATCGACGCTACCATCATCGGTGCAGCTACCCCCGCTGCTGGTAATTTCAGCACCGTGGATATCGATGCTGGAAGCATTGACGGGACAGTGATAGGAGCAAATAGCGTAGCGGCAGCTGACTTTTCCGATGTGGACGCCACCAGTCTTGAAGTCACCTCCTCCCTGACCGCTACAAGCACCGGGGTAACAATCTCATCAGCCAACATCTCGGGAACTCTGACTGCCGCCGCTGTAGATCTTAATTCAGGAAATCTTGATGGAGTCGCGATCGGTGACGCTGTTCAGTCAACTGCTCAGTTTACCGCTGTCACCGGTACAAGCTTACGAGTCACTGACATTCTTACTGCCGCAGATAATACGGTGACCATGGCTTCGGCAACGGTAACTGGAAACCTTACCGCTAATTCCATGGAAATCAGTTCTCTAAATCTTACCGGAACTCTTACAGCAGCGATGGTAGACCTTAATGGAGGCAACATTGATGGAGTGGCTCTCGGTATGGATTCCCAATCAACCGGGCAATTTTCCGATGTAACCGCTGTAAGCCTAAGAGTAACCTCCAGTCTCACTGCTACAGCAGGCGGACTAACGATTTCCTCTGCTGATGTGTCAGGGACACTAACTGCAGCCACGGTGGATCTCAACGGAGGCAATATAGACGGGACTGTAGTAGGAGCTACTACTCCCGCAGCCGGTAGTTTTAGTACGGTTGATATCGATGCTGGAAGTATTGATGGAACAGTAATCGGCGCAGGCAGTGCGGCAGCAGCTGATTTTACCGATGTAGACGCCACCAGTCTCGAAGTCACCTCAAGCCTCACCGCAACCAGCACGGGTGTAACCATCTCCTCCGCTGATGTAACCGGTACATTGACCGCGGCAACTGTAGACCTTAATGCTGGAAACATCGATGGTGTCGCCATCGGAATTGATTCCCAATCTACCGGACAATTCTCAGATGTAACCGCTGTGAGTCTCAGAGTTACCTCAAGTCTTACTGCTACCGCAAGCGGATTGACTATTTCATCCGCAGACGTCAGCGGAACCCTGACTGCCGCAACAGTAGATCTCAACGGCGGAAACATAGATGGAACTGTGATCGGAGCAACTAGCGCAACCACCGGAACTTTTTCAGATCTGACAGCCACCAATATCACCGGTACACTGCAAACTGCCGCACAACCTAATGTGACCAGCCTGGGAACTCTGACCACCCTGGCCGTTTCCGGTGATCACACAGTTAATACAACCCACCTGGTTGTTGATACTACCAATGCTTCAGCTGCAAGAGTTGGTATTGGAACCGCCACACCGACAGCGGAACTGGATGTAAATGGTCAAATCCTCGCCAGTTCAATCAATGTTTCCGGGGGTCTCACCGCTACTTCCCTACATATTACCGGCGTACTTACTGCCGAGCTTGGAAACCTCACCGTTGGCACTGTTGATCTCAACGGCGGCGCAATTGATGGAATCACAATCGGAGATACCTCTCAGTCTACCGCACAGTTTACAAACGTCACCGCGGCCAGCCTCAGGGTTACCTCCAGTCTAACCGCGACAAGCAGCGGATTGACAATTTCCTCTGCGGATTTCAGCGGTACACTGACCGCGGCGGATGTTGATCTCAATGCTGGAAATATCGATGGTGTCGCCATCGGTGTAGATTCCCAATCCACTGGACAGTTCTCTGATGTGACTGCGGTTAGTCTTCGAGTTACTTCCAGCATGACAGCCACTAACAGTGGATTGTCTATCTCCTCCGCTGATGTCAGCGGAACACTTACCGCGGCAACTGTGGATCTCAACGCTGGAAACATTGATGGAGTCGCGATCGGAATTGATTCCCAATCCACTGGACAGTTCTCTGATGTGACCGCTGTAAGCTTGAAAGTTACATCCAGTCTCACCGCTACTGCAAGCGGACTCACCATTTCTTCCGCAGATGTTAGCGGAACCCTCACAGCAGCAACAGTTGATCTCAACGGCGGGAACATTGATGGAACCGTGATCGGGGCAGCTACACCCGCTGCCGGTAGCTTTAGCACAGTGGACATCGATGCTGGAAATATTGATGGGACTGTTATTGGTGCAAGCAGCGCGGCAGCTGCAGACTTTACCGATGTTGACGCTACAAGCCTTGAGGTCACTTCCAGCCTCACCGCAACAAGTACTGGCGTTACTATATCCTCCGCTGATGTAACCGCAACTCTCACGGCGGCTACCGTAGATCTCAATGGAGGAAATATCGACGGTACCGTGATTGGTGTCACCACACCAGCAGCCGGTAACTTTAGCACTGTAGATATAGATGCCGGAAGTATTGATGGGACTGCCATTGGAGTAAATTCCCAGTCAACCGCTGAGTTTAGCAGTGTGACGGCCGTCAGTTTAAAGGTAACTGACAGCCTTACCGCCACCTCAAGCG
This sequence comes from uncultured bacterium, assembly GCA_964539825.1. Classification (GTDB taxonomy): domain Bacteria; phylum Muiribacteriota; class UBA6191; order UBA6191; family UBA6191; genus CAZIKF01. The sequence continues at coordinate 56,829 of CAZIKF010000029.1, forward strand.
GATTGATTATTTCTGCAGCTGATGTAACAGGAGTTCTCACAGCTGCAAACGTTGATCTCAACGCTGGAAACATCGATGGAGTCGCTATCGGAGAAGCGGCCCAGTCTACAGCTCAATTTACCGCTGTCACCGGTACTAGTTTAAGAGTCACAGATATCCTTACCGCAGCGAACAACACTGTCACAATGGCATCCGCCACGGTCAGCGGTAATCTAACCGCTAATTCCATGGAAATTACCAGTCTTAACCTGACTGGTACTCTAACTGCGGCCAATGTTGATCTCAATGCTGGAAACATCGACAACACCGTCATTGGTGCAACGACACCAGCTGCTGGTAACTTCAGTACGGTGGACATCGATGCCGGAAGTATTGATGGAACTGTAATAGGAGCAAATAGCGCTGCGGCAGCAGACTTCACCGATGTGGATGCAACCAGCCTGGAGGTCACCTCCAGTCTAACGGCTACCAGTACGGGCGTAACCATCTCATCTGCTAATGTAACGGATACTCTCACAGCTGCCACCGTGGATCTTAACGGTGGAAATATAGACGGGACCACTATCGGAGCTGGCACACCTTCTGCGGGTAGTTTTAGCACTGTGGATATCGATGCGGGAAGTATCGATGGAACAGTCATAGGAGCAAACTCTGCAGCAGCAGCCGATTTCACCGATGTAGATGCAACAAGTTTAGAGGTCACATCAAGCCTCACCGCATCTAGTACCGGTGTAACCATCTCCTCTGCCGAGATCACCGGGATCCTGACTGCTGCAACGGTAGATCTCAATGCGGGGAATATTGACGGCGTAGCAATCGGTGTAGATTCTCAATCAACTGCAGAGTTCACTGCTGTAACGGGAACCAGTCTAAGAGTCACTGACATCCTTACTGCCGCAGACAACACGGTGACCATGATCTCAGCAACCGTTACAGGAAACCTCACCGCAAACACCATGGAGCTCACCTCTCTGAATCTCTCTGGCACATTGACCGCTGCTACGGTAGATCTTAATGGCGGCAATATTGATAGCACTGTAATTGGGGCAGCCACCCCAGCCGCCGGTAGTTTTAGTACAGTAGATATTGATGCAGGAAGTATCGATGGGACTGTGATTGGTGCAAACAGTGCCGCGGCTGCAGACTTCACAGATGTGGATGCCACCAGCCTGGAGGTTACTTCCTCACTAACTGCAACCAGTACCGGTGTAACCATTTCCTCAGCGGATGTCACCGGGATACTTACCGCTGCAACTGTAGATCTCAATGCCGGAAATATTGATGGGGTCGCGATTGGAATTGATTCCCAATCAACCGGTCAATTTTCTGATGTAACCGCCGTGAGTCTAAGAGTTACCTCTAGTCTAACCGCCACGGCAAACGGTTTAAGCATATCCTCCGCCGATGTCACTGGCACTCTTACTGCTGCTACCGTAGACCTTAATAGTGGAAATATTGATGGGACCACGATCGGTGCCGCTACTCCGGCAGCAGGTAATTTCAGTACTGTAGACATCGATGCTGGAAGTATTGATGGAACGGTAATTGGAGCCAACAGTGCTGCAGCAGCCGACTTTACAGATGTCGATGCCACCAGTCTGGAAGTCACCTCAAGCCTTACTGCTACCAGCACAGGTGTAACGATCTCCTCTGCTGATGTAACCGGAATATTGACCGCGGCTACTGTGGATCTCAATGCAGGAAACATTGATGGTGTGACCATCGGGGATGCAGCCCAGTCCACCGCGCAATTTACCGCTGTGACCGGTACCAGCCTGAGAGTCACCGGAATTCTTACCGCAGCAGATAATACGATAACCATGGTTTCAGCCACCGTTACAGGAAACCTTACAGCGAATTCCATGGAGATTACCTCCTTGAATCTCACCGGCACTCTCACCGCAGCCAATGTAGATCTCAACGGGGGAAGTATCGATGGAACCGTGATCGGGGCAAGTAGCGCGACCACAGGTACTTTCACTGATCTTATAGCCACCAATATCACTGGCACTCTGCAAACTGCCGCACAACCGAATGTGACCAGCCTGGGAACTCTAACCTCCCTGGCCGTTTCCGGTGATCACACAGTTAACACAACCCACCTGGTCGTAGATACTTCCACAGCATCTGCTGCAAGAGTTGGTATCGGCACCGCTTCTCCGGCAGCGGAACTTGATGTAAATGGGCAAATCCTGGCTAATTCGATCAATGTATCCGGGGCGTTAACTGCTACTTCCCTGCATATCACGGGTGTACTCACCGCCGAGCTTGGCAACCTCACCGTAGGTACTGTTGATCTCAACGGTGGTGCGATTGATGGAATCACAATCGGAGGTGCTACCCAGTCCACCGCGCAATTTACAAATGTCACCGCGACCAGCCTCAGAGTTACTTCCAGTCTGACCGCGACCAGTGGCGGACTGACGATTTCCTCTGCGGACCTCACCGGAACACTGACCGCGGCAACAGTAGATCTTAACGCTGGAAACATCGATGGTATCGCCATAGGTGTAGACTCCCAGTCAACTGGCCAATTCTCCGATGTGACCGCAGCCAGCCTGAAGGTTACATCCAGCCTCACTGCTACAGCGAGTGGATTGACCATCTCTTCCGCTGATGTAACCGGAACCCTTACAGCTGCCACTGTGGATCTTAATGCCGGGAATATTGACGGAGTCGCGATTGGTATCGATTCCCAATCAACTGGACAGTTCTCCGATGTGACCGCCGTCAGCCTGAAAGTTACATCCAGTCTCACCGCTACAGCAAGCGGACTTACAATTTCCTCCGCAGATGTGAGCGGAACACTTACTGCAGCCAATGTAGATCTCAATGGTGGAAACATCGATGGAACCGTAATCGGGGCAGCTACACCTGCAGCCGGTAACTTCAGTACGGTGGATATCGATGCTGGAAGTATTGATGGAACTGTGATCGGGGCAAGCAGTGCCGCTGCTGCTGATTTTACAGACGTGGATGCCACCAGCGTGGAGGTTACCTCAAGCCTTACCGCCACAAGTACGGGTGTGATAATCTCCTCTGCTGATGTCACCGGGACTCTCACTGCGGCTACAGTAGATCTCAATGGCGGCAACATTGATGGTACTGTCATTGGTGCCAGCAGTGCAGTGGCGGCTAATTTCACCGATGTAGATGCCACCAGTCTAGAAGTTACCTCAAGTCTCACTGCAACGAGCACTGGTGTAACCCTGGCCTCTGCCGATGTTTCGGGAACACTTACCGCTGCAACCGTCGATCTCAATGCTGGAAACATGGATGGAGTCGCCATTGGAGTTGATTCTCAATCAACCGCTGAGTTTACTGCCGTCACGGGAACCAGTTTGAGAATCACCAACATTCTTACAGCAGCTGATAACACAGTTACCCTGGTCTCCGCTACAGTCACTGGAAATCTCACGGCTAACTCTATGGAGATTACCAGTCTAAACCTTACCGGGACACTCACAGCTGCCAATGTAGACCTTAATGGAGGTAACATTGATGGGACTGTGATCGGTGCAAGCAGCTCTACCACCGGTACTTTTACGGATCTCACAGCCACAAATATCACTGGCACACTGCAAACAGCTGCACAAGCTAACGTAACCAGCCTGGGCACACTTACTTCTCTTTCTGTTTCCGGTGATCACACCGTAAACACCACTCACCTTGTTGTAGATACTTCAACACCCTCCCTGGCCAGAGTTGGTATTGGAACCGCTTCTCCCAGTACTGAGCTTGAAGTTGCTGGACAGATTCGCACCGTCTCCTTAACCGCTACCGGCACCATCACTGCAGCCAGCATGAGGGTTACGGGAACATTAACAGCAGGTGCTATTGATTTTGCTGGTTCCTCCATCAATGATGCGATCATAGGAGACAGCGTTCCAAGGCAGGCTACTTTCACTACCATGGCAGGCACCTCACTAGAGATTACTTCAGCATTAACTGTTACAGCTTCAGGACTGACTCTGACAGCTGCTAATGCCTCCGGAAATTTGACCGCTGCGACGGTAGATCTAAATGGTGGAACCATTGATAACACCGTAATTGGGGCAACCACTCCAGCAGCAGGTAACTTTTCCACTGTTGATATTGACGGAGGGACCATTGATGGAGCAACTATTGGGGATACCACACCGGCAGCAGGTACTTTCACACAGGCAACAATAGAGGCAAGTTCGGATGCTCTTACTATTTTAAGCGCGGCCAGCACTGCAGATGATTCTATTCTACGATTCAGAGCTGGTAATTCTAATGAGGGATACCTTCAATACGATCACAATGCCGCGGCCAATAATGAAATCTTGAAAGTCAATGTCGGGGGTACTGACACTCTGTATGTCCGAGGCAACTCTAGAGTTGGTATAGGTGAAGATACCCCTCTTGATAAACTCGTAATTAAAGAAAGCAATTCAGGCGGATTAGCCGCGGTACGAATTGTTAACACAGGTGATGCCGCTAGCACAGGTTCCGGAATTCGTCTATTTGCTGATGACAGCAACGATGATGTTTTCGAGATGGCCAGTGTGGAAGCAACGAGGATTAGTTCCACTAACAACTCAGAAAAGGGTGCTCTTGAATTCAAAGTGAATATTGGTGACAATCTTCAAACCTCCATGTATCTCACAGAGAACCAGGATGTAGGTATAGGAACCACAACCCCGGCTTCTAAATTGGAAGTATCTGGACAGGTAACAGCCAGTTCCCAAAACATCACAGGCAACCTCACCGCCGCAACCGTTGATCTTAACGGTGGCAATATCGACAATACGGTTATTGGAGCTACGACTCCGGCAGCAGCTACGGTTACAACTATAACAGCTAATACTTCTTTGGAAGTTAGTTCTTCCCTCACAGCCACAGCTAGCGGATTAACCATTTCTTCAGCCAATGTTACCGGTACCCTGACCGCAGCAAGTTTCGATGTTACGAGCATGGATCTAACCGGTACACTCACCGCTGCAACAGTCGATCTTAACGGTGGAAATATAGACGCTACAGCGATTGGAGATAATTCCCAATCAACAGGTCAGTTTACAAGTGTTACGGCTTCAAGTCTGAGAGTCACCTCGAGCCTTACTGCAACCAGCTCTGGATTGACCATTTCCTCAGCAAATGTCACAGGTACATTGACAGCGGAAACCATGGTTGTAACCAGCATGGATCTTAGCGGAACTCTTACAGCCGCAACAGTAGATCTCAATGGTGGCAACATTGACGGAACCGCTATAGGAACTACTACACCTGCAGCTGCGACAGTTACCGCCCTTACAGCGAATGTATCTCTTGAAGTTAGCTCATCCCTTACAGCTACCAGCAGTGGGTTAACTATTTCCTCCGCTAATGTCACCGGTACCTTAACCGCGGCGGCGATGGATGTAACCAGTATGGATCTAAGCGGAACTCTGACGGCAGCAACCGTAGACCTCAATGGAGGAAATATAGATGGAACCACAATTGGTGCAGCCACCCCGGCTGCGGCAACAGTTACTGCTCTAACAGCGAATACATCTTTGGAAGTTAGCTCCTCTCTTACTGCAACCAGCAGCGGATTAACCATTTCTTCAGCCAACATCACAGGTACCCTTACCGCAGCTACCGTAGACCTTAACAGCGGCAACCTCGATGACATCACCATAGGAGCTACAACGCCGGCTACTGCTACCTTTACGGATATAACCGCAAACGGAGGAATTACGGGCACTCTACAAACCGCGGTTCAACCCAACATCACTTCCGTAGGGACTCTCACACAACTGACTGTATCCGGTGATCTAACTGTAAATACCACCCATCTCTTTGTAGATACCTCCAATACAGGTTCTACCAGGGTCGGTATCGGGACCACCAACCCGACTTCAGAATTGGAGGTCAATGGCCAAATTAAGACCGCCTCCATGGATATTTCCGGAACACTGACCGCAACTTCCCTGCATATCACTGGAATTCTTACTGCTGAAATGGGGGAATTGAACGTTGGATCAGCTGTTATTGCTTCAGGAAGCTTTAACGGAGTAGAGATTGGTACCACAACCGCTTCAATTGCCCAGTTTACAAATGTGACAGCTTCAAGTCTTAGGGTGACCTCATCTCTGACGGCAACAAGCAGCGGACTGACTATCTCTTCAGCTAATCTTAGCGGTACCCTCACTGCAGCGAACGTCGATCTGAACAATGGCGCAATAGACGGCGTAGTCATAGGAGACGCATCTCAATCCACCGCTCAGTTTACAGCGGTAACCGGTACTTCCCTGCGGGTAACAGGAATATTGACCGCTAGCGGCAGCACTCTTACGGTTGGGACTGTAGATATTAATGGAGGAGCCATAGATGGAACCACCATCGGCGCCGCTACTCCAGCCGCAGCTACTTTTACGGATGCAGTTGTAGATGGTGCCACGGACGCTACCCTTACCATTGACGCAAATGCTGACACACAGGATTCAAATATTGAATTCCACGCCAATGGAAGTTCACAAGGATATATTCGATACGATCACAACGCTACCGGTACAAGTGAACTGATGAAGTTCTCAGCCGGGTCCACTGAAACACTATACATAAAGGGAACCGGGCGCGTTGGTGTAGGTACTGATAACCCGGGAGATAAAGTTGAAATCAAGGAGAGTAATAGCCTTGACTTCACTGCTCTGAGAATAACCAACATCGGAGAAGGTGCCAATACTGCGGCCGGTATCACAATGTATTCTGATGAAACTGACTCAGATCCATTCGAAATGGCCAGTGTTAGAGCGGTTTTAATTAGCTCCCAAAGCGCAAATGGAAAGGGAGCCTTAGACTTCAAGGTAAACACAGGAAACAATGTACAGACCGCCATGTACATAACAGAAAATCAAGATGTTGGAATCGGAACCACAAGCCCCTCTTCCAAGCTTGAGGTTTCCGGCCAGATAACTGCAAGTTCCCAAAATATCACGGGTAATCTCACAGCAGCCACTGTCGACCTCAATGGAGGAAATATCGATGGCGCTGCAATAGGTGTAAATTCTCAATCAACTGGCCAATTCACCAATGTAACTGCCACCAGCTTGAGAGTTACTTCTTCCCTCACCGCAACAAGCAGTGGACTGACTATTTCATCAGCAGATGTCACGGGTACACTTACTGCTGCTAACTTCCAGGTTGCCAGCATGAGTCTTTCCGGGACTCTTACGGCTGCTAATGTCGATCTAAATGGTGGAAGTATTGATGGAACTGCGATAGGAAACAACTCCCAGTCTACCGCCCAATTCACCAACGTTACAGCCTCTAGCATGAGAGTGACTTCCAGTCTGACCGCTACCAGCAGCGGATTGACAATCTCCAGCGCTGATATCACCGGTACCCTTACTGCCGCTACAATAGATATCAATGGAGGAAGCATTGATGGAACCGTAATTGGTGCAAGCAGTGCTACAACCGCAACTTTCACTGATCTTACAGCTTCCAGTGTTGATCTCAATGGCGGGAATATTGACGGAACCGTACTAGGAGCTACAACACCAGCAGCAGGTAATTTCTCAACGGTAGACATTGATGCGGGTAGTATTGATGGAGCAGCAATTGGGGATAATTCCCAATCTACCGCACAGTTTACCAACGTAACCGCTACAAGTTTGAGGGTCACCTCTTCACTTACCGCAACAGCCAGTGGCCTGACCATTTCCTCAGCCAATGTCACCGGTACTTTAACTGCTGCCAGTTTCGATGTAACCAGCATGGATCTGAGCGGTACAT
>CAZIKF010000030.1:0-13853 GCA_964539825.1 uncultured bacterium
AGATTTACCTTATCCAAAAGTTTAGTGAGGGTTCGCGCCGGATCCGTATTGTCCTGAAAGTGGTTTACCAGATTGGTTACGGCGTAAATCAGGTGAGCCTGAAGCCGAACTTCTTCCTGCGTTGACGCTGCATCTTTCAAAGTTTTGGCAACATGATAGGAAGAAGCGAGCCCGGCAGCGGATTGCTGCTGGGCAGAAGCTACCGCTTCTTCGATTTGAAAAGAGTCTGGATCATTCTTTAGTAGAACCACTGGTGCGAAGGAATCTGGAGTCTCACCGTCTGGGAGATCGGCAGCTAGTCTGACACGCAAATTGAGGGCATTGGTTTGGAAGTCAAGGTGGGAATTCCAGGTGAGTTGGAGATTTGCAGCATCAGGCACTGCATTCAGGTTCCCGGATAAATTCCTGGAGACATTCCAGGTCCTACCTCCATCCAGGGAATACTCCAACCGGATTGGTGTATTTGTGGAATTTCCGAGCGAAGCGGTATCGTATGTAACTGTGACTGCGTTACGTTCACCCGAGATTCGAACATTGAAGATTGAAGAGGCGTGTACCCAGTAGGCCTTTTTTGATTCCAGTGCTACCAATGAGCGCAAGGACTCTAAGCCAGGTCGATCCTCCCTGTTGAATACATGCCATTCCTTGTCCTCGTAAAGAAAGACCCGATCTATATTTGGGTGTTGGTTCAGAAACTCTATGAGATCCAGATCCGGACTCGGAATCATGTGCCACCCGGGCTCATATACCTCTTGAGTAAAGGAACTAAAACAGATAATAAAGAAAAGTAAAAAATGCCGCATAAATCTCTCAAAGTTCTGAGACGGCACCCATACCTTCAGCCACCCCACCCTTTTTCAGGAAAGTCATACTACTCGGGAAATTAGATCAGTCAAGCCCATTGCGAGGACTGGTCGGGGCGTATGCATATAAATTCGATTCATGATCCATATGTCGCAGCTCCTACCGTCTCTCGAAAAGAGGCTGTTTAGGAAAAAGTTGTTTCGAGTATCTGTCCATGTCCCGTGACACACTGCACCGTTGGTTGGACTTCCATCATGTCTTAGAGCTTTCAAAGGGAGGAAGCGATGATCCAGAGAACCTAGAGCAGTTTTGCAGATAGTGTTATTTGGCAGGTATTTTTTACGACCTCTATGGCAAAGGAGGATTTGCCATGGGAAATGCCTATTCAACGGATTCAAGGGAGAGGGTGATGGATATTCTTTTCCAGCCTTTCATGAATTATTCTATGATGGTTTGAGCATAAATTTCTGAGGTTGGACGGTTGGTTATCTCCTCCCTCCGAGACGGGAATGACATGGTGTGTATGGAGCCATCTTCTCTGGGTACATTTTCGTCCCTGCTTATCCTTAAAAGTACATTGCCCCCTATCGCGCTGGTTCACTTCATGAAGAACTGAAGCAGGGATCGGTTTTCTTTTGTTTCTTACACTCCGGCTCAGCTTCTCCACTCCCGCCTTTCCCATTTCCAATTCTTTAGATTCCCCTGTCACGGGACAGGCACCACGAGCAGAGTGCTTTGTTTGCTGAGAGCTCTTTTCATCGCAGGTGGAAGAGCTTGTCTGAGCCCTTACTGACTCAGCCTTCTTCTGCCTGCGTTTGTTAGCTCTCTTTGCCTTACACACAGGATCGTGTTTCTCAATTGCGGTCTCAAGTGCAAAATCGAGGACTTCCTGCAACGGGCAGTCTCTTCCTTTCTTGGAGCAAAGAACATCTTTGAGTCGTTCCAACTTATCCCTGGATTCTGATGAGATATCCAGGCTCAGTCTCAGGGTATCTCTGGCCACGGCTTTCAGACTGGCTCTTTTCACATGATCGGTTTTCTCAGAGGCCACCTTCATCTCAAGCTCTCTGGTGTTATTGGTTTTGGCATCTTCAATCCACTTTCTTTGATTTTCCTTGTTGATAACCGGACAGATCTTACGAAGTTTGGATACAGATAGATTCCCCTTACGGATCTCTTCTTTCATGGCAGGGATTTCCCTGGCTTTACGTGCTACGGTGATCAAATTATAGGCCACCGATTCACTGTAGCCTAATTCATCCACAACGTAGCGAAACAATGAGGTGTGGACCCGGTGCTGGGGTAGTTTGATTCTCTCTGCTTTTTGCAGATGATCTATCAGTCTTGCCTCTATGCTGTGGTGCTCACCCACGATGCCAACAATTTCCTCGTGAAGATCAAAAATATACCTGCCTGGAAATCCTCAATTTCATACCGTTCCCTCTCTTTCCATTTATCCGTTTCATTCATTCTACCCCCCTTTTTTATGAGGGTTTCAGGGCGATTGCACGGAAAGATCTGGACATGGAAAACGAAAACTCCAGAAAAGTACCCAAGGGTCTTCGATTCTAAGAATTTGAGCCTCAGGATCAGAACATTTAAGGGAATTGAGATATCGCAAAATGCTTACTTGAAAAACCTGTCAAGAAAAATGATTGGAAAAGGAAAGATTCTGGGGAAAATCCCTGGGGATCAAACTAAGGTTTCTCTTCTTCTAGATTTAGCATAGCCACCTGTCACAAGACAGGTCCGTGGACTCATTTGAATTTCCTTTTTAACAGCCTAAATTGTGGAGTGTCTGCATCCTAATAATGAAAATGCTTAGTCACTCTCTACCATGCCCGCCACTGACTTTTGCACGGAACAACTCATCTAATGCACCTCAATCATTGCTCACTTCTGGATCGTCAGAATTTTATGCCGGACTCTAAACCTTCTGAAGCAAGAGAAAACCGCAAAAGTTGCAGTGAAGAACAAGAGACTCAAGGCTCGATGGGATTAATCCTATTTGCTCAAGATACTTGGGGTCGCATAAATTTAGATGCAATCGCCCTGCGGGCTCTAAGTTAATCAGGGGTTCCCGCATTAGTGGGAAATCTTTCAGAGTCAACAGAGTTCTACTGTCTCTCACTGGTTTTATAGGAGTATAATCAATACCAACGGTTATGAATGAGCCTCCTGATTTTGCCCAGTTAAAAGAAATCTTAATTCCCATTCTAAAAAAGCATGGCGTAGAAAAAGCCAGTCTCTTTGGTTCACGCACCAGGGGTGAAGCCTCGAATGGAAGTGATCTGGACCTCCTGATCCGTTTCTCGAAAAACACTCGTGAGAAAATGTTCCGCCTGCTCGACATTGAAGAAGAAATCCGGGAGTTGACGGCAATCAGAGCCGATATCACTACTTTTCAGGGCTTAAATCCTCGACTTAAGGCATCCATTGATCAGGATCTGATCCCTCTTTTATGAAAAAAACACCACGAATCTACATTGAGCACATGATTGAGTGTATTGATATCATCCAGAGCTCCTTATCAAATGTGTCAGAAGAAGACTTTCGGGGAAACATCATTCTTCAGGATTCTGTGATCCGCAGAATCCAACTCCTTTGGGAATCCGCCAAACAGATTCCTGAAGAAATACGAAATTTGCATCCCGAAATTCCGTGGAAGTATATGTGTGGAATGCGTGACAAGTTGGTCCACGACTACCTGGGAGTTAACCTTGATATAGTCCTGGAAGTCGCCACAGAATTACTCACACCCATTAGATCAAATCTAGAATCCTTACTATACTCAGAAGAGTAAGTTGAAGATTCTTACAAGTGGGATAATCATTGGAAGATGAGCCTGGGTTTCAGGAATCTCTTGATTACAAAATCGGAAATATTCCTCCAATCTTGCTTTCAGAGCAGAGACTGAACTGTATTCAGAGAGGTAGATTTTTTCGTATTTCACACTCCGCTACTACAAACCTACCAGATGCTCTATAAATTTTCAGGAAAGTTGTATTTAGCCGACAGGCCCACTGGATGACCTCCCGTTGTCTAAAAATAGATGCGAATAGAGCACATAATGCTTGGTTCCAAGATACAAAGCCTACCCCAAGGTCGTGCCTGTATCCTTTGCTAGCAGATCTACGTAGGCTTGGTATGAGTACATGCGATCTCGCTTTTTTCCGGTAATCTCCTTTAGAATGCCGGCCTGAATGAGAGCATCTATGGCCTTTCCAGCGGTCGGCTTTGTGGCGCCCACCAGCTCCATCGCATTAGCAAGTGTGATCATCGGGTGTTCTGGAAGATGCTCCAAGAGACGAACCGCAGTTAGAGTAGCCTTCTTGTGCTCCGGTAACTTACGCCGATGAGCACTAACGAGGGAAAAAAGACTCTGCGCGGTGCAGATAGCGTCTTCGGCTGACTCGCGTACGCATTCGAGGAAGAAGCTGGTCCAACCCTCCCAGTCACCAGCTGTTCGAACTCCATCTAATTGGCGATAGTACTCCTGTCGATGTCGCTTGAACCCAAGGCTCAAGTAAAGAATTGGAGAAGACAAGAGCTTCCAATGTTCGACCAAAAGCGTGATGAGGAGTCGACCAATTCGCCCGTTCCCGTCCAGAAATGGATGGATCGTCTCGAACTGAGCATGAGCTAGTCCAATCTTAATCAGAGCTGGAAGAGTATCGTTGCTGTGAATCCACTTTTCAAGCTGTGTAAGCGCATCCGGTACTGCTTCTGGTGGAGGCGGAACAAAATGTGCGTTTCCAGGACGCGTGCCACCAATCCAGTTCTGTGATTTGCGGATCATTCCAAGCTGTTTTTCACTCCCTCTGCCCCCCTTCATCAGGCATCTGTGAGTTTCGCATAACAGGCGTATGCAAAGCGGTAGTCCCTTTAACTTGGTTAGCTCAGCTCTTGCATAGGCTAGAGCATCTACGTAGTTGCAAACCTCTTCCACATCGGCAGGTCGCTCAGATTGACGCGTCGCTTCATAGGAAACAAGGTCCTCCAAGGTGGCCTGAGTACCTTCTATTTGAGAAGAGACCACGGCTTCCTTACGGACAAAGCCGTACAAGAACCAGCCCGGACTGGGAATCATGGCGGCTGCCACTTGCAATTTGTTAATGGCAGTAACAGCTTCGGTATGGAGTTCAGCTAATTGGCCCTCAATTCGAAGAGCAGGTCTCACGGGCGGAAGAGGGTGGGGAATGAATGCCTGGATTGTTTCTCCCCCTACCACGCATGTCTTATAGGAGCCTGTGGTTCGTGCCATGACTAGTAAAGCCTCCTTTCTCAAGATCGGACACTAGTAAAGAACTCTTGCTTAACAGTTTACGCTAGTTAAAAATTCTTTACTAGTGGGCGAGGAGAAGATTCCATAGCGTACACATCTAATTTCAATGCTCACAATTTCTTCATGAAGTTCATGAAATACATGCTCAGAAACCCTTAAAGCCATTGCTGCTCCTTTTCCCATTCTTCATTGATTCTACACCCGCTTTTTATGAGGGTTTCAGGGCGATTTCCAGGGGAGAATCAGATAATTGGAAAGGATAAATTCAAGAGAGCACTCACCAGCCTTCCTATCTAAGAATCCGGCTCTCAGGATCAGGGTCTGTAAGGGAGCTGAGTTATGGGAAAATACTTGCTTCAAAAACCTGTCAAGAAAAATGATTGGAAAGGGAAAGATTCTGGGGAAAGTCCCTGGGGATCAAACTACGTTTTCTCAACTTCGAGATTTAGCATAGCTACCTGTCACGTGACAGGTTTCCAAACTCATTTTAATTTCCCTCTAAACAGCATAAATCTGGTGCCGGTGTCGCCACAGTTCCAGGTCGTTTTGCAAAGGAGACAGGAGTTATTTTGTCGCGAAGAGATTTTTCATGAGCAATAGGAATTGCTCTTTTCGTATTTCCAGTACCGCTTTGCTCATGGCAGGAACTCCAAGAATGTATTCCCGGGTACTGTGGAAGGCAATATAGTAGTTGTAAAAAATGTGGACAGGTCACGGTTCTCTCATTTTTGATGCTGATTCAGGAGTTTTTGTCTGGAAAATTTTTCAGGAAATTATCTAGGTTGGTGACCAGGGCTCCTTTGAGGGGATATTCCTGATCAACCTGGGCAATGATCCAGGCTTTTTCGGGTTGGATCAAATCCACTACGTTCTGAAACCCTCTTCCTGGATTTGGAGCTGAACTGCTCTTAACTTCGATAGCGTATCTACGGGAACCTCTGGTAAGAATCAGATCCATCTCAGTCCCATTCGAAGTTTGAAAGAATGACGCTTCAAAATCTGGAAATCGATTCAAGATATTCTCAATCACATATCCTTCGAAAGACCATCCGTAATCCGAGTGCCCCAACAGATCGGAGAAAGATTCGATCCTTAAAAGACTATGTAGTAATCCTGAATCCCGGATATAGATTTTGGGAGTTTTCACCAATCTCTTAAATGAATTGGATCGATAGGGAGGGAGAATTCTGAGCAGGTAGGTTTTCTCAAGAACTTCAAGATATCTTCGGACCGTGGGCTGGGATACACCTAGTGGTTCTGCCAGTTTACTCATGTTCAAAACCTGTCCCTGAAGATGAGCACACATCTTCCAGAGCCTTCCTAAATTCCCAGAGAGTGATGCCAGGCCAAGTACAGAAAGATCCCTTTCTAGAAATGTGCTCACAAAGTTCTCTCTCCATCGAAGGCTCAGTCTGTCATCTTCAGCAAGGAAACTGCGGGGAAATCCTCCCCTCAACCAATGGGATCGGAAATCAGACAGCGGTGATACTTCCTCTCTTAGAAACGGTGGTAAACTCAGATAACCAATACGCCCTGCTAGCGTTTCAGAGCTTTGTTTTAGCAAATCAGGAGACGCTGATCCAAGAATCAAGAACTGTCCAACTTTGCCTGTCTGGTCTACAAAACTTCGTATTTGAGTAAAAATCTCAGGCAGGCGCTGGATTTCATCGAGACAGATGAGCCGATTTTGATAATGCTCAAAAAAAGCCCAGGGATCTCTTATCTTATTTAGATCTCGATCATCTTCCAGATCGAGAAAAACACTCTGGGGCAACTCTGACAAAATCTTTTTAGCAAGGGTGGACTTTCCCACCTGACGCGCCCCAAGAATACCTACAACTGGGAAGAATCGGAGATACTCATGGACGTCTTTCTCCAAGTTCCTTTGAATATAAGTATGCATATTCTAATTCTAATATTGAATTTACATACTTACAAGTAATCTGGAAGAAATTATCCAAAAGTTCTTTTCGTTAGCTCAGACTTCATTTGCAAAAAGATTTTTCATGAGCAATAGGAATTGCTCTTTTCGTATTTCCAGTACCTCTTCGCTCATGGCTGGTGCCCCCAGAATATCTTCCAGGGTACCGTGAAAAGCGATATAGTAGTTGTTCGCTCCCAAGATACTTAAAAGCAGATGGGCCGGGTCCAGGCCTTGTGCCAGGACACCCTTTCTTTGAGCCTCGTTTACCAGGGCGGCGAATACTTGAGTCAGGGGACCGCGATAATCATCCCAGAGATCATTGAGGATCTTCCCGCCTTCAAGACTCTCCCACATAGACAGCCGCACGGAATCCAGCCTGACTTTATAGTAATCAAAATAAGATCCCATGGCCGCTAATAATCGCTCCTGGACGGGTGTTTCGGGATCATAGGAGTGAATCTCCGCAAGCATGTAGTCACGAAATTCCTTCCACCCACTTTCATGGACTTCTCGATAAAGCCCTTCCTTGTCGCCAAAATAGTGGTAAAGCATTCGCTTGTTGCAATTGGCATTGTGAACAATTTCAGCGGTGGAAGTGCCGTGATAACCATTTTTGGCAAAAAGGCCTCGCGCAGTTTCAAGAATTTTATTCCGGGTCAACTCAGCGCTGCGAGTCGATTTTCCGACCATAGATCCCTCTTCCGTAACTATTTGGTTACTTGAGTGTATAGAAATCTAAGATCTGGATCAAGCCCGGGGCTAGAAGAAATGGATTCTGGAAGGCTTGCTGCGATCCTAGACAGCTTCCTTATATAGTTATCCAAGTCATGGCCAGGTCCCCAAACACTTTCCGGGTCGGGCAACTCTTCACCTTCTTCCCACTGGTCCACCACTTCCTTGATTTTTTCCCAGGACTCAAGTGCCTCAACCGGATGGGCCTCGGCAGTATTATCTAGCATATTGTTCGTCCCGGGGATTAGAAAGCGATATCCAGAACTACCAACTAGCTTAAGATTCTTACCAAAGTGGTGATAGCCGGTAAGGAATGAAGGCGGCAGCCAGGTGACAAAATCCCACTTTGCTGCGACTCGAATATAAGGAAGATTTTTCCACTTTCTGGCCCCTGACCTATTCGTGATACGAAATTGACCAAAGGAAACAACTTCTTCAAGCGGATAACCCGCCTTAAAAAGATGCATAGCCAAAACTACAGCGATAGACCCTCCCATGGAATGTCCGGTGATGATTAAATCATGTTCAGGATTTAACTTTGGAATCACTCTTCCCATAACTTCCCTGGCTGCCAGATTGACCCCTTTATGGACATAGATGTCGAGCGCTGGGTCATATACCCGTCTAATGTTGATATCTATCCATGCGTTCATGAGATTAGCTGTCCATCGAAAGGACAAATACTGACGTTGGTTTGCTGGATCGGGGACATAAATATAACGAACTTTATACTTAGGTGTTTGATCTACCCAGGCTCCTGGATATTTCTCCTCGATTTCTTCAACACTGGAGTTGGTATAGGAATTCATGGTCTGCATCGCTACCATCCGCTCGAAAAAGCCGCGGTCCAATAAGTCGGATTGATCCTCTACCGTAAAAGTCCTGGAACTAAGAACAAGTAGCATCAAAATAGAAGTCAAGATGCCAGGCCTGACACAAGTTTCCCCCAGGCTATGATTTATGATTCCCGTCACTTTCATGAAAAGACCTCCGTTTATTTGCCCTTTCTGGGCTACTTTTACACCCAGCTTTTCAAATTTGGCATACCCGATCGATTCCCTTCACAAGTTGTGAATTAAACCTTGCGAAGATCGAATCAGAAAAAATTGAACATTTATTAGTAACCGTGTGGTTACCAAGTGTCAAGGGCTTAATAACTGATTGGTTACTTAATTCCTGGTTTTGCTTGGAATCCAGACAAACCAAATGCGCCTGGGCATAAAGTTCCGATCCCCTCAAGGTCGATAGGAAACACATGAAGGTTTTCTTGTTAAGAACGATTCTTTTGTTTGGTTTCCTACAGATGGCCTTTGCCGTGCATGTTTCAAAGGCCCGGGTTCATGTTCGGGAAAACCAGGATAGAGCTCAGCTTTCGGTGATTTTACAGATTGCTCAGCTTGAGGTTTTACCTGCTGATCTAACGCTAAATAAAGCCCTGGTAAAGATCATGCAGGTGGCTTTGAAAAATAGCCTCAGACAGAATTCGCGATTAAAGTACCACCAGAAATTCTCGCATATCTTCATCACCGCTTTGAATAAGTCCGACGAAGAGGAAGTCCTGGCTTTGTTCTCTAAGACTCCAAGGGTTAAATACCCATCAATACAGTTCTTTCGAAACGAATCCATGGATAGACCGATAGCAGACCGAAGACAAAAGCTCCCGCCTCGAGATCTTTTTGATCAGTTGGATGCCGAGGAACAGCAAGTCGCCTCCCTATCCTCACTCAAAGAGTAAAGTCCTGAGCCTTTGATCTAATCCATCCATTGGAACTCGATGCTGCTCCATGGTGTCTCTTTCCCGAATTGTGACCTGACCATCTTCGAGGGACTCATAATCAAAAGTGACACAAAAAGGGGTTCCGATTTCATCTTGACGACGATAGCGTTTCCCAATCTGACCAGCAACATCAAATTCCGTGCGAAAACCAGCTCCTCGAAGCCTTTCCTCCAATTCCTTAGCTTCGGTTCGTAGCTTCTTCACGAGGGGAAAAACTGCAACTTGCACGGGAGCGATCTTCGGAGAAAATCCCAATACCGTTCGATTGTCTTCCTTTCCATCTTTATCAAGAATCGTCTCTACCCGGTAGGCGCAACAAAGTAGAGCAAGGACGAGCCGATCAGCTCCAATAGAGGTTTCAACTACATGCGGTACATACTTTTTCCGGGTCTGCTCATCAAAGTATTTCATGTCTTCACCGGAGAATTGCTCGTGCTGAGATAAATCAAAATCCCCACGGTGATGAATTCCTTCGACTTCCTGCCACCCGAAAGGGAACTCAACTTCAATATCAAACGCTTTGCGGGCATAGTGAGCAAGTTCACCAGGACCATGCTCTTTCAATCGAATCTTCTGAGCAGGAATTCCGATGCTCTGAAAGAATTTTTTTCTCACTTCCAGCCATTCATCAAAGTACTTCATTCCATCTTCTGGATCTACGAAATACTGCATTTCCATTTGCTCAAATTCCCGCGAACGGAAGGTGAAATTACGCGGAGTGATTTCGTTGCGGAAAGCTTTGCCTATCTGGGCGATTCCCATGGGTAGTTTTTTGCGGGAACTACGCTGAATTGTTTTGAAATTCGTAAAAATCGCCTGCGCGGTTTCGGGGCGTAGGTAGGCAACTGAGGAACTGTCAGTGCTAGCACCGATTGATGTCTTCAGCATGAGATTGAACATGCGAGCTTCGGTCAATTCACCCCCGCAGTCAGGACACTTCTGAACTCCACCGAGATGATCCTCTCGAAACCTGGATTTGCAGGCCTTGCAGTCAATCATGGGATCATTAAAGTTCTCCACATGACCGGATGCTTCCCATACTCTCGGGTGCATGATGATGGCGGCATCTTGACCCACCACATCTTCTCTACGAGTCACCATCTCGTCCCACCAAAAACGTTTTACCGCGTTCTTGAGTTCTACTCCGTAGGGTCCATAATCCCAAAATCCATTTATGCCGCCATAAATCTCACTGGACTGAAAAATGAATCCGCGATGCTTACACATGGAAACCAATTCTTTCATCTCAAACTTAGACATGACTCACCTTTCAACTCCTCTGCCCAGGCGTAGACCTCCATCTTTCCAGCGCTCAGGCCCCTTGGTTCGCGCAGTTTACCTCAAAGGAACGCGATTTGGTAAGCTGAGATAGTACAAAGATGTTAATAAAATAGCCGTTTTTGTCCGATACTTTCGATATGAGGATGCCCATTGCACTCTCGCCATTAAATATCTTACTCATGGTTCTCATGCTGCTCGCTCCCTATCTTGGGGGAGTTGCAAAGGTATACATGCAGAAAAAAGAGCAGGTGGTGAAGTTAGAACGACTGATGGCCGAAGCAAGACTTCGCGAGAAGGAGTCTGCAAAAAAGGCCACGCAAAAGTCAGTTCAAAAAGCTGCCGAGGAAAGTGTAGAAATTCCTCCAGTGTCTGATGAAATAGAAGGCATGGTTGAGCTTCAAACTCCGATACTGGCAAATCAGTCAGTTCCTAAGGGGCAAAAACCGGTAGCTTCTGAACGCCTACATCTTTTTGAGTCGCTGAAAAAATTTGCCAGGGCCAGGGATTTCAAAAAGGCAGAGGAGACATTCCTGGAGCACCTCGAGTCCAAAGATCTTTCTCCGATGGATTCCCTCTCAAAATATACGCGATTCCAAGAGATGTTTCAGAAACTCTCTGACGACTACTTATCTTCTTCCAGCAATTCCATATAGGATTGAAGAATCACCCTCAGTTCACTCTTCAGCCTGCGCTTTACAGTCTTGAAGTTACGAATCTCATCTGTGAGACCCTTTAGCTCCAGGCGAGCATCGTCGAGCATGTTTTCAGCTTTGAGTTCAGACTCCTTAAGTAAAAGGATACTTTCTTTCTCGGCACTCTTGCGAATCTGACCAGAGGCTTGATTGGCGGTAGTGAGGGCATCTTTGAGCGCTGTTTCCAAACTAGCCTGCTCTCCAAACCTTTCCCTGATTTCACGCAGTTCTTCACGAGCCCTTTTATAGTCCCTGGAAAATTCCTCTTGCTCCCGGGCAACCCGGGTTAAAAATTCTCGGACAGCAACCTCATCCACGCCGCCGAACTTCCTTTTCGGGAAGACCATATTCTCTATTTCAAGCGGGGTAAGTCGCATCAGAATTAGCCCCCAAGAAAACTAAACAATTGGGATTCGAAAATCTGTAAACCTATGAAGACAAAAATGATGGAAAAATCAAATCCACCCATGGGAGGAATAAGTTGTCGAAAGGGATAACAGAGCGGTTCTGTTAGATTATAGAGCCATACATGGATATCAAATAAAGAGTCTCCTGGCTCTGAAGGCACCCAGGAAAGGATTACACGGGCCAGTAACAGGTAGTAAAGAACCTGAAATAAAAGGTGTATTACCGCATTGAGTTCCATAGCCATGTGTTTATCCTGAGCGGGGACCAAAAATTGCCCTGCCTACTCTAATCATATTACTACCATATTTCATTGCAAGTCGGAAGTCGGAAGACATTCCCATGGAGAGAATTTCCATTTTAAAATACGGTTTCTCCATAAGAACAAGTTTATGAAATATTGACTGCATCGTGTCAAATTCTTGGCGAACCTGACCTTCGCCTACCTGCTCCACTGAGGAACCAATACACATAAGTCCTCTAATGGGACAGTATTCACTCCCGTGCTCTTGCAGTTGAGAACAAAAATCTTCTAGATCCCTTTGTAAAATCCCACCCTTCTGGGATTCTTGTGAGACATTCACCTGTATAAGTGAAGGAGTCTTAACATCCACTCTCTCGCCCTCTTCTGAAATTTTGAGAAAAAGTTTTAGAGAGTCGAGCGCGTGGAAAAGATGAACCTTACCGACCAGGAGCCGAATTTTATTTGATTGTAGTCTACCGACGAAATGCCAGCGAATGGCTAAGTCCTTCAACTGTTCTCTCTTTTGTAAGAATTCCTGAATTCGATTCTCTCCAAAATCGTGTATTCCAAGCCCATAAGCTTCTCGAATCCGTTCCGCGGGAAAAGTCTTGCTCACCGCCACAAGAGCTGGAGGGGGGAGGTTTGAGCTGATGGCAGCCAAAACTTCAGATCTACTATCCATATAAAGAAGTATATACTCAAAATGAAGTGTTTTGGCTGGATTCCCGGGTAAATAAGCCTGGTGGATCAATCTGGTATAATGAAACCCCAGTTTTAGAGGTGGTTCGGCGCGTTTCTGTCAAGCAGACTCAGTCTATTACCGATACAACTTCTGAAGGAAATTCATTGATGAAGGCATTGCTTGCTACCCTGACCATCTGCTGTGCTCTGGGCACGCTGCTTACAGGCTGTTCAGATCCGGCCGAAGAGAACCCGCGATTGGCCTACCTGGTTGGCTATTCTCTCCTCGACGAGAGGTTTCAAACTTCGACACGACTGGATCTCACCGCGGACATCCTCAATAACACGGGGGAAGATCTAAAGATGGCTCAACTTGTCGTCACGGATATGGAAGGAACCTCCTACACACTGGACTACGAGACCATTCCCAGGAACCATCAGGAAGGTCGGTATAACGCAATCCCACTCAAAGCCCCAATCGCGAACAAGGAACTGGGTGGAAATCCAGGAGTCGAATTTCGCTCCCCCGGGGATTTACATTTCCTCTTTCATGTCGCGTTTGAGTCCGCAATGATTCGCTTTCGAAACAGTGATGGACTCCAGGAGTTTGAAGTTAAGGATCTAAAAAACATCGTGGAACAATCCCGCAAAGAAACGATTGCCTGGATGCAGAAAGAATACGAAGAGCGGGAAAAAACTCTGAAGGACCTCCAGGAAAAGGCTCAAAAAGTCATCGACGATCGCAAGAGTCGATAGCAGAAGCTTACGGCTGCTTGTCTATCCATGAACGCAATCTAGGGAAAGATCCCTCTTCGAAGGTAGAACAACTACCTCCTCATCACGATATTCCCCTTTATCACGTCCCTGAATACCCAATCAAACCGTAAGCTTCTGCTATCGCCTCTTGCGATCGCGCAAAGCTTGCCTCAATGACAAACCTCACGCACCGAATCTAAATCCTTGATCACAGCCTTAGGGAAAGATCCCTCTTCGAAGGTAGAACAACTACCTCCTCATCACGATATTCC
>CAZIKF010000030.1:13953-60212 GCA_964539825.1 uncultured bacterium
AAAGATCCCTCTTCGAAGGTAGAACAACTACCTCCTCATCACGATATTCCCCTTTTGGTGGGGGATTTTCTTCTTTTCTTGATGATGCTAGATTGGACCTTGTATGCGTGTTGAGAAGAAGTCACTTGTAGTGGATGGGGTTCGGCTTGCCTTTGAGGAGTATGGGACTGGCGAGGTGATCTTATTTCTTCATGGTTTTGGAGCTTCGTCCTATTCCTGGCGCCCTGTTGCCAGATCAATCGCTGAACAATGGGGAAAGAGGTGCATTTGCCTTGACCTTATGGGATTCGGTGAATCCGATAAGCCGGTACATGAGAAATATACCATTGACCGGCATGCCAGTCTCATCACTCATTTTCTTCAAAGTTTAGAGATTTCTTCCCTTTCTCTTGCCGGACACTCCTACGGCGGTGGCGTGAGTCTCGTTCTTCTCCACAGACATGATGCGGGTAAAACTCCATTTCAGATCCAGAATCTGATTCTGGTCTCCTCTCCTTGTTTTCCAATGCCCACACCCGATTTTATAAAACTCCTCTCCATACCCCTTCTCCCTCGCCTGTTACTCAAAATCATTCCTTCAAGAACAGTGGTATTCAGGGCCATCACCTATGACCTCCCAGAGCTTAAAAGATCCTCCGCTACGGTTACCGAATATGCTGAATGTATGAAAAAAAAGGGAGCCCATCGGGCGTTGATTAACTCTGCAAAGCATATCTCTCCACCTAATCTTGAGGAGATTGTTTTGTGGTACTCTAAAATCTCTATCCCCGTTCTCCTATTATGGGGAAATCGGGACCTATTGATTCCATTAAAGATTGGAAAACGTTTAAACAAGGAGATTCCCCACTCTGAGCTTCAAATCATAGCGGACTGTGGTCATATACCGCAGGAACAGTATCCTGACATCACGACAAACTTAATCTCTAATTTCGTCTCTTGACAGAATTTAAAAATCCATTAGAGTTTTGGGATCGTTTTGATCTCAAGTTCAAAACTAATATAAAGGACACACCATGACAAAACTCTTTTCTTACTTTGCTTTTCTCTTAGCAATCTCCCCTGCTTTCAGCCAGTGGGTTGCTCTTTCCCGCGGCGAAAAAAATATTTCTTATTCCATCGAATCCGGGAATCAAAATAACCAGCTGGTTACGATCAACACTCCTGGATACACTCTGGAAACCAAAAGTGTGAATGGAAAAAACTATTCCGTCATTAAAGCGCCTGGCTATCCAGGTCTTACAAGGAAGGGTCATCCCGATCTTCCACGAATTGGAGCTAACTTTCTCATCTCCGAGGATCAGGTTCCCACGATGGAAACTCTAAAGGATGATTATGTAGATGTTCAGCTCCCTTATCCCCTGATTTCCTCTAAGGGACACTTCACCAGGGATATCCCCTTTGGTTCAATTCCCTATACTTTTTCGGAGGTTTATCAAAAGGATGCTTTTTATCCCGAGATGAAAACAGCTGAATTCTCCAAGCCTTTTACTATCCATAATGTGAGAGGCATCAACGCCCATTTCAACCTCTTCCAATACAATCCCGTCAAGCAAACCTTGAGGATTCATAAGAGCCTTGGAATTAATTTTCAGAACCTTCTTCCTAAAAAGAAGTCAGACAAAAAGAAGGCCGTACCCTCCTTTCTTAAACGAGTACTTTCACGAAGCTTTGTGAATTATAAAAAGATGATGTCTCCCCTGGGTTTAATGGAAACTAATGAGAGCGGACGAATGGTAATCATCAGCGCTGATGAGTTTTTTGAATCCTCCAAGCCTTTTGCAGCCTGGAAGCGCAAGTCCGGTATTCCTGTAAAGCATGTGAAGATGTCCGAGATCGGTGATTCAGCCTTAGATATCAAACTATTTGTTCAAAATGAATTCAATGCTGGAAATCTAAGTTTTGTACACTTGATTGGGGATGTGGAGCATGTCCCAACCCTGCGAGGTACGGTTGAAAGAGCACATTCAGATCAATCTTATGGACTCTTAGCGGGAGACGACTGGTACCTGGATATCATTGTATCAAGGTTCTCGGTGAAATCCGCAGCAGACGTGACTTACCAGGTTTCTAAAACAATTCAGTATGAATCGCAGCCTGACACGGAATCTCTAACTGATTCATGGTACCGAAAGGGTATGGGAATCGCCTCCAATGAGGGTAATCCGAAGGATTGGAAATACACCGATACAATCAGGGATGGTTTAATGTCCCTGAGTTACGATTCCATCGATCAGATTTATGATCCCGGTGCAAGCGCCACGGCAGTGACTGACGCGGTGAATGAAGGTCGATCCGTGATTAACTATATTGGCCACGGCTCTTCCACATCATGGGTAACCTCTCGCTTCAGGACAAGCCACATTAAATCGCTCTCAAACGGGAATATGCTCCCTTATATTTGGAGTGTTGCCTGTGTCAACGGAGCCTTCGCAGGCTCCCGAGAAAGCTTCGCTGAGACCTGGATGATGGCAGGCAACAACGAAGGTGTCCGGGGCGCTATTGCAATTGCCGCAGCTTCTACGAATATGCAATGGGTTCCACCCCTGTATTGGCAGGCTGAGACGAACCTTGTTCTGCTTCCTAACGGGAATGATCAAACTTTTGGGGGACTCTCCCTTGGTGGAATGTCCCGAATCGCTGAAAAGTACGGCCCTGAGCACAAGAGCTTTAAAATGTTTGTTGAGCAGACAAACAACTTTGGAGATGGCTCACTGAAAGTAAGATACGATGTCCCCAGAAAACTGGAAATTAGCCAGATCAAGTACAGCTCGAAGAATGTTACCGGTACAGTAAGCACACCTGAGGGTGGAAACCTGAGTGGACTTACAGTCACCGTTTATGACAATTCGATGCAGACCTGGAGACGAACCCAGACAAACACTCTGGGTCAATTTGAAATCGACTTTTCGAGTAGCACATTCACCGAACTCTCGATGACCGTCACAGGAACGAATGTGGTTCCTATCGTGGACAGGGCTATTCCTCTGAATCTGAAAGCAAAGGAGCAAAACGAAAAGCGCTCCAAGGTCTTCAAAAGACTATACTAAGATTGGAAAAAGAAAAGGGGATCTGATTTAGATCCCCTTTTTTAATTCCCAAGGCCTTAGA
This sequence comes from uncultured bacterium, assembly GCA_964539825.1. Classification (GTDB taxonomy): domain Bacteria; phylum Muiribacteriota; class UBA6191; order UBA6191; family UBA6191; genus CAZIKF01. The sequence goes on from CAZIKF010000030.1 coordinate 17,062, forward strand.
CTATTCGCGAGCAAGATTGAAATTTGGAGCGAAGAATTCTGGTGAACTGTCTATCTATCGATCGACTCAATAAGCAGTACGGGATTAAAACCATCCTAAACGATCTGAGTTTTGGGATGTCCCAGGGTCAGAAAATAGGACTTGTCGGGGCCAATGGCTCCGGTAAATCCACGTTATTGAGGATCATTATGGATCTGGAAAAGCCGGATTCAGGTACCGTCCATCGCAACAATTCCATTGTATATGCCTACCTGAACCAGGAACCTCATCTCAAGGAAGATAATACCGTATTTCAGGAGGTCCTTGAAGAGTGTAGTGAAGAGCTTGCCCTACTGGAAGAATATCATGAACTTAGCGCGAATCTTACTGATGAAAGAAAGCAGTTAGAGCGCCTGGAACGCCTACAGGAAAATCTGGAATCTCTACAATGCTGGGATCTTGAAAACAGGGTAAAACAATACTTAAACCAGGTGGGTATTACGAATCTTAGTCGCAAAATCTCGACACTCAGCGGTGGTGAGAGAAAGAAAATCGCCCTGGCCAGGCTCTTTATCAATAAGGCTGATTTCCTGCTCTTAGATGAACCTACTAACCATCTCGATACGAAGACTATTGAATGGCTCGAAGATATGCTTTGTGATTTTGAGGGGAGTCTTCTACTCGTAACCCATGATCGCTATTTTTTAACCCGTGTTACGGACGGGATAGCGGATCTTCGACAGGGATCCATAAAATTTTACCCGGGTGATTACCAGCGATATCTGCACAGTGTCAGCCATGAGGCTAATGTTCAGTTTCGGACTCAAAAAAATTCTCTTTCCTTCATTCGCCGAGAGCTGCAATGGGTGGAGAAAATGCCCCGCGCAAGGGGAACTAAATCCGCCTCTAGACTGAGACGATTTGACCAGGCAGAGGAAGATGTTATTCAGACAAAGGCTATGACATTGAAGCCTTTGGAAGAATTTCAATTTGGTCTGCATCGGAAACTAGGCAATACAATACTGGAGTGGGGGCAGCTCGGAAAAAAATATACGGATTGGCTGTTTAGAAACTCTTCCCACAAGGTCTTGGAAAATGAAAGAATCGGCATTATCGGACGCAATGGAGCTGGAAAATCCACCTTTATTCGACTGTTCCTGGGAGAAACCAAACCTGATGAAGGCTGGATAAAAAAAGGGATTCATACAGAGTTTTGCTACTTTGACCAGGAACGTTTGGCACTGGACGAGGCACATACAGTTCTTGAATCCCTGCAAGAGTTTGGTGACACGGTTCATCTTGAGAATCAGCGCATCCATATCAGCGCCTATCTGGAAAAGTTTCAGTTTCCAAGAGAAACCTTTAAGAAGAAGGTAAAACTTCTTAGTGGTGGAGAAAAGGCCAGACTCCTATTAGCCAAACTGGTAGGTTCCAGAGGGAATTTCCTGGTTCTAGATGAACCAACTAATGATCTGGATCTGGACACACTAAGAATTTTAGAAGAAGCTATCTGCGCCTACCAGGGATGCGCTTTTATCGTCTCACATGATCGCTATTTTCTGGATCGAACCTGCAATGCAATCCTTGAAATAGGGGAAGAAGATCCACCACTCTATTCATCGGGAAACTACAGTTTTTTTCAGAACATCAAGTCAAGAAGAAAGCTCCTGTCGACCACAAATAAAGACATTGAAGTTGAGAAAAGAGAACGACCTAAACGAGACCGGAAGCTCTTTGGAAACAAGGAAACAAGGGAATTAGAAGAGATTGAACCCAAAATTTCCCACCTGGAAAAGATGGTTAACGATTTAGAAGAACGCCTGGGTCAGCCGCTTGATGCTGAAGAATACAAACCACTGTGGGACAAACTCAATGCCACCAGAATGGAGTTGGAAGAATCCTACAAACGATGGGAGATTCTAGAATCTCTCAAAGAACAGCAATGAAGAAGACTAACGGGCTCCCCTACCGAAAACTACCGCTGGAAAGGTACGAGCCAGAATGATTAGATCCAACCAGAAACTCTGGTGATGAAGATAGAAAAAGTCATACTTGAGATGATCATGAATAGGTTGTCTTCTCCCGTGAATCTGCCAGAGTCCCGTGAGTCCGGGTTTCAGTAAGACCCTTTTCCAATGAAAGGAGCCATATTCTTGCTGCACAATGGGGACAAGCTCCGGCCTGGGCCCTACCAGGCTCATTTCTCCCCTGATAACATTCAGGAATTGGGGCAGTTCATCCAGGCTGGTTCTCCTTAGGAACCAGCCCAGTGGAGCCAGGCGTGTATCTCTGGAAGCGGAGGGTTTTCCTGTCTCCTGCCCACACTCAAGAGTGCGGAATTTATAGATCCTGAAGACCTTGCCAAGCTGACCAATTCGGTCCTGGGAAAAGAGTGCCTCCCCATTAAAAATCTTTAAGGTGATGAAAATGATGCTAAAGAACAGGAGAAGTAAGGGAGACAAACTCAACACCATCAATAGGTCAAAACACCGTTTCCAGCGTATCCCCCAGTCTAAAGGACTGGGTTCTGCGAGCAGTTCTCGCAAGTAACGGTCATAGCGGGCAAATCCACGAGCCTCAGGAAAAACTTTACTCAGTACCGATAAATCTCTGAGCTGAGTGCGAAGACCATGCTCAGCGATACAATCCTGAACTTCCTTAAGCAGCAGTTCCGGTGAATTGACTGAACCCAGGAAAAAAATTTCATCGGGCTCAAACTTCAGGAGGGCTTGTTTTGCTTGCTGGAATTCAGTCTCTCCCTCGCCAGATTCCAGGAAAACCAAACCGGCACCATTTTCCCGGGTCCACCTGGAAAGCGCCTTACTGAGAACTTTGTCACCGAAACAAAGAACCGTACGAACTCTACCCTGGAACTCCCCAATCCAAAGGTCAAAGAGAATCTCTCCAAAAAGGGCTATGAAAATAAAGAGTAAAAGGAAGGTTCGGGAAAAGAGATGGAATTGTAGAAAAAATGCAGCAATTGACAACCCAACCAGTGAATAGAAAAAAATTCTCATATTTCGTAAAACTCTTGAAGACCTGGACTGGCGAAGCCAGGCCGGGGAAAACCAACCATCGAGATAGGCGAAAAAACCTATAATCAAACTGGCAATCAAGAAAAACTGGGAGTAGAAGTCAAAAAGAGATTCACCGCTTAAATAACTGGATAAGAAACTTTGTCGAATCCATAAAGAAACTTCATAAGCAGCTAAAAGAATTCCTAATCTGGCCAAAAAGGTAAGAACTATTTGCTTCACAAGTTTCCACTCACAATCAAACGATCTGATTCCATACGATATCTCAGATCCAACCCTTCCTGTTTAAGCCGTGAAAGGCCTATTTCTGGATCTTGAAGTAAATCCGGAAGATAGATGATCTCCGACAATTCTTGCTCCCTTAGAAAGCATAGGAGATGAAATCCCCATTGTCCACAAACATAACTAAGAAAGGAACCAAGCGTGAATTCCAGAAACACCCCATTGAAAGATTCCAGGCGCAAGGGTTTGGAGCATGTAATGGTGGGATCATAAGTTGAATAAACCATCATATCCCTCGTACATACTCTACCTAACTCCTCTACCTGATGATTCATACTCTGCAAACTGGAATCAAAAATTTCTTGGGTTCCAAAGTAGGCAAATGGAATCCTGGTACATTCTGCCCACAAGTGTAGGTACTCTCCCAGCGTCATTGCATCCTTCTCAAGTGAGGGCGAATCGCTCCTTTGCTTCCGTTCAGCGCAGTTCCAAGTCAATCCTTGCTCAATATGCTGATTTCCCAGTGGTCTCATCTCGTTCTCCTTTTTCTGCCATCCCGATTGATTTGAGGCAGGTTATGGGTTAAAAAAGACTAGACTAAGCAAAGACGGTTAAAAGGAGAAGTCCAAGTAAAACTTATACAAGGTGATAAGTTAAACTTATACCGTTAAGCAAGTGATGTTATCACTTGTAGGTTCATGACCAATAGTGGCTCATTGAAGATGAGACCTGAAATCGTAAGATTTCGATTTGGACGAGAATCCGTTCAAATAACTTCAATTGGACATATACCGTTAAGCAATTGGCAGAGCCAATTGTAGGTTCATGGCCAAGAGTGGCTCATTAAAGATGAGTCTTGAAATCTTTAGATTTCAATTTGGACGGGAACCCGGACAAATGACTTCAATTGGGCATATACCGTTAAGCAATTGGAAATGCCAATTGTAGGTTCATGCTCAAACAGAATAATAATCTCGAAACCAGGAAACAAATTCCTTCACACCCTGTTCCACAGGAGTCTGGGGATCATACCCCAATAGCTTTCGAGCCTTCTGAATATCAGCACAGGTCTCTGGCACATCTCCCGGCTGAATTGGAAGAAGTTCCCGTTTGGCAGCCATACCCAATTCTGCTTCAATACAGGAGATGAAGGTTTCAAGCTCCACCATATTATGATTGCCCAGGTTATAGATTTCGTAGCTGCGAGGAGTCTTTAGTGCCCTTACTACCCCATCAACGATGTCATCAATATAAGTGAAGTCACGTTTCATTTTTCCGAAGTTGAAGACTTTGATTGGTCTTTGCTGCAAGATTGCATCACAGAAAAGAAACAAAGCCATATCTGGACGACCGAATGGGCCGTAGACGGTAAAAAAACGCATTCCGCTACAAGGAATTTTAAATAGATGGGCATAGGAATGCGCCATTAGTTCATTGGCTTTTTTGGTAGCCGCATAGAGGCTGATCGGTTCATCCAGCTGGAAATCTTCTCTGAATGGAAATTTAGCACTCTTTCCATAAACGGAGGAAGAGGAAGCGTAAACGAAATTTTCTACGGGAAAGTGTCTACAGCATTCCAGAATATTGAGAAAACCACTAAGATTTGAATCTCCATAACAAAAGGGATCTTCAAGAGAATACCGTACTCCTGCCTGGGCTGCCAGATGGCAGACTAGTGAAAATCGGTGGGTTTCAAATAGCCCGCTGAGAGAAGAATAATCTACCAGGTCCTGGCGACAAAAAGTAAACTGATCCCAATTCGCCAACTCCGCCAGCCGGGCCTCCTTGAGAACTGGATCATAATAGGAATTCACATTATCCAGACCAACAACCTGAAAACCCTCACTCAGCAACCTCTTGGATACGTGAAATCCAATGAATCCAGCCGCACCAGTCACCAGTATAGGGCCAGACACTAAAGCCTCCAGTGAAGAATCTTAGAATCGAAGTCTCCCTGACTATAGCGGGAGCGTATATCGATGAATACCCCACGGCCACCCTGGGGGAAGTAATGAATCAGGTTTTCACTTAAGTCAGAAAATTCTTTATGGGGAACTGCCAGGATAACCGCGTCAAAATGGTCACCTTTCTGGGCTATTTTCGCCCCAAACTTACCTTCGATTATTTTTAAATCAACCAGCGGATCCGAAGCGTAGACATCGCAGGAAAAGGATTTGAGCTCGCGAATTAGGATCTTCACTTTTGAGTTGCGCGTATCAGGAACATTTTCTTTAAAAGTAAGACCCAAAATCAATACTCTGGCTCCCTTTACCAAATATCCGGCATCAATCAATCGCTTAACGGTTTGTTCGGCTACAAAGCGCGGCATATCATCATTGATTCGACGGCCCGATGTGATGATCTGGGGATGGTATCCTACCTGTTCAGCCTTATGGGTTAAGTAATAGGGATCCACCCCAATACAGTGACCACCAACCAGGCCAGGGCTCATTTTAATAAAATTCCATTTGGTACCGGCGGCCTCCAAGACATCACCGGTATCAATCCCAAGTCTATGGAACAAGATGGACAGTTCATTGACCAGCGCAATGTTGACATCCCTTTGAACATTCTCGATTACTTTGGCAGCCTCAGCTACCTTAATGGAACTCGCTTCATGGATTCCTGCAGTAATAATCTTTCCATATAACGCGGAAATGAATTTCAGAGTCTGGGAGGAATCACCCGATACTACTTTGGGAATGGTTTCCAGGCGTCTATCCTTATCTCCTGGATTGATTCGTTCGGGGGAATACCCAAGGAAAAAATCTTTACCATGTACATGGCCCGCGGACTCCAGAATTGGTTTGCATACTTCTTCTGTTACACCTGGGTAGACAGTGGACTCGTATATGATAGTTGTTCCTTTGCAAAGGTTTGCTGCGATCGTCCTGGTAGCGGCTTTGAGGGGCTCCAGATCAGGAACCTTAAAGTCATCAATGGGGGTCGGAACCGCTACAATGATTACCGAGCAATGGGATAGTGACTGCGGAGCATCGGTAAATTCACTGGCACATTGCGACAGGACCTCATTCCCTACTTCACGGGTTTCGTCAATGCCCACGCGAAGTTTTTGAATTTTGTCCCTGGAGATATCAAATCCAACCATTGAATAGATTTTTTCAAAGGATAAGAGGAGGGGTAAACCAACGTATCCCAGTCCGATAACAGCTATTTTTTTTTGTCTTTTTAAGTATTCTTCTATCATTTATGAACTCAAGTGGAATCCGAAAAGGTCTAAACAATCCCGGCTGGCAAGCCAAGAAACTTAGAAAGCGGAGAGACGGGGATTCGAACCCCGGGTAAGTTGCCCTACACACGCTTTCCAAGCGTGCACCTTAAACCGCTCGGTCATCTCTCCGGGTTAAAAATGGTCGCCGACAAAGAATACATCGCCGGACGGGGCCGTTACGGTCAGGAGAAAGAGTTCCTCAGACCGGACGCTAACCGTATCAAAATAATTTGAAATATTCAAAGCATTTCTTTGTGGCAAAAGAAGGCTAATCGTCGATCCAACCAGCTTACGGACAGTAGAGCCCTCAGGAGCCTTAAACTCAATCCGGACCAGGCCATTTGAATCTCCTGATGGAGGCAACTCTACTTCATAGGAGTAGTCCATGATTGAGGGGCTTAGAATTTCTTCATTCAGGTTTTCCTGGTAGCCATCTTTGGATAGATAAAGAGACCATGGATTGGAGTGGGTTCCAAAGCTATTTTCCGCTTCAATGATCCAAACCGATGGATATATTTTCTTCATGACGTCAGCACTGAGAGGAATTAATCTGCAATAGAGATTATCGTCGGGTTTTGAATCACCTGTGATTTGCCGTCCTTCTCTATTCTCGTCCAGGTCCCTGAGAGAACCATCATCAAATAGCTCCCATCTAATCTTCTCTTTTTTGTTTTGAAATACCCGCAAGACTACTCTTTCAATCTTTGCTCCACCGGCTGGGTGAACGCTGGCCGAGATCTTTAGCAAGTCACCCAACTGCCCTGTCGTGGATTCTCCAATTCGAAACTTATTTTCAACCTTTACCTTTTCTATGACTGGGTTTTGGAGTTTTCCCAGCAACAAATCCTGTAACTCCGCTCCATTGAGGATTCCATCCTCATCTCGATCGGGATCCAGATTGTCTCGGTAGTCAAAAATTCCATCTCCGTCATCATCTCGGTCCCTGGAATCGGGAATTCCATCTTCGTCATCGTCAGGATCTTCTTCATCTGGAATCAGGTCATAATCGGCATCGAACCTAAACCCGATCTCTCCTCCCCCCTTGCGCCAGAAGACAAATCCCCTATAGAAGATTTCGGTCAGGGAGCTATCAAACCGTCCATGAATCCAGTTGTGGTAATGAGACCTGGTCAATCCCGGAAACCTACCTCCTTCAACAATATGATAGCCATTAAAATCCCGTGAAAAGGGTCCGTGCTCCGGCCCATTCCAAACGATTTTCAGGCTGGTCAACTCCTTTAACTTTATGCCAACCTCTCCCTCATAGAGCTTTCTTTTGGGTGGAAGTACTAGTGCAAATTTATAATTTCCTTCGGGGATGTCCGGCCACTCCAAGGTGTGCTCTGTAAATCTTCTTGTCTTCTTGTACCTATGTCCCTGTAAGCGAAGAATGAGTTGGGATGGTAGGAGTTTTGTGAGTCGACCGATTCCTGGTGGAGAGTCTGAAAGATCAAGGGTAATGGATAAATTCCCAAAACCCCTTAGTTCTTCGGACCATGAAACTCCCAGGTGGATGAAAAAGGTTAGGACTAGAAGAAAATGGAGTGGGGAAAGAGCCAGACTAGGAAAGATCTTCATCATCGAGATTGATTTCAATTGCATCGAGATCAATCTCCTGTACATCCTCTTCCTCATCAACAGGGAGTTCCATTTGGGTATCAAGACTTAGTGCGATCCCCGTTCCCCCTGAATCTGAGTCCAGATCATCATCAATTTCGATGTCGTCCAGATTGATTGAAAGATCTTCATCCTCTAGCGGAGCACCAACTTCGGTGGCTTCTTCTCCAAGAGAGATAGGAGTATCTTCTACATCCATCGAGATTTCAAGATCATCGCCGTAATCCTGGACTTCTTCCGAATCTCCAATAGATATATCATCCAGGGACACAGGCTCCTCAAGATCTCCATAGTCCGGTAAATCCGCTGAACCGTCTCCAAATTCATCTGAGGCTTCACCGAATTCACCAGCCTGTGGCAACTCAGCACCATCACTTTCCAGGGAATCCGAAGGAGCGGCATATTCATCCCCATACTCCTGAGAAACAGACTCATCATAGGGCTGGTCCTGACCATAGTCCTGGTAGTCCTCAACACCGGGCTCTTGTTGAACATACTCTTCCTGGGCTGCATACTCGCCCTGGGGAGGGTCCATGTACTGGTCTTGGTCTAAAGGGGCAAGACCTGGATCATCCTCAGCTGAATAATCTACCGCTTGCTCATCAGAATAAGTGCCTGCTTCATACTCCTGGTATTCCTCTGTCCCTGGTTCCACATATGCCTCTGAATCTGTTTGTGCAACTTCCTGCTGTTCATACCCATCATCATAGGCTGGCTGCTCATACCCATCATCATAGGCCGGCTGCTCATACCCTTCCTGGTAAGAATCTTCGGCGTAGGGGTCCACTTCCTGTTCCTGAACAGGATCGCTATAAGCGTCTTCATAAACCTCTTCTGCCGGCTGAACCTGACCATCATGAGTCTCTTCCATAGCCATGGAATCAGCAGAGTATTCGGGTTCCATAGGCTGTTCTGATTCTTGAAACCCAGTTGATTGTAGAAAGGCTTCACCGGAATCTACTTCCTCTGAAAGTTCTTGAGATTCTGCTTCTTGCTCTTGAAATATAGACTCTGTGTGTGAAGATGAGGATCCATCAAAGGAAGTATCAAAGGGTTCCTCAGCCGCCCCAACTTCCTGTTCATAAGAAGCTATCTCAGAAGCACTCAACGCTTCTTCATCCGTTTCCGAGGCGTTCATATCAAGGCTTTCGTGGGAATCGGGAGGGACCGGCATACTACCTGACATCTCTTCAAGACCTTCGACTCCTTCGAGATCGGCATCTTCAATTAATCGCCGTCGATCTTCCTGCCTTTGCTCCAAGATATTGAATTGTCTTCCAAAATCGGATAGATCCTGAACGCCATGATCAATAGGCTGTTCCTCTGCCACATCCGCACTAAGATCTTCACTGTCTTCCGTCTCTAGGACAAGGTCCATTACGTCGGCCTGAGCTTCTCTTACTTTAAGGGGAGTTTCAAGTTCCAAGGAATGATTTTCAGCCAGGGCACCATTTCGCTGATCTAAATCTCGGACTCTCGCTTTCCAATATTCCTCAAACTGACTCATTCTGGAAGGGAAGAACTTCTTGTCATAGCGCATCAAAACCATGAGTTCGTCGAGAGAAAACTTTTCGAACTGAAAGTCAAAGGCCTTTCCATCTTCATCCTGAAACATTGAGCGCAGCTCATCCATCTCATCTACGAGGTCATCTGTCAGAACAACTGAGATTTCATCCAGCCCTCGAATCAACTTTCCCAATTCCTCAAGATGAATTTCGATTTCAAGCTTGGTTTCTTCGATTTGTCCAACAATTGAAGCAACCTGCTTAAATGGCTTCTCGACAGACTCCAGTGCGGTCAACTTTGACATCACGGTCTGAATTTCAGCCATGATGCCTAAACTTGCCTGGAAGTCATCCTTGGAATAAGCCCCATCGAAATCTTTCTTAAGATTGAGTTTCCGATCTTGGAGCTTTCGGTAGATTACATCAAATTTTGTCTCATAATATGAAGACATGAGTCAGTCCCAAACCATCGCTAGAAATCTCTAAGACTATCGACAATTTCTCGTAAGAATTAACACAATTTGATATGGAATTCTCCTACCAGGAGTCTTCAAGCTCTTCCAGGATTTTTCTACGGTCCTCTTTCATTTCCAACTTTTCGAATGCAACCTCGCTCAATTGCTCAAGCTCCCTTTGGGTAGAATGTAATGACTCTGCCTTCTGAGAGATCAAAAAAGACTCCAAGTTTTCGAGTTTTAAGAGGTTTGTTTCAATCAGTTCGTGAATTCTACGCTCTTCCACACAAAGAGTCTCCATTCTTTCTTTCCAAAATTTCATTTGGCGGCTTTTTTCAGGAGAATGCTTTGTTTCCTGGAAAGTCTCTTCAGTCAAATGGACAACTCCGCCTTCTGAGGAAATCCTAACCTTCCTGACTCTCAAGAATTCGTAGAGTTCGTTCCCTTGCTCCAACAGCAACTGATTATGGGCCAGAATTCGATGAGTGGTTTCTTTCAGCTCTAACTCCCGAGACAAAATGGGTTCTATCCTCTTTTGAATCCCTTTCTGTCTAAGAGCAAGTTCACCATAAGCCTCTCCCAGTTGATCCAGAGGGAATTCTCTTCCGCTGAGCGCTATGTTCACACTTCGCCTGCTCAAACCATCCCAGCAGCACATTAGAGCCGCTCCAGCCAGGGCAGTGGGGAGAAAAGAAGGAAAAGGCGCTAACAATGCACTGAGATATACCCATTCCATCAACCATAAAGACAGCCCACCAAAAACAACCGTACTCATCACCAAGATAAAAATTTCCTTCCACTTGAGTCGCTGATGAGGTTGCGGAGAATGTAGGAAAGGATAGCCAAGGGGGCAGGCTTGAGCGAATCCGAGCAGGGCAAAGAAGGAGAGGACACCAACAGTTCTATCCAAAGGAACCAGGTAGAGTAAAATAGTGGTTGCCAGGCCAATATCGAGAACCTTTGTGAACCGAGATCTAGATGGCTCTAGTAGAATAGGGGCAAAAAAAGTTAAAGAACAGATCAGCGGCCAAAATGCTTGAAATTGGGGACCGTAACTCATCATCAGAAGAGATACCGGAAAGAGAATCAAATAGGCACCTATTCCTCTCACATAGTGAATAGGCTGATTCTTATTCCCTTTTAGATCAGTGGATACTAAATTTGACTCGGTTTGCACAGCTTTTTACGTTTCCTTCCAAGATGTCTGTGAAAGTAAGCTCGAAATCAATCTCTGGAATATCAAGTGTTCTCAGAGGTAACTTCCATTCAACTACGTCCTGCATCCAGGTACGCTTCAGACTCCAAAAGAGTGGGCTGCGTTCTGTCCCGGGAAAATCCCAGGCCCTATCCACAGGATCGTCTCCCAGGAAGGAAACTCTTAGCTCTAAACCCCGAATCCTTGGGAATTCATGAGGTCCCAGAATTTCTTTAAATACCTGCCATAATTCTCTATTTTCAAGACTAAAAACAGAACCGCCGCTAGCGGTCGAAATCTCTGAAAGCAATGTCTCGTTGCTTTCTTGGGACCAGGCAAGAACATCAATTGTCGCACCGCTCCGTCCAAGAGAGTAAGCAAGATTTCGAAAGGTATCAGGATCCACGGACCCAAGCGTGGGCCTCCCATCAGAAACAAGAATCACATGACTTGGAGGAAACTCATATTTTTCCAGAACCTCCAAAAGTGTCTTCAGCGCTAACTCAAGATGAGTACCTCCACCAGGCCTCATTGAAGACAAGGTGCTACTTAACTTCTTCGAGGAGCCAGGTTCCACTGAAAACCAGTTAACTTCGGAGTCGTAGAACATCAACAGGGTCTTTGCGGAATCCTTACCAGACATCTCAACAAGCCCTTCAACCTCATGCATCAAGGGTTGCCACAGCGACTGGACGCTGCTGCTTTTATCTATCAGGAGAATCTTCCAGGGAAGGTTCTCTTCTATTTTACGAGCTGACTCTCTCTGTAGGATCTTGATTGTAAGCAGCCCATCCCTTTTTAGTGGAAGGAGACCAAATTCAATCTTTTTTAGCGGGGAATCACAAGGGGTCGACAGTGTAGAACTTTTATTCCTCTCATATAAATACTCATAGGGAAATCGTAAATTCAACGCATCCACAGGTACAAAAAATAGAAACAGAGAAAAAAGTGAACCAATCCATTTAGCCTGCATCGTTCATCTCCATTTTCAATCGTGCAAGAATTTCAAATACTCCCTCGAAAACAAAATCCGGTTGGGAGCCCCACCTCTCAACATCTTCCAAAGTTGCCTCACCAGACAGAACTAAAGCAGTCAGAATGCCGGCCCTTTTCCCCATTTCCATATCTGTATACAACCGGTCTCCAACCATCATGAATTGCCTTTCTCCTTCCTTCATTAGATCGGCGGCAAGTTCTACCAACAGGTGTGAGGGCTTCCCGATGACAACTGGATCTCTCGAAGTACTGGCTTTGAATAAGGAGATAAATGCCCCGCAATCGGGAATGCTTCCCTCAAGAGTTGGGCAAACCAGGTCAGGATGTGTCGCGATATAGGGAATGCCCTTTAGAAGTAAATGATGCGCTATCTCCAGTTTTTCATAACTCAAGGTCTTATCGAAGGACAACACCACTGCTTCGGGATTCGAGGAGGTCATTTGGATTCCTCCATCCTCAAATTCCGACTCTAATGCTGGAGTCCCCAAAAGATAGACTCTTGAGATCTCCTTTCGCTTCAGGTACACAATGGTAGCTACGCCCGAGGTAAGAATCTGCTCTCGCCTGATTAAAAAGCCCATGGTTTCCAGCCTGGTCACATAACGATCACGAGACTCAGAGGAATTGTTGGTAACAAGGCAAAAAGGGATTTTTTGCTTGTAAAGAAATTCCAGAAATTCAATTGCGCCTTTAAGGGGAGAGTTGTCCAAATACAGGGTTCCGTCCATATCCAGGAGAAAGCCTAGTTCTTGAAACCGGGTAGATGGATGATCTGGTGCCATAATTGATCTCTTAGACAAGCTAAAGGCTTCCTGGGTTCCCTGCTACCAAAAAAGGAACGCCATCTCTCACCTATGATACCATTGCCGCATGATGAAAGATGCTACTGAGCACAGACCCTGGGGCTCCTTTACTGACCTTTATCGAACTGAATCTACACGGGTAAAGTCTCTGCAGATCATGCCCGGCCACAGACTGAGTTTACAGTCCCATAAAAAACGCTCTGAGACCTGGGTGATCATCCGTGGAACCGCTTCCATTGAGATCAATGGCGAGATTCTTCAAAGGGAACCTGGCGAGAATATCTTTATTCCCTGCGGCAGCAAACACAGGCTGGAAAACAGATCTGGTGAACTTCTCGAAGTCATCGAAATACAAACTGGGGACTCTTTTGAAGAGACTGACATAACCCGCTATGAAGATGATTATCAAAGGGCTTGATTGAGCCGATATGCTGAAATTTTGATCCACACTGCTGGCTGCAAAGCCCGATACTCTGCTCATCCGCCTCGAAATTAGCTATGCTAGTTCCTTCGTTGTCTTCACAGGTCTCGAACTTTTCGCTCAGCCATGAGGTCCAAAATTTCAACACATCGACTCAACGATTTATTTTAGAAAGTAGCTCTTTCAGAGCATATTTGGTTTTTGCTGGGAATCTCTCTAGTGGATAGTACTTCCCGATCTGTTCCAGTACTTCTTCATAGGTTTCCAGATTCAGGTATCTGATTAGAAAGCGCACATCTTCTACATCGTGGAATTCCGCTCCAATGCGCATAGCCAAACATTTCATTGCCAAAAGATAGAACGGAGTAGCGGTAAAAACCTTCAGGTTTTCAAGATTCAGGTACGGTTTATAGTCTCCTGCTTCCGATAGGAACCCTTTTACCCCATCGTTGAGCCACTTTTCTCCAATTTTTTCCTTTCTACCAATTTTTCCTGCAATAGCCCTGATTTCACTGGAGGGATGAAAGACCGCATCTATATCAACAGTGGAATCCCGAGACTCGTAAACCAAACACATGACGGCTCCACCCACGAGAAACAGTTCCCCGCAAATACTCTGTTTCTTGAGCTGCCGATCAAGTTCACAGAAGAGATCCTTGATCTGTCTGGAAGTTAGCTGTGTCATTATGTACGCGATCTAATCAGACCCTGTCTCCCAAAGTTGCATCCATAAAGAGATTCCTACGGCGAAAGACAAGTGGAGATCTGAGCAACAGATACTCTTTCAGACTCTTCAAATCTGTGCCAAAATACGGTTCCGAATAAGGCTGGATCCAGCTCGTCCATCTGGGTGGCTCGACCCCAAGCTGTTCCGCGCGATACTCAATCATTGCGGCAAGATAGTTATAGCTCATCGTGTTCTTGTAGGGTTGGTGAAGTTCTAATTGTTGGAGTTGTGCAGCATCCAATTCCCTTAGAAAATCATGAAGATTTGCGAACAGGTGGCTCGACAATTTTGAGGAGCCACCTAATTGAGCGGTCAGCTCCAGAAAATACTCCTGCACTGCAGGAATACATCGTTCAAGTATCCAGGAAGACATGTCCTGATTTGATTTCATAGCAAGATCCTGGATGATTTCCTTTTGACTTGGAGTGACTCTTAATTGAATGGTCTGGCTTTTGGAAGCTCGTTTCATGACTCCATTATGATAGTTTCTGAATAACTGTCAATACATATGCACTGACAAGGTCTGCGGACCTACAATTTATTGATTAGTGCCTGGACTTGATCTCGATATCAGCCAGAGTGCAATCCTAATCTTCTTAGGATTTTTAGCTCTTGTTTCAATTCCCAATCTTGAAGAATCTGCATCTCTTGTTCAAAAAAGCGCGAAAAGTCCTGAAACAGACCCCTGTAAAATTTGGATACCTTCAACTCCATGGAATTCTGCTCCCACTCTCCAAGCCCGTAATCCTGTAAGGGACGAGGACAATGAATTCCGATTTCACGCCTGAGTCCTGGACTATAGCTCAGCTTGTTTTTTTGTCGAGAGCGTTCATCGAGTATCCAATGCCTCATCAAATCAGCGTATTTTGCCAAAAGAACTCCTTTGCGGATCCCGCTATTCTCATAGCTGATACTCTTGTTTGGAAACCGAATCTGTACCGCTTTTCCTCCTAACTTACCCTGTGTGTCCTCGTATGAGACCCGCAGTTCAATTTTACGTTCTCCAGACAGCGGCTTAAGCTTGAGAAGAATAAGGCCTCCCTTATTCTCTCCGTCCTCTTGCTTTGATGGAAAAAGGGTATGGATCTTGAGCAGCTCTCCATTAGAGCCATCTACGCCCGGTGCCCCATAGACCTTTTCAATCGCAAATCCACTTGAGGCAAAACTAAGGCTCAAGTCAAAAACCAGCGGAGTTACCATAAAATCAAACTCCTCTGCCAACCGTCTCCTGAACTGCCTCGAAGAGTGTACGGAGTAATAATTAGCCCCACGAACCCTGGTGATCTCTTCCACCAGCTCAGTTTGGAAGTCAACCCCGACTCCGACCAGGGTGGAATGTATATACCTGGCAGCATTGGTCCGGACCATTTCCAACAAGTCTGATGATCTTGTTTGACCGCTATTTGGCATCGCATCGGTAAGAAAAATAATGCGGTTCTCATAGTCTCTGGTACCTGACTCCAGATCTTGTAGAAGGCTGGCACCCATTTCCATACCCTTAGATAAGTTAGTTCCTCCTCGAGGCGCCAAACTAAGAACATGCTTTTTAATCGCTTCCATGTTTGTTGCGCCCACCGGGCGTAAGGGCTTGGCCAGGTAAGCGTCATCATCAAAAAGGACGAGTGCGAAGCTGTCCTGAGGTTTGAGATGGCCCATTAAATCAACAATAGCCTGGTTAGCTATTTCAAGTTTGGTTCTGGATTGCTCCTCTAGTCTATCCCTGTCTTCTTCCTTGAGTAACCTGGGCTGACCCTGCGCGTCATAATGGTATTGATCAAAGGGCGATCCCATGGAGCCTGAGATATCAAGAACTACCACCAAGTTTAGATTTTTTCTGTGGAATTCAGATGCCTTCAAGCCAGACTCAAGCCCCACAGCCAGGTAATACTCCTCGTTCATGGAAAAGGGATCGGGAGCTACCGCCTTCGTGTAGGAAGGGCAAAATATCTGCACGCAGTCACCAGATTCTCCCGGATCAAAAGAATAGTCATAGAAAAGCCCCTCATAAGTGAGATCCGTGGGTCGGGGTAAGAATCCCTCTTTGATATTCTCCCGAAAATTCCCTATATCTTTAGCTCCCCCGACTGAAAGTCCGATCCTATCAGCCTCCATCATGGCCATGTTTGCAAGTCCAGACACCATGGGAGCAGAGGTGGATCTTCGGCCTTTAAATTTCTGGCTTGGATATGAGGCTGATGGTGACTTGGCTCTCAAAGACTTATTAGGTCTGGGGTTACTGATGTAAGACTCATTTTTTGCCCGGTCATAGGCCCAGTCATCTACCGGGATTTTCGTGGATTTTAAGAACTGAGAAATCCCAGCGTAGGTTACCAGACTGGGGGCAACACCTGAGCTTCCTACAGAATTGGCGGAGAGAAATTTCTGTGCGATTCCATGAGTCAAAGCATCTGAAACTAAGACTAATCGCAGATTGGGAGAGGCAAACTTACGACGCACCAGGGCGACTGCTTTTCCAACCTTCTTTACGGAGCTTTCTTCTGTCTCCTTAGAACCAACTAACAAAGTAGCAAAGGAGTTTAAGTCAGGACGGGGCTGTAGCAGCCAGTTAGCTGACATGAGATCCCCAGATGATCTTAAGCCCTGGGACTTCAATCGATTCTTTACATTTGTGACCCATGACCCAGTGCCCTCTTCAGAGTGAATCACAAGAAAGAACAGATCACCCGGAAGAGAAGAAAAGCTCTCAGTCCGAAGTACTTGAAAACTCAAAAGAAATACCAAAAAAATCAATTTTTTCACCCACATCTTGGCCCCTTTGTTCATGTAGTAATGACAGGATTCAAATTGGTTAAGACAGGGGAGTGAATCAATAAGTTCCATTTCCACTTCACAAATTGAGTCGATGGGCTGAAATTTTAGGCCGTACGGCTAAGATTCAGGTACCGCATAGAGCAACCTGCTACTGATTGAAATCGGTTTCAGAAACTCAGATAGACCGCCCCAAAGACTACAGAACTGGCTACAAGTAACCTCACCGTAGCTGGAAGAAATCCATCCGCTGTTTGAAAGCGATCCCACCAATCAAGTTGAACTTGTCTTTTTCTTTCCTTACCTGGCAATAAAGTGATGTAAGAATCTGGTGCCTTCGGAGGTTGGGGAGCAGGGCCAGGATCAATATTTTCCAGATAACACTTTTCCAGGAAGGCTTCGATCTCTAACAAAGATTCCAGTGAAGTATCAACCAGTGCGGATAATGGACCGCTAAAAATACTGACCCAACCGTCCTTTACTTTGACCCAGTCAGCCAGGTTGTTCTCATCTGCCCTCGGAAGGCCACAATCTTCAGGGAAAATCTCTTCCCAGGTATCGACCCTCAATCTTTTGGCTACTTTTTCACAGAGTCGCACCTGCGGGATTTGACGATAGGTTTCTTGAATGGTTCTATGAACCTCATTGCATGCCTGAATTAACCTCTTTCTTTCGCCAGTACTAACATTACCATCGGCAATGACAACATTCCATACATTCGCCAGATATCCCTGAGCATCCAGAACGTTGGTTTCGGCGTGTTCAGCATAGTGATGCAATTGCAGTAACCCAACCAAGTAATCTTGCCAGCCATTCTTAAAATGGGAAGCAACTTTGAGATGTGCAGTCCTACACAGTGCATCATGGCCCTGGATACCTTTCTCCACCTGGCGAAACTCGCTCTGCAGGTGGTTAATTGTCATGGGTAAATCCTTTTTGTTTATTACCTTTCCCCGATGTCGGATCACTCCATCATGTGCTTTAAGATAGCCATCTCTCAGGCCTTCAAGTGTGCCTATTTCTTCTTTGAGGGAGCGCCATTTTTCGAGGTCTTTTTTCAGGGTAAGGGGGTAGAGTTCGCCCAAGACTTCATTCAATGGTTTCTTGGAACCCGCATTGTAGAGTTGATCAGTGTATTCAACCTGCCTAACTATGGAACGACCAAGGTATGCTCCCCTGTATCTACTATTTAAAGTCCACCTGTCATATCGTTTCCTTATCATCTCCAGGATATCTTGTTGACTGGCTGGGACTGCCTGCTCATATAATTCACTGTAGCTCAGCAGCTTGCGTGTGTGCATCTGCCGCAGCGACTCTGGACTGTCAAAGAGGGTCCAGCCTGGCCTATCGTCCAGGGGGGCCGCTAAGAAAATTCTTTTTGCATTGTCTTCCCGACTGCGATTTGAGGGGTGTGTTGCCCACATACGCGGGGGCTGTCCTATTTCTGTCTTAAATACTCGGTGAAATGCCTGATTCGACCTTGGGCTCAAGGGAGGCTCAATGAAATTCTCATCATCAAAAACCTCTTTCAGTTTGTTGATGACTGAAAGTTGAAGGTCATACAAATTAGTAACTGCCTTTTCTCTTCCTAATTCCGCAAAGGCTATCCCAAGCGACCTTTCCCATGCTGCATCTGCGGAATTTAACTTATAGAGAGCGTGGATCAATGAATCACTTCCTGTTAAGGAAACGGCCACTAAATCAGCGTGCATTTCCATTTCCCGGGACAGGGATCGCTGAGCCAAGGTCACCAGTGTGAATGCCGTATCCATAATCGCTCTTAACGCCCAGATCACCAGACGCATCAACCAACCAAACCAGGCTATACGAATATCCCAGTTGGATACTTTTTTTAAAAAATCATCCATTAAATCTCGATGGTAAATAAGGTGGTAAGCCACCTGTTGAGCAATGTAGACCCATCTACCAACTGCCATGGATTTCTGTGTGAAATGACCAAATTCGTGAGCCAACACTGCTTTCATTTCACCCACCGTAAGAACATTGACCAACCCCATACCGATTTCCAGATTTTTCTTAGTTGGAAAGATCAGGTTTAGCAAGGTGATATCGTAATATACACAGGCGTTTATCTCCGCGCTTAAAAACACCCTATGGGGCCTGGGAGCACCGGCCTCGTCAGCTAATTTTTCCAGAAATTTGAAAAACTTAGGTTGTTCCTTGGCAGTAATTTCGTAACTGTCCCCACTTCCGCCCTTCTGGACGAAAAACAATCCCTTCAGAAAAAAAATTGTTAAAAAAATTGCAGGAATTGCCATCAGGTAGTCTAGAATTTCTCCATCTTTTCCTGTGGGTACCGTAAGAAGAGAGTTGATCGAAATCCAGCCAAAACACCCGGTCAAAGAAAAATACAGGAAGATAAAAAAAGACAGCGAGCCAAAGGCCAAATAAGCATGTCGCCTATAGGCAGAGGTCACAGTTGTAAAACCTTCTGGCACGGTTTTTGGGCCCACAGGATAATGATGAGTAATTTTTCGATCTGCCTCTTTTTGTTTGGAGACTGGATCTGGTTCCTGTGCTTCAGAAGCTCCGAGCTCAGCCTCCTCAACCCGATCAGTGCTAACGAGGAGAGGCTGCGACTGTTGACTGATTTCCCTTTCGGTCTGTGAGAGGTCCGCCTGGTCCAGGGGTACCTCTGTCTCCTGGTATTTTTTTAAAACTCTGGCTGCCACGGGGCTGTCAGCAGCCCAGGTAATCAAAACTTCTTTAGCCTCTAGTACAATCTTAGAATTCTTATGGCACAGAAGATCAGACAAAATTGGTAAAAAGGCTTCTTCTTGTAGTATGTCCAGACAATAGAGAGCACTTTTAATGGAGTCATTGCCACGCTTGATTAAATCATCAAAGGCTTCATTGACTTCTTTCTGATACTTGTATTTGCATTCTTCTACTACCCAGATTGCTAGAATGGAATTGGCAACTACCCTGGAGCTTGAGTCTGTTAAAAAGGGTACGAAAAAATGTCGCTCACCATCCGGAAGTATCAACCCTAGTCCGTCCAAACAATTGGCTCGCACCCTATTATCTTTATGCCCGCTAAATCTCTTTAGAACAGCGATTTTTGTTGCCCGATTTCCATCTGTCCCGGCCATGGCTAATAATAGTGTCGCAAGAACCCGAGGATCGGTCTCCTTGTCGAGCGCTTGCAGAAAGAATTGTTGGAAGTCTGGTACAGACACAGACTGACCTACTTCTGGTATAAGTTCTATCACTCGCACGGCAGTTTTCTTGTATTGGGGATACGGGGAAGTCTCCATCCTTTTGACAACATTTTTGAGAATTTCTATGCTGCAATTTTGCAAAATCTTTCTGGACATCTCTGCAATTCTTGGATTGGAATGATCCACTAGCTGAGCTACATATACCCGTGAAGCCGTAGCCTCAATGCTTGATAAAACATTGAGTGCAAGGGATACAATTCGCTCTTCCCGATCACCCAGATACCTGGCAATCTCTTGAATATTGACTGTGGGATTTAAGCTCAGTAGACGGAGGTTACAAGCCTTTAGATAAGGTTCACCAGTTTGCCTTTCCAATTCCAGCATGGTAGGAAGGCATTCCTTGAGTCCATGCTTAACAGCATACAACGAAGCACGTTTTACCAGCTCGAGATCACCGGATGAAAATGCCCCTTTTAAGCTATCCATGGATGGAGGGGGCTTATCCAAACTAGCGATAGAAGCTGGTCCACTCAGTTTCGCCAGCATTCGCTTTACCAGAGTTTTTAATCTGAGGTCCTGTTCGCTGCCATAAATTTTCTGCAGGACTTCAACTTTATTGGGGTCGTCTCCCAAATAGAGATCTCGGATACTGGCTTCACGAACCGTAGGATCCGGATGTTTTAAGAAATCAAGAAACTCTGAAACCTCGACTCTTCCATTCTGCGACCCCATAATATATATGATTCTAGCACAATTTGAATCTCGTCTCCCGGACCTTGTCCAACACAGAAAGTCGTCTGACCCCAAAAGCGACCCCAAAAGCGCCAAAAGCGGCGGTGCGTCATCTCTTGGGTCAGCATAATGTGAATGCTAATTCGATCTATTTCAATCTGGGATGCATTGGCGATTGCTCGGGAAGTGGTACGGCTATTGAGGCGGCTTGAACCATGGCACCAAAAGTGGTACCATATAAGTGTGAGTAAAAAACAAAAACTCATCGAAAAATTGTTTAGGGGTAGTATTGATGGAAATGAACTGCGAACACTGATGAAGCAGATGAATTGGTGTCTAGATCGAACCACCAGCTCACATGAGATCTGGGCCCATGAAGAAAAAACACTCGTACTCGCAACCCATGGGAAGGACTTGAAGAAATACCAGATTAGAGAGGCCCAGGACAAGATCTTAGGAGATTGATATGAAAAATGGGTTTAAGTATCAGGTTGTGATTAGCTGGTCAGAAGAAGATCAGGTCTATGTAGCCAGGGTCCCTGAGCTCGATGGCTGCGTAACTCATGGTGAGACCATGGAAGAATCCTCACGAATGGCAGAGGAAGCGATAGGTGGATATCTAGAAAGCCTTAAGGCGAGGAATCTCCCGATTCCTGTACCAATGTGTAAAAGAAATTTCTCCGGTCAATTCAGAATCCGTATCAATCCTAATCTCCATCGAGATCTGGCAATACAGGCTGAGTTGGAAGATATTTCATTGAATAAGCTAGTGGAGCAAAAGTTGGCTAAGTAATTTCCTTCCCGGGGAACTCTTCAGGGCGAATGAGAAAGCGGAGTTAGAAAGCCAACTGTGCTATGTGGAAGGCGCTAGTCGGAGGGTACACGAGGGAGGTCATGGGGGAAGCCTTCGGTCAGGAGGGCCGTTGGTGGTTGCCCTTGATGGCCCGTTGTATAGCTTGAGACCTTTGTTTAACGAAGTGGAAAAGAAGGTAGAAGATGGCATGCCTCGTCCGGACGAGGTGGGGTTCTTTAAACATACAAACTGCGTGTTGCTGACCAAATTGATAATTTTTGGTCTTTCCGGTTTTCCATAAATACGTTATAATGTACCTAAACGCGTACATGTAATGAGGTCGGGGGATTTCCCATGATAGATGCTTTACCGATAACGCAAGCCAGGAAGAAACTATTCGAACTCCGTGAGCGGGTGAGTGGGAACAACGATCAGATTATTATGACTCATAAAGATGGCAATACCGTTTTAATTTCCATGGAAGAATGGAACTCATATCAGGAAACGCTACACTTGTTTCGCGACAAAGAGACTTTGAGAGCCCTATTGGATGCATTAAGCAGAGATGGAAAGAGTATAGGTCGTGGCATTGAGGAAGTATTTCATGACCTGGAAGATGCAAATAGCGACGAAGGCTGAAAAGGATTTGAACTGGTTTCGAAGCCACGAACGTATACTCTATCTAAAATCGTTTGATTTAGTGAGGGCCACACTTCTGGATCCCCGTACAGGTATTGGGCAACCAGAACGCCTAAAACATTTTAGCCCTAAGGAAGTGTGGTCTCGGCGGGTGAATAGGGCACATCGCATGGTATACATCATCTGGGAGAAAGACAGGAAGATCGAAGTTGTTGGATTTAAGTCACACTATGAGTAAAAACAACTTAACGAGTCGGGAAAATGGGAGATAGGAAGTCATTGAAAGAATAACTGGTACGCTACCCTCACCGCTCACGGGAGGTTACGCTAACCCGATCATTTACTATGAGCCCACAAGTTACAGCTTAGCTACATTTGTAGATGGTTTACAAAGTGGAGTTGTTGAAGGTCTAAAGGGTAAGGCTGCCGCAGCAATATTAGCAAGGTTTGGTGGCAAGCTTGCAGGTCCAATAGCAGACGAACTACTTGAGTATATAATAGATAACGCAAGGGGTTTCAATTGATAATTTTAGGTATGTCAAGAGACAGACTCATCTACCTGGAGGATTCGGGGTTTCGGGCCACCACTCCAGAATTCCATAGAATATGCGAGATTATATTAGGTGATCGTAGGCACCTTGGAGAATGGGATTTATCACACGAAACTGAGAACCTGAAAAAGATTCTTGAGTATGAGCCTGATTTTACTATTTACGTCAACGAGCCAAAAATGAGACCATTTCACCATATACTCTAATGAAAAGAAATCTGAACCAATCCATCACCGTCTTACAGACTATCTCTGAGAATGATCGGACCCTATTGAAGCGGACGACCATTCCATAGAATACCCCACCAGGGCTGAAGAAGGACCCTCCAGGCTGACCTTCCTCACCCATTTCCTTGAGCCAAGCACTGCCATGCACTAATAGGGCGGCTTGACGGTCACAATCAATATCGAGAATATGTTGTAAGAAATCATTGACGCGGTCATGAATCTTGTTGGAAGTGAGTTGTGTTGGCAAGGCAAAATAAATCCCGGTTGCCTGCCCGTAAACTAGAGTCTGGTATGCAGCAAAAAGTGCCGCCTCGGTCTTCCCCGTACCCATAGCCGCTTCCAGCACATAAACGCCTGGCCCTCGCACCTGCTGGATTAATTCTGACTGCATTGGGTTGGGCTCAAATCCAAAAACTTCAACGAACTCTTTGCCTGGGAGTAGTTTAGGTGAGGTAAAACCTGCATCATCCAGAGCCTCTTTAATTCTTGGTTTCCAATCTGCGCTGGGATTTTCAAAGAACGGGCCAGATCCAATCCAATCTGAGACTGAGGTAAGGCCGGCAATAACTCGCGCCTGTAAGATGGTACCCAGCTTTGGCCAGGAACATTGGAGCACCGTCTTTAGTTCATTTGCCAAGGCCTCTCTTTGTTCTTGCCAGGGATTACCTCCAAAAGGGGTATCGGAAGCAAGTCTGCCCGCAAGATCAGGGGAATAGCCATGATGTTGGCCAAGAATTTCTGGGATAAACTTACCGGCACCCATGGCCATTGCTGCAGCTTGGCTAACTCCAGCGTGCCCACCCCAGTTCGTTTCCAATGATGGTTCAGCACTCTTCAATTCCAAGCAAGAATTCCAAATGTAGCCATCTGTGCCCCTGCGAATTTTTTCTTGAAAAGTAGGACTGACTTTTCCTATGTCGTGCGCCGCAGCAATCAGTTCAGAACCGGCTGGGTAGAGAGACTCTCTCAAAAAGTCTGGCATACGATTCAAGATCTCGCGCGCCACTTCGCCTACGATCTGACAATGATTCAATACTTTCCTACCAGGTAGTTTTTCGCTACCCGGCGAAATGAAAGTTTTTGCCAAACAAGAACTCCACGGAAGAGCAGGGGTCGGCCTTTCGTAAGTTTGAACAGAGTCGAGTTTTCTCGGAGGAAGCACAGTAAAGATCCTGGACAGGTTCGGGAAACTGAAGTACTAAGACAGGTTAAAGTATTTCGAGCAAATTTTTCAATTGATGTAGAACAGCCATCAGGGCTGTCCTATTAAAATTCAGCCCCGAAGAACCGCAGTGAAACTGACCTCCGTCACCTTCGGACTTGATCCAGAGGTCCACTATTAATGGGATGGATCTCCGGGTCAAGCCCGAAGATGACGAAAATCAAACAAAAACACACTTACAAGAACCAAATTTTAATAGGACAGCCCTGGGAAGGATAAGGATAAACGTCAACAAAAATAATTGAGTCGATGGGCTGAAATTTCCGACCACCTGGCTGAGCGAAAAGTACGCTGAGAGTGATGACAACGAAGGGACTAGCAAAGCTAATGCCAAGGCGGAAGAGAGTAGCAGCGTGCTTTGCAGCCAGCCAGGTGGTCGGAAATTTCAGTTCATCGGCTCAACCAATCAACGTATCTTAACTCTAAATTCATCCCAGGCATCTCGTGAACGAGTAAGCATCCCAGCCTTCTGAAAATGCCTGTGGGCACTGAGAAAAAACCGCTCCGCTTCTTGGAGATCTCCTCTTTGCAAACTTAACCTGGCCATCCTTAAGGAATGCTCAGCAAGGCGTGGCAGTTTGTCTTCCTTGGTGTCCTGCTGGGCCAGACCTTCGAGAACACGAAACCTCCGAAAAAGTATATCTACACAAAGAAAAAAGATACCGAGTCCCAGAAAAAGAATCGCGAAAGAGCGAAATTCCCGCTGCGAACTCTGCTTATACCCCTTTGAAATACTCAAAATAGAATCGCTGGATCCGACAATACCCTCCGGCCACTTCTGCTCATAGTACTGCTTCAGATTCAAATTTGACTTTCGAAAGGATTCTTCTACTCCCAGGGGAACATTGAAGGGAACATCTCGCATAAATTGTCCGGTTCCAAGCGTTCCCTCTACCTTAAGAATATGGTTCCCCGGTCGAGATTCCTGAAAGACACCCAGGTATTCTCCTTCACCCAGGGATTGGAAGGACACAACCCTGGTTCCAATTCTACCTTCAGGCTCCAGGTCATCTATGTATTCCCCCTCCGAGGAAAGAGATCGAAGATGGACTCTGATTTCCCTTCCTCTTCTACTGGAAACAGCCCTGACCCAGTCGCTCTTCTTTCTTAGGATAGATCCCACGGCCTTATTTAGAAGCCCTCTAAATACCTCCAACTCCAGGAAGTTTTTGCTCCAGTGACCAGTGAGATCCGATGTCCAGGCGAAGCTTCGTCCAAGACCAAATCTCCAATTTGCGAATATTGGGTCTCCACTTCCTGAAACCCAGACCATTTCGGCCCTCGCTTTGGGTGTGGTTGAAACAAATCCAAGGATCTCAGGTAACATTTCCTCTGTCTCTTTTAGAAAGGTTTGATTCTCTACCCAGGCCACCGGGCGAGCTTCCCGAACCACGGGAGGTCCAAAGACCTGTCCCACAGCATCTTCAAAAGTTTTAGCAAGAGCAAGGGTATCTTCCGCATGGTAGGCCTTGCCTCCCGTTGCCTCCGCCATTTCGGTCAATAGCTCAAAGTCAGCACCCCTACCGAACGCGATGGAAGTTAACTCGATTGTCCGGGACCTGAGCTCATCAAGTAATCCTGGAATTTGAATCCTGTCAGCCGGGCTTCCATCGGACAAAAATAGAATCTTTACTTCCTTATAAACACCCGGCACCAGTAGACCCAGGGCGCCTTTGATAGCAGGATAGAACCTGGTTCCGCCGCCCGCGTGAATGGAGTCAACTCCAGACAGAATAGTTTCCAGGTTATCAGGGGTAACCGTCTGCAGAGGGACCGCTAGCATAGCGCGATCATTGAAATGCACTACAGCTATGTCTACTCCTACAAGTTCATTGATCATCTTCTTGGATGCTTCTCTGGCTACGTGAATGGGCATCGACGAAGGATCGCCGGAGGAGCGGAATTTCAAAAGTCGAATCGGGTTAGTCCAGATTGACTTGTCTTCACTGATCATGGAGCCTGAAGAATCTATGATAAAGAAAAGAGCAAAGGATCTACGATAACTTCTGGGGGGCATATACACCGGAAGTGTCTCCTCCACTGGAGTCCTGAAGTAACCACCAGGACCATAGGAGTCTTCTCCACCCAGGAAACCTAAGCCGCCTCCCTGTCTGACAAACTCTCTCAGGGTGTTATCAAAACCAGTGGGAAGCTTCTTGTAAGGAACATCATGAATAAGTATGGCTGAATAGCCCTCAAGCGCAGACTGAGGATCTAAGTTTGCCGGATCCAAGAATTTACTTCGGTATCCCTTTTCCTTTAGAAAACTGCTAAGAAAATTACCCTTACCTGGAGTCTCAAGGACTAAAATCCGATCCGGTTCATAGACTTGAACCTCTCGGATCAAAACGTGATTACCCTGGTTCTCATCAACGAAGAGCGGATTGATTTCTACGCTTATCTTATAATGTCCGACCGGTTTTTCTGGAAGAGAATCGTAGGAGAAGTTCAATCCTGGCCTTAGCTCTATTTCTTCTGATTTTTCTTCTATATCATTCACCAGTATCTTGATTCTGGCCTTACCTCGCTGAAGGGAATGGGATACAACCGAGATGGGAATTGGTCTCCCTTTAAGAACCTCTGAAGGGATGTCCACACTCTCCAAAAAAAAGGAATCTGCCTGATTGGTTTTTGCAAAGATTAGATGTACACGTTGGGAGCTCCAACCAGCCAGACGACTTTGAGGAACCTCCGTTTCATTTCCATCTGTAAATAGAAAAAAAACTGGGTACTCATCGAGTTCCAACTGGGTGCGTCTATCTTCTACACTCCTACTTAGCTCACTTACCTCCATGCTGGTTTGCTTAAGGTTTTGGAATAGAGAGTCGTAGTCGCGATGAAGGGCAGACTGTCGCTGCATAAGGAAGAAATTCAACTGATCGCCGTAGATCTTTTTCATTTCCTTGAGCTCATTTTCACGAGAACTTAGAAGCTGAACCAAATCCTCCCTATTTACTGACTTGGATGCATCGACACCGATGAAAAAATGAGGTCGGCTAAAGCTCTCGTGAACCTCCAGGCTTGGATCCATAATACAGGTAATTAGCAAGGTCAGAATCAGGCAGCGTAGGAGCATAAGCCAGGAAAAGAGAATTCCTCTACCAGTACTAAGATGCTTCCTTGCTCCCGGCAGGAGCAGCAGTAGTAGTAGAAACAACCATGCGGCTTTAGGATTTAAGAAAGTAATTTGATCCAGCATTTTCAGGCACTACGGCAAAAAACAACCCACTCTAATATTAATAATGAAACTGCCATTGCTACGATCCATGGAACCAGGTTTACGCTTTGATTATTCGAACCATTTGATTGGGAATACCTGGGTATGGACAGTTGTTGATAGTGTGATTCAGGACTCAATCGAGACTCCGTAGCCGGAAACTTAACAAATATTTTTGTCTTGTCTGAACTGCTAGAGTAGAGTCCGCTATAGCAAAAAATATTTGGATTCTGAGATTTCAGATACTGAACAAGAGCTCTTTCCTTTCCCTGGTATTCGCCTCCTTTTCTAGGGTCCCCAACTGCTGCTATGGAGGAAAGCCCCTTGGAGATTCGCCAATCTCTCACCAGGTTTTCCCACATAACTGGAATACCCAAATCATTAAAGTCAGATACCAGCCAGCGAAGATTCCAATAATAGGACCGCCTGTTCATCCTGGAAAAAGCCAGAATAATCGACTGCTCCCCCCTTTCCTTTGCATTTGACCCCAAAAGAGGAATCCAATCATCATCAAGGTTCGAAGTCCAACTACCGGGGTGAAAAAGTACACCATCCAGAAATCGAGTAAGTCTTGAGGTGGAGTCCAGTATGAAGCTATGGGACGCAGATCCTGGATTCAAGCCCGGTATTTGAAGGTAAAGGTGGTATGGCCTCGGATTCACGGGTGGATTGGCAACCCACTTAACCCAAACATCTGCTCTCTGACCTGGGGTAATGATCTTGAATCTCGGATCCTTTGATACAAGTTGTGAAAAAAGCTTCTGTGCGGAACTGGAATTTTGAGCGACCTCCACTAACAACTTTTCTTCTCCAGCAGGAAGAATCCAGAAATTATCCTCGGAAAGAAAATCTAAGCTCCTGGGAACAATACGAATTTCCAATTCTTGAGAACCGGAATTTTCAAATGGAATCACTTCCCATTTTGAAAAACCACTTCTTCTTTCCAGTTTTGTCTCTGAGAGCAATCCCGATGATCCGGAAATGATTAGTTTTGCGGGTTCCACTAAGCCGCTAGAACCTACCCTCACCTTTAACCCGCTTTGTGCCCCCTGCCTGGAGAATCTTTCTACATCGGAGATATACCAATTTTCAGACTGCTCTCCCACGAGCCTGAATTCTATTTCTTCATTGGAAAGAGATTCTTGCTGTAAGGGGGAAAGGCTATCGGTTACTACCAGAACTCTAGACCGACCTTTACGTCTGGCGCTCGCAAACTGAAGTAAGGATGCGAAATCTCCTCCTGCGAAGTGAGACTGAGCTATTATCGCAAGGGTGAAAGGACCTGAATCCAGGGACTGTGATAAATGAATGTCATGACTCCAGGTAAAAACATCCATTTTCCTGGGACTGCTTTTTTGAACCCATTCTCTGCCTACTGTCAGTGCTCGTTCCAACCGAGATTGCCTACGCATGGTTCCGGTACCATCTCGAGCTGCCATAGAGCCGCTATTGTCGATGATTAAAACCAATTCATTTCCGGTGGAGGAATCGATCAACGAGGGTCCAGATACAGCCAGAAAAAGAAGCATAAAGATACATAGCTGGATCCAAAATAATGAATGGTTTAGAAAGTTTTCAAAGAAGCCGACTGGATTTGGTCGATCCTGGAGTTTTCGCCATAGAAAGTGGGACGATACTCTTTGATCCTGGGGTCTGTGTCGGTAGAAATAAATCGCTACCAGAATTGGTAGCCAGAGGAAAAACCCAAGTCCAAGAAGGTTATTCCATTCCAAGGCTATACCGAGAAGCAAACGGGAATACCGTTTACAGGTTCAATTCTCATGTGAGTGACCCTCTCCTGAGAATGCTGGTGATAAAATTTTTTAAGGAGCCATTGCTTGCGGCCCTGGCAAATTGGAAACCATATTTTCTGGAGAGTGTTTCCAACCCCCTTGTATGTTCTTCACAAGTCTCCTGATAATTAGACTTATAATCAGTACTCAGATCTACTTCGAGAAACTTACCCGTTTCCGAATCCAGCAGTCGGTTAGGCCCATACCAGGGTGGATTGATTTCTTCCTCAGCTAGAATCTGAATCAGACTGGTGTCGATCTTGTACCAACGCAGCTTTTTAAGAATTTGGTCCCAGGTATCAAGATCATAAAAACAGTCAGACATTAAAAAAAGAATTCCCTTCCTCTTCTCAAAACTCAAAAATTTATCAACTGCCGCAAGCGGGTCCGCTTCCGGTGTGGGACCAAGTTCCTGTAGGAACCTCACCAGCACCCTATAGTCTCCCGGCTGTCTTCCACGAGGAGCACTACAGACAAGTTCTTTCCCAAAGGGATAAAGGGAAACTGCATCTTGATTCATTAAGGAAAGATAGGCGATAGATGCGATGAATTTAAGCTGATAATCCCATTTGGAGGATTTTCCATAGCGCATCGATTGAGATAGATCGAAGAGGAAGAAAACATTTAAATTTTCCTCACTTGCAAAAAGCTTTAGATAGAATTTGTCCAATCGAGCCCACAAATTCCAGTCCAGGAATCGGATATCATCCCCCGGGTTGTATTCCTTGTAGTCCACAAATTCAACGGAACTGCCCTTTCGACGGGTCTTACGCTCCCCGACTCGCAGCCCCGCAAATTCATATCGTGAAACCAAACTAAGGTGGCGAATTCCTTTGAGAAACTCTTCACTAGTGAGATCAATCATTAAGCTTTTTTCCTTGTACAGATTCCATCATCCGCAGGACATTTTCTTTGTAGGCATCTGGAATTCTTGGATCGGAAAGAAATCCTTCTACCCTGTCACGGCCTTCTCTATAATCCTGGTTTCGTACAGCCCCTGGCTGGATACGCTTCCAGTCAAAATCTTTCCCTTCTCCCCCTTTCCCACCGTGCGCCATCTTGGGATCAAACTTAGCCTTCTTGGAGTTGGGTTTCAGGCTAGATCCACTTTTTAAACTAGAAAGATTTTTTGTCTGCTCTTGTTTTTTCTTAGTTTCTTCTTTCTTCTCACTGGCGGGAGGTCTGCGAGGAATTGACATCTTTGATTCCTTTGCCTGAGGATTCAGTGATTTTTCAGTAGGCTTTATCTTTTGCTGCTGGAATCTCTTTTGTTCAGAACCAGTATTCTGGTTTGGGGTCTTTTTTGGTTTAGATCCAGGAGAGGTGCCCTTATTCATCGATTCACCGGATTCCTGTTGATTGGAGTCTTTCTTTTCTTGATCTAAACCGGGGGATTGGGACTTTCCAGTACTTTTGGAATCTCTTTGCCCAAGATCAGACTTCTTACTCTCAGCACCTTTGTTAGACCCGGCAGATGAGCCATTTCCCTCTATCTCCTGAGTGGATTTTTGAGAACTGGCAGGTTCCTTCTCAGAAGAACTAAGAGGGAGGGGGGTCTCTCTACCAGTCCTCTGAGCTTTTGATGAATTGGGCAAGAATGGAAGTAGTACTACTAGAACCAGAAGTAGACAGGATGCCAGGACCTTCCAGACATGGGCCTTAAAAGTGCAGAAATCCTTATCATTAACGCGATTCACATATTCTCTACGAGCCAGTTTTTTCAGTTCGCTAGTCATAGCTGACTCCCTGCGGCCATCTAGTTCCAGCAAAGTGGGAAAAAGATCTGGATGATCGCCACGGCGATCCATCTCAAAGGAAGCCGCTCGCAGGTCTTGACGTTCTCGTTTCAAAAACCAGAGCAGTATTCCTACGCCAGGTAATAGGACAACCATGACCATCAAGGCAGGAATTTCAGAACTGACCAGCTTCAAAAATTCATGGAACAGGATCAAACCGAGGCTAAAGAGCAGCAGCCTGCGGCAAAAGTTGATCTTTGCCCTTTGTTCTTGAAAAGAAAGTAGGTCTTCAATCATCAATAATCCCGAAGAGATGGCTTCTCATTATCATAAACCGCAGAAACCAGGGAGGGAATGATCTCAGGATAAAGAAAATCCTGGGGTATTCTTTTTTATTCCCTCCAATGCCCTGGAATAAATCGCCTCACGGGTTAGCAATAGATCCCGTGGATTGAGATGCTCTTGTGCCCATAACTGTGCACGGATTTGGTATGGATGCAATATTTCCGGACGGGTACAGAGCCTGGCAAGGGTACTACTGAGTTCCTCTACAGAATGCTCATTCACCGTGAGGACACTATCTGAAAAAACTTGGTCCAGCCCGGCATGTTTGGAGGTAAGAACCGGCATACCGGCCCCTAATGCTTCTAGAATAGCAGTAGGAACTCCTTCACCATCTCCATTACGAGCCCTTTTAGAAGGGTGAAGAAAGAGATCACTACCCCTGAAATAACGGTAGAGTTCAGAGGTTCCACAGTAGGAACCCTCGAAACCGACCTGTCCTTGAATCCCCAGGCTTCTAACCATCACCTCAAGGGCTGGCTTCAAGGGACCATCCCCAAGAATCCATAGACGTAGCTTCAATCCGCGGTCCTTCAAAAGTCTCAGACTTCGTAACACCAACGCATGATTCTTTTTTTCCTTCAGAGCACTTCCCATTAAAAGTCGGTCCACACGGGTAACCGGATCCTTACGAAACCCAACTTTGCGCAGACCCGGCAATCCAATCTCAATTTTGAAACCAGGAGCACCTAACCGAATCAGCTCCTGCCCCATAGGCTTACTCATGGCAATCAGAGTTGTTGCTTCTTTAAATACTCGCCGCAGCAAGAATCCACCAAGCCCAAGCCAACGCCTGGGAAACGCAGTAAAATCATGACCATAAAAACTTACTACTAAAGGTAACTTGTCTCGGTAGACCAAAGGCAACGCCAGCAGAGCACTGGTCCCAAAATGGGCGTGGATGAGATCAAAAGAGGAGATATCCGCACAAGACCAAAGCCTTGAAAGACTTTCAAACTTACGCGAATCCACTGGTGATTTTCTGCCGTTGGCAGCCTCTTTGAGATACCAGAATTCTGGCTTAAAATCCTGGCTGCTCATGAGCAGTTCCTCTAAAAAACTCTCATAGGGTCCCAGGGACTGGTATTTCAAATGCAGAACTTTTCTAACGGCACCCATCTTTTCTCCAGACCAGGAGCATTCTCATCCAGAATGCTGCTACCGACATGAATCTATAAAGAAAAGATCGCCTGGTCTTTCTAAGGTAGGTCTTTAAGGAAGGCCAGCGAAGCCTCATGCCTTCTTTGGTAAGGCCTCCACCGGTAGCCTGACTCTCCCCATGCGATGCGAGCGCATGTGAGAGAACGGATATTTTGTGGCCATTTTGCTTTAGTCTCAAGGACCACTCGATATCTTCGTGATATAAATAGAAATCCTCATCAAAGAAGACTGGTCTATTTCTAAACTTGACCAGGTTCACCGCGAAAAAAGCTCCGCATACAAAATCTGTATCCCAGTGCTTTCGATCCTGAATTTCCCTTAGATCTCTATGTCGATCCAGATTATGGGACCAATGGAAAAATCGGTTGAGCCGGTGTCGGGCAGTTAAGATACGATCGGATTCTGAAATTAAGGTGCCTTGAACAACTGTAGCATCTGTCTCCTGAAGCCCCGAAAAAAGATTTGTGATGGAACCTTCGCGCAGCACAAGGTCATTCGTCAATCCAATGAAACAATCCAGATTTTCTTTAAGTGCTCGGCGGATAAGCCAATTCATTCCCCTGGCGAAACCTGGATTTGACTCGTCGTGAAAAAGCTTGACCGGTTCTTCATTTAAGAAGGGTGACTCATTGTGGTCAAGCACAATGACCTTATCCAAATGGGATTTTGGAATGGAATTTAGCAGATGCTTAAGCGTACTCGACAAACCATAGTGAAGAATACCGATTCCAATGCCGTTTTCTCTCTTCATAAATCCGCCAGATTGAAAATCCAAACATACCCTTGAATCCGGTGTTGAGCAAGTTCAGAAAGGGATTTTGGAAAAGTAGGCAAACATGGGTCGATCTTCCTCAAAACCAGATCACGAGATAATCTTTTTTCATGACATTAGGGGCCACCTCTGACAAAAACATCCAAAGTGTTAAAGAATTTGATCTATGGCCCGATGAGTTTGGAGGAAGGCAAAATTGTGAAGCAAAAGCTAAAAATTCAAAAGAAGTCTCAACGGGATAAGGCAAATTCCGAAGTAAAAAAAGAGCTTCAAGGACTGCATTGTCAGACCTATCGACTTGAGAATCTCACCGACTTCATGAGGAACATGATTTACAACTGAAAGGATCATCGGAGGAACCTATGGCATCGACCATTCGACTGCTGACCACGAAAGAACTCATGGACAAGCTTAAAGTAAAACGTAATACGATTTATCAATTGCGTAAAGAAGCGAATCTTCCCACCATCAAGCTGGGTAGAACGATCCGGTTCGACGAGCATGAAATAGATCGCTGGCTGAAAGACCGCCAGACCATGGGTCCCTTTCAGTTCGAGGATGAAGAAGAATATAAAGCTAGCTGAAGGAGGGGACCATGATTGAGTTCGTTCCAGATCTACTAACATCAACACTCTGTTTATTCTTTTCCGCGTCTTTTACATTCCTATTCGTTGAAGCTATCCGCAGCCGAAACGAAAACCAATTCTTCTTATCTCAAAGAAATTGCAAAATGCCTAAGAGGTGAGAAGAGAACCGAAACTTAGGTGGTAGCTTGAGCGCACAGCAGTACCACCTGACGTTCTTTTTCTTCCAAAAGGATGCACATGCATCGCCCGTCGTCGTGAAACATCACCATGCGGCCCTCCTGAGTGCTTTTTTCCTGCTAACTACCAGGTCCTGACCATAAACTGCCGGGACAAAGACACCTGTCTTCTTGTACCTGATCTCCTACTCTGGTATAACTGTGCCCCTATTTCCTGGGAGAACACTATGAGTTCATTCGAGCGTACTATCCTCTGTATTGGCGCCGGTTATGTTGGCGGCCCAACTATGGCCATGATTGCCCTGAAGTGTCCTTCTTATAAAGTTCATGTAGTAGACATCAACCAGGCAAAGATAGACGCCTGGAATTCCGATTCCCTACCTATCTATGAACCCGGCCTTCAAGAGATCGTGGAGGAAAGGCGCGGGAAGAACCTTTTTTTTACGACTGAAGTGGAAGAGGGCGTACGTGAGGCGGATATCATCTTTGTTAGTGTGAATACTCCCACCAAGACCTTTGGTGTGGGAGCTGGAGAGGCAGCTGATCTCCAGTATTGGGAACGTACGGCTCGGATGATTTCTGAAGTTTCACAGAGTCCTAAAATCGTTGTAGAAAAGAGTACCCTTCCGGTCCGAACCGCTGAAGCCATGGCTAAAATTCTAAGAGCAAATTCCAAAGGAATTGCTTTTGAAGTAGTGTCTAACCCTGAGTTTTTAGCTGAAGGAAATGCTATCGAGGATCTACTGGAACCCGATAGGGTTCTCATAGGTGCTGAAGAAACCGCAGAGGGTAAGAAGGCTAGTGAGGAAATTGAGAAGATCTACAGACATTGGGTGGCTAAGGATCGAATAATTACAACCAATGTTTGGTCCAGCGAACTTTCCAAATTAGTCGCGAATGCCTTTCTCGCTCAGCGAGTTTCCTCGATCAATTCTATCAGTGCCCTCTGTGAGACTACCGGAGCCAGCATAGACGAGGTTGCTCATGCCATTGGAACCGATAGCCGCATAGGTCCTAAATTTCTCAAAGCGTCTGTTGGTTTTGGTGGGTCCTGCTTTAAAAAGGACATCTTGAATCTTGTGTACATCGCCAGGAGTTACGGACTTGAGGAAGTTGCCCGCTACTGGGAGCAAGTAGTTGACATGAATTCCTACCAGCAGGACCGCTTTGTTGCCAATATGCTCAGAAACATGTTCAACACCCTTGCTGGTAAACGCGTTACGCTGCTTGGTTTTGCCTTTAAGGCAAATACAGGAGACACCCGCGAATCACCTGCCTTATACGTGGCTAAGCGACTGCTAGATGAGAAAGCCCAGATCGTAATTTCCGATCCCAAAGCACTTGAGCAGGCCAAAGTAGATCTCAAGGAATGGAATGGAAATATAAGCTACATTGAAGATCCCTATGAAGCCGTAAAAGGTTCCCATGGTATTGCCCTTATGACCGAATGGGAACAATACCGGAATCTGGATTTTCAAAGGATCTTTAATTCAATGCAAAAACCCGCGTCCATTTTTGATGGGAGAAATATTCTTCCCGAGGGAGACCTGCATAAGATCGGCTTCAGCGTTTTCCCAATTGGCAAGCCCCCACTCGTCCACAACTAAGTTTCCGAATCTCGTTTCAAGGGGTAGGTCGCACGGTAGAGCACCGGAAGGACCATCAGGGTCAACAAAGTTGAGGATAGAATACCTCCAATTACCGCTGTGGCCAGCGGTCGCTGGACTTCCGCACCGGTACCAGTAGCAAGAGCCATGGGTATGAATCCCAGGGACGCTACCAGGGCAGTCATCAGAACAGGTCTCAATCTTGTGATGGCCCCCTTCTCTATTGCCTCCTGTAGAGGCAAACCTCTTTCGAGTAGATTTCTTAGAAAAGAAACCATCACCAATCCATTGAGAACGGCTACCCCGGATAAGGCTATGAATCCAACTCCTGCAGAAATAGATAGGGGAATTCCCCGTATCCAAAGAGCTAATACTCCTCCTGTCAGAGCAAAGGGCACTCCCGTAAAAACCACCAACCCATCTCGTATGGTTCCAAAGCAACTGAAAAGCAGGCCAAGAATGAGCATAAGAGAGAGTGGAACTACCACTTTTAATCGATCGGTAGCGGAAATCATCTGTTCAAATTGCCCACCCCAATCGATCCAGTACCCGGCTGGGACAGCTACTTTTTCTCTGATAGCTTTTTGTGCCTCATTGACGAATGAGCCAAGATCTCTCTCTTGAACATTTGCCATTACTACCACCCTTCGTTTTCCGTTCTCTCTGCTAATCTGGTTAGGACCGGGAACTACAGATATTCTGGCAATAGATTGAAGAGGAATATAGCTCTTAGTACCAGCTCTAGAGTGGGGAACTCTAATCGGTAGTCGGCGTATGGAGTCGATGTTTTTGCGCAGTTCCTCATCAAGTCGAACCACCAGGGAAAACCTTCTATCTCCTTCGAAAATTTCACCGACCGGCATTCCTCCAATCGCGACTCGAATGGCATTCTGTACATCGGAAACATTGAGCCCATATCTTGCCAGATCATCTCGTAAGATTTGTACTGACAGAACGGGAAGGCCAGAGACTTGCTCCACGCGTACATCGGCCGCACCTCCAATCCGCTCCAGAACTTCTACGATTTCCTGTGCCACATCTGATAACACCGCTCGGTCATCGCCAAACACCTTCACAGCCACATCCGTCCTCACTCCGGAGATCAACTCGTTGAATCTCATTTCTATAGGCTGTGTAAACTCATATTTATTACCCGGGATTGGTTGAACCATCTGGGAAATCTCAGCGACGAGTGCTGACTTCTCCTTGGCTGGGTCCGGCCATGACTTTCTGGGTTTGAGTATTACAAAAGTATCAGCTACGCTAGGCGGCATTGGGTCTGTCGCCACTTCTGCAGTTCCGATTTTTGAGAAAACCCTCTCTACTTCGGGAATCTTGAGAAGCGCTTTTTCCAGAACATGCTGCATAGAAACTGCCTGGGTCAGACTGGTTCCAGGAATTCTCAAGGCATGCATGGCAATATCGCCTTCATCTAGACCTGGAATGAATTCCGTACCCATCCGGGAAGCAAGAAGTCCACTCAAGACTACTATGCAAACTGATGTAATGAGGACGAGAGCCGTGTTCTTCATGGACCATTGTAGAACTATAGAATAAAGCCGCTTTAGAATTCCAAGGATTCCCTGATCCCCTTCAACCACCTTACCTCCAAGGAAAATGGCTACACTAGCAGGAATGAAAGTAACAGAGAGAATTGAGGCCGCCAATAGGGCCGTGACTACGGTAAATGCCATGGGATTGAACATCTTTCCTTCCACTCCTGAAAGCGTAAAAATTGGCAAATAAACAACCATGATGATGGCCTGACCAAAGAGTAAGGAACGGCGCACTTCTTTGGACGCCTGGAATGTGATGAGGAGACGTTCCTTACGATTTAATGCTCTGCCGAGCCTGGCCTGCTCCACGGCAAAGCAGCGGATACAATTCTCTACAATCACCACGGCTCCATCTACTATGATGCCAAAGTCCAGAGCGCCCAGGCTCATCAAGTTAGCACTCACTTTGTTCGCCACCATGCCCGTTATCGTAAAAAGCATGGAAAGAGGGATGACCAGGGCTGTAATCAATGCAGCACGAAAATTTCCTAGGAACAGGAACAGAACTGCGATTACCAATAGTGCGCCCTCTAACAAATTATTGCGTACGGTTTCCATGGTTAGATCCACCAACCTGGTTCGATCATAAACAGGACTCGCAGCAATCCCAGCTGGTAGGGAACGATCAATTTGGTTCATTTTCGTAGCCACCGCTTGCGCTACAGATCTACTGTTCTCTCCCATCAACATAAAGGCAGTACCCAGTACCACTTCCTGACCATTTTCTGTGGCAGCTCCACTCCTCAATTCCCGACCTACGCGGACCTTTGCCACATCCTTGATAAAAATCGGGATACCTTCATGGTGCTTAACCACGATTGACTCAATTTCATCAATCCGAGAAACCCTTCCGGGAGTCCTGATCAGGTACTGTTCTCCGTTGTGTTCAATGTAGCCAGCTCCCATGTTCTCGTTGTTTTGAACCAGGGCAGAGATGATATCTTTGAGACTTAGCTCATATGCCATGAGTTTTTGTGGATCCGGATTCACATGGTATTGCTTGTCATATCCACCGATGGAATTTACCTCCGTGACCCCCGGAACGGTAAGTAACTGTGGTTTCACCACCCAATCCTGGATTTCCCGTAAATCCATAGAGGAATAGGGAGTACCATCGGGCTTGCGTGCTCCGTCGCGAGCATGCACATTCCACATATATATCTCACCTAAACCGGTGGCAATGGGACCCATAACGGGATCAAGACCTGATCCCAGCCGGTTTCTGACTTGCTGGAGCTTTTCGTTGATTAGCTGACGGGCAAAGTAAATGTCTGTGCCATCAACAAACACCACGGTCACCTGTGATAGGCCGTATCGAGAAAGCGAACGAGTGTATTCGAGAGCAGGCAATCCCGACATTAGTGTTTCAATGGGAAAGGTAATCTGCTGCTCCACTTCCAGAGGAGAATAACCAGGTGCTTCCGTGTTGATTTGAACCTGTACGTTTGTAATATCAGGAACAGCATCAATGGGAAGTCTGTGAAAATTATAAACTCCCAGGACAGCTATTCCTGCGGCAATAGACAGCACCAGCCATCGTTGTGATATGGAAAAGCGTAAAATTTTTTCGAACAAAGCACTCTCCTCGGCCCTTAGCGTGTCCCCTTGAAAGTACACAACCTATCAGTGGTCATGGGTAGCTCCTGATTTTTCAAGATCCGCCTTTAATACGAAGCTGTTTGTACTGGCATAGGACTGACCCGCCCTGAGCCCGCTAGTAACTTCCACCCATAGCTCATCGTGACGACCTAGAGTCACTGGCCGCACTTCAAAGAATTTGCCGAATCGACCAAAGACAGCCTTTGTGTCACGGTAGGTTTGGACAGCACTTCTCAAAACTGCTATCGAAACTGGAAAGGTCGCTGTTTGAATGGACATGGACGCGAATAGTCCGGGTCTCCATAGTCCCTCCTCATTGGGGATTAATACACGTGCTTCCACCGATTGGGTATCTCTACCCACGGTAGATCCTATGTAAGAAATCCTGCCTGTGGTTGCCAGCTCCAGACCAGGTGATTTCACATGGACCTTCTGACCCAATTGAACATTGGGTAGATCCCTGGCATATACGGTAATACGACCCCATAACTGGCGCAGGTCCGCAATGGTATAGATCAAACTGTCCGCTTTGAGAGACTCTCCAAGAACAATTTCCTTTTCCACCACCGTGCCTGCCTGTGGAGCGCGAACCTCATAGCTGGTCTGGGTGTATTCCTCGGACTGGGACCCTGCCAACTCTTCCTTCTTCAATCCCAATGCCAGAAGCTTCTGGCGGGCAACATCTCGATTGATTTCCGCCTCGGCAAGCTTCTGCCTGGCTTCCAAAAAATCCTGTTGCGCACTTTTCCGTTGTTTCCATAGCCTCTCTTCTCTCTCAAAGGTAGACTTGGCCATTTCCTGAAGCCGGAGTGCGGCTCGTAGAGATCCTCGCATCTCGGCCATCTCTCTACTCTCCACTACGGCCAGAACATCTCCTTTCTCTACTCTCTCTCCCTGCCGTTTCAGAACCTTTGACACCACTCCTTCAATACGGGGAACCACATGGGTGAGTCGATCCTCATTAAAATGAATCTCTCCAGGTAGTTTCAGATGAATGTTCATCACCCTGGCATCAGCCACCTCTATATCTACTCCCGCATATTTTGCTGATTCAGGGGTCAGTTCTACACGCCCCTCAACCTGAGAATGCTCCCATTGATAAAGCTCTTTTTCATGAAAAGCTCGAATTTGCATCTCAAAGGAGTGCGGTTCCCGAACTATCGCGTCTGCAACCAGGTAATCGTCCAAGACCCGGAAAAGGAAGGTCTCCCTGGGCTCTCCAAGACGAGAAAGATCTACTTCAACCCGAAGGTCTTCCGGAGGGATTGTCCTTTTGCGATGGTAACCGAAAGCCCTGAATCGGGGTGGGGAACCGGTTTCAAATATTTTCAATTCTAATTGAAAGTCAGTTCCAAAAAGCCAGCCTCCATGGGGTCCTTTATGGGGCTCCTTTCCTCCATCATGAACTTCCTCGTTCTCAGAATGAACTTCCTCATGCTGACCCTTATGTGTTTCAAGGGTCAAAATCTTAGTCCCAAGCAATGTACTCGCCACTGTTACCACAATTATCGCGATCAAAGTCTTACTACTCATTTTTTACCTCCCCCTTTTTTTTCAACGAACCTCCTGTTAGGCGGACCAGATCAGAAAAGGCCACGTGGTAGTTCACAAGTGCCTCAATATGATCACCCAGGGTTTGTACCCAGGTTCGTTGTGAGTCAAGAAGATTCAGGTATCCGAGTTTTCCGAGACGATATCCTTCCTGAACCATTTCAAAGGCACTCTTCGCGCGTGGGAGAATTTCTTCCTTCAATATTTTTGCATGTTCGAACCTGGCCATTGCTAGTTCAAATTTCTCAGCGAGGTCTCTATGCGCCTCCATATAGGCCTGCTGCCTTAGTAAGCCCTTGTGGGAAAGAATCGCTTGCCGGGCTGCTAACTCCCCACGCTTACGATCAAATATGGGAATCTCCAGGCCTAACCCCAGGCTGTAGCCATCGCCCCCATCCTCCTCGAAATGAGTAGTACCGACTCGAATACTCAGATCTGGACGCCGAGATTTTCGTACCATTTCCAGTTTTACCCTGGCTGCTTGAGTACTTAAATGCCAGCGCTTCAGTACTGGAGAACTTTCCAACTGTGACTCAAAAACATCAAAAGATGGAGGTGTTTCAAGGTCTCCCAAATTCCCTTTTACTTTAAGGAATTCAGGTTCAGCCTGGCCCATCAAGGTTGTCAGGGAACGCAGGAAGTTTCTCCGTCTCATCTCAGCCTCATTAAGGGAAATTCGGGCTTCGGCATGTGCGATTCCAGCCTTGGAAACAGCCGCTGGTGAAACTTTTCCTGCCTCTTGGCGCGCAGAAACGGTTTGAACCAGTTGCTCAGCGACTTTTACTCTCCTTCTTCCCAGCTCCACTCGATTCTGAGCGCCGAGCAATCGATAAAAGGCCGCATAAATATCGGCATTAAAATCCATCTCAGCTATCCTGTAATCCAACCGAATAGCCTCCAGCTTCAATGCTGCAGCCTGGATTTTTGCTGCTCTCTGCCCCATCCAGGGTATGGCTTGTTCCAGTTCAACAATTAGCTTGGGGGCCTCGGAGCTTGATCCCCCAAAGTCCTCTCGCTCTATTCCTAGAACGGGATTAGAGTAAGTCCGTGACTGCTCCAGGAAACCCTCTTGAACGGCGATGCTCTTACGCACCGATTTCAAGATAAGGCTTTGCTTATTGGCAATTTGAAGGGACTCCTCAAAGGTTAGTACAACTGATGGAACTGAAGATGAACTCTTCGAGTCCTCAATGGATCCCATACCTGAAGAAAAGCCTTTCTCGGTCAAGCTAAGTCCAAGGAAGAGAACAAGAAACTGAAGTTTAAGATGCTGTTGCATGTTGGTTCCCCATGCTTTGATAGAGCTTTAGTGAATCAAACCTGTGCAGAACTATGCGAAAGAAGTGGGGCGGCACAGCCACACTAATCTCATAATTAGCTCATTTTGAACGCAGCAAATCCCTTGCTGGCGATCAGAGTTTTTAAAACTATGCTCTTGGAGGATGAAAAGGTGGGGGAGTGTAATGGGTAATCAAATTGAAATCGAAGGGAACCAGATCCCCCTGTAACAACGACCCCGAAATATCGGGAAATCCACTTTGAAGATGCAAAGTAGTGCTGCATGAACCGTGATGGCAATGTTCCGAGCCATGGTGCTCAGAGCTGTTACTATGCTGAGTTGAACCTTGTTCAGTAGAGCAGGAAACGCAAAGCATAGCGGAAGATTCCAAAGAATTATCAATCAGGCTATGACACAGAAAAAGGTCAGCCAACTGAAAAGAAGTCTGGAAACTAAACAGAACTATCAGTAAATATGCAATGAAACGCGATCTCAAATCCCAGTTCTCCCTGATTCTTAGGAGGTCCAACGCATTAACTTAACGCGTAGGAATCGAGCCAGGATAACATTCTACACAATAAGTCGCTATACCGAAAAACAAGCCAATGCCCGTGGTAGGTTCATGACCAAAATAAGCTAATCTGCGATGACCAAACCAATCGACAGATTCCTCGTTGGGCTGGGAATCCGGGCAATCCAAATGCGTTAGGGCATGGATCTATGTGAAATCTGGTTTATTGTAGTTTTTGGAAGTCTTCGAGCTTCTTCTTCAATTCTGAGCCCGTGGCATGAGGGCTCTCGACTTTGTTTTGAATCTGGAATCTCAGAGTCCTCGCCTTTTCTTCACGACTCTGTCGTAGACCACCATCTTTGGGGATTTTAACGGTGATGTCGTTGGAATAGTATTGAAGCTCTTGGCGGGGAAAGGTAATCTCGACAATACGCCCGAAGCCAAATCCACGAACCTCTACATGAGCCCTGTAGATCGGCCAGTTCTCAATCTGAATTTCCACATCCCAGGGAGTAAAAAACTTATAGTCCCACTCGAGAATTGTAAGCTCGAAACTGAATTCATCTCCAGAGACGTCTTCCCCGCGCTTTTCCATGCGAGAAAAAATGTGCTCCCCGCCGGTGCTTTGCAGTTCAATATCCACCCAGGGATCCCTGAGCTCAATGTCTACAGAGTAATCGTTCTGACCTTCTTGAAGGTCCACTTCTGTCTGGGTAGGGCGGTATCCACGAGCCCTGGTCTTAATAAAAGCACGATTATTCTTAATCCGTGCGCTTGAACGATAGTTCTCTATCTCTTTACCCCATTCATTCGCGACCTGAAGCTCAAACCTGTAACCCCCGGTTTCAATAACCTGGGAAAAGGCTGCACTTACAAAGACAAAGAATACCAACGAAAAAGTTCTAATCATTTCCAACCTCGAACCAAAATTCTGAACTCCTGGGCCCCTCATGAAAACCCAA
>CAZIKF010000031.1:0-59571 GCA_964539825.1 uncultured bacterium
CAGCGCCAGGATTTTGGAAATGGTGTGGAAATGCGCCTCAATAAGTTCCTGCCTGATGGTGACACCCTTTCTGGTCGCCGCATCAAAGAGGTTTTTGTTGAAGGTAGTGATCTGGAAGAACGATTTAAAGGAGTTCTAAACGGAGAGTCTTCGGTTAGTACCCAGGGGCTCACCAGCGCAAACTCAAGAGCTC
This sequence comes from uncultured bacterium, assembly GCA_964539825.1. Classification (GTDB taxonomy): domain Bacteria; phylum Muiribacteriota; class UBA6191; order UBA6191; family UBA6191; genus CAZIKF01. The sequence goes on from CAZIKF010000031.1 coordinate 194, forward strand.
TCTTACAGCCAGGAAAGATGTACCTCTACACCGGTCCTGGAGTAGAGAGTATGAAGGGGGTGGGACAGGATCGAGTTCTCGTACTTATCGGAGTGGTGAGCAAGGACGAAAATAGTGTTGGTTTTGTCTATGTGATGAAATCTATCAGTGAATTTTCGGACTTTGTGAGCTTCGAGAATATCCAGCTCAATAATCGCTTTGATCTGGAAGTTCAGGAGAACTTTTACGAAGAGACTGTGACCATCAAGAGCTTTCTGGAATTTGACGGAAGTCAAAGTTCCTATCCTATCGATCTAAACCTGGTAGGACCTCATGAAGAAATACTTGATGCCATTGATCTTGATCTTACGGGTGTAGCCGCTGATTTACAGTTCAGTCTAAACACGGATGCAGATGGAAATAGTACCTACTCCTTGTCAGTGTTGACCTCTAGTACCGACCTTGGAATAGCAAGTACGGGTATCACTAAATTCGAGAAGAGATTGGAGATTTTCTCCTTACCAAGCGCCCTGCCAGCCAGAATTCTTACCACGCTGGCGACGGTGAGTTCTTCCGATTCCCATGCTCAGCCAGGTACCTTTTTAGTCACTGATGAAGATGGGAACCATATACTTTTAAATGTGGGATTCTTTGATCATTTTGATTCCAATAATTCCACGGGTGCATCCAGTAGGCGCTATTTTGTGGAATATATCTATCTCATGGATGGTACTACTCCATCAGATCGATACTGGGTATATCGTGACGAGAACGGTAATCTGACTGTCTCCATAGACGACCGAGGAATGAGTCTGCATGACACTGTTCTTGACTTTAACCTTACCGGTCGGCAATTTCAGGAAATCTCTGATTCCAGCCAGGCGCTCCTACAGATTGAAGGAGATCGCTACTTTGGAAATCTGCGAGTATTCCCGGATAATTATGATCAGCTCAATCTCTTACGAGGGGCAGCCATCTTCCTGACCTTGGAATTTGACGAAGCCGTACAGAAGATCTCGTTGGATCGTTTTGACGGAGCGGGTCATGTGGAAATTACGCAGGAAGAGGGAATTGAGGGCATTGAACTGGGTGAGCTTGATTTCGGCGGCTTCCGCGATGCCAATATTCAATTCCTATTCGATGACGATCCCGAGCGTCATCGTGGAGATAAGGTGACCATCACCGAACTCTCCTGGATTCTGCCTGGGGCCGCTACTGAGCTAACCACAGCAGTAAATATAACTTTCGAATTTGATCCGGGTCAGGGTGGAAGTAATCCTCAACCCTCCGCGATTGAGGGTTTTCAACCCATTGGAGCCAAAACCGGGCAGGAAGGAGAAGATCCCTATGTTGATATTCTCTTCACCAGCGAACTCGATCCCAACTCTGCTGGCTTTGATTATCTCATCGAACTGAAGCGTCATTTTTCAGAATTCCAGGATGGAGGGGATCATCAGGCTTTCAGTGTTGCCTTTGATACAGCCGATGCTGTGCCCTTCACACCTGAGGACCTGGACGAAACCTATTACCTGCTGTCTGAGGAAGGAGATGGATCTACACTAACCCTGACTCCTGATCAGGGTTCTGATCCCTTGACAGGTACCTTTTTCTCACAGGCACCCAGCCGAGAGGATGAGGACGGAGCTTATAGTCTTGAATCCGACGGAAGTATTCAAGTTCGAGATACTGAGGGTTTTGAGGATGTGGAGAATATCTATAAGACAGATATCGCCTTACCACAAATTGATGGTCAGGATGTAACGGGAGCTTTCCTTATCATGATCCCTGATCATGATGTAGCTGGTAACTTTGAGCCGGAGATTCTCTTTAGATCTGAGCAGGACCGCGATACTTTCCGTGATCGCAACCTCTTTGACCTGGTCAGAGAAGATCTTAAGGGGGATTCTGAATTCAATACCAATTCAGGTGCTTCTGAGACCGGGATCATTGAACCGATTTACAAACCAGTGGAACTTGTTGTGGAAGGACGTCGACTACGTGCCTATTTCCCCAAAAACGCTGCTAGTGCGATTTTGAAAGCGGATGCTCGATTTGAGCTGTTTATCAATGTTGATTTTGGCAGTTCAGTTCCCAGGGGAATTCGTTCCGTTGATGGAGATCTCTTAACTTTCGGATATGTGAGCCTGGGGAATCGTCGTATTTTCCAAAATGCCAACTTCTTTCCAGTGAGTAATCAGAGCCAATTCGTGTTTGAGCGCTTTGGCGATAATCTTTCTCACGACCAGTCCAATGTGGTGACGGCCAGTATGGGCAGTGATGGAATTACTAACTATGTGACCGACGTTGTCAGAGGTAGCCTGGTCCAGAGATTCAAACAGCAAGGAATGGATTTTCTATACTGTGGTGATGAGTCTGAGGAAGGCAGCGAATGTGTGACTCTTTGGAATATGAACTCCACCGTTGGTTCGGTTCTTCGAGTGGACGGCGGCGGATATGTATCGGTGCGAGAGCACCAGGACTTCTTCTATGCGGGAGGTCTTGAATATCGCGGTGCTGTGGTTCTTGAGATGATTCTCTTAGATCCAAATACCATTGAAAAGCACAACTTTGTATTTGTCCGTGACATTGGATTGGTGCAGCACTTTACTGATCTGATTCAGCGAGAGACATTTGAGTTCTCCGGTTTCTCCGGCATTGAGCTGGTGGGTTTCAAAATTGGAAACCAGCAGCGCGGACGGCTGGAAGGCCTGGCTGGTATTGTATTCGAGGGTCTATTTATGGACTTCTCCTTCCTCCAGCCAGATACCTTTAGCGGTCCGCTCAGTATGCAGTTCTTTCAGCGAGGGGGCAGTAACACCGAGCGCCTTCTCGCCTATAGTGTTGATGGAGGGGCTACCTCTACAGATGGAGCTCTTCAGGATATAGCTCCAGGTGGTGAGAATGTACGCAGCGTTTTCTTTGGAAAGGCTACTTCTTCCAACCCGGGAGGAATCCGTCCAGTGGGAGACAAGTACAATCTTATTGCCAAGCTTTCAGATGCCAACGGTAACCAGGAAGTTAGAAATGTAGATCTCTTCACTGACCAGACCGATTTCTACTGGTTCATTGACTTTGCTCAAACCGGAGGTGGAGGCGCTGGCGGACCGGTTCTCTTTGGACAAGACCGCTTTAGTTTCCTACGCCACTGGTTTATTGGTGAAGGTGATAACACCTGGGATATGGAATTCGATTGGACAGATCCAACCAGTCCACTGGTCCGGGTGCTGGGTGCCAGCTCCGGAAACGGAAATCGCCTGATCCGGGAAGTAAGTGAAGAAGGTTCTTTCAAGGAAGCTCGAGAGTTTTTTGACCGGGTAATCAGTCTTAATGGGCTGGATTCCCAGGCTCAAAGTAATCAGCTAACTAATGAAGAACTTGATGCAAAAGAACGCCAGCTATACCTCATTAAGATTCCGGAAGCGGATCGACAGGAGGCCCTTGGCGGGGACCCTGCCGGAGATGCCTATGTGCTTATGCTGATCAAGGTGTTGAACAGTGATGAGCAAAAAGTTGAGTTTTCCTACGTTCTCTCCACTGATGTGACAGATCAAGGGGCAAGCTTTTTTGAGCGGGAAGTGAATGGTACAGACCCTGATTTCTTTGAGCAGAATTTTGGGCCCGGCGCTCCAAGTCGGCAGGGATATCTTCCTCTTGACCAGGACGAGTGTGCTGATCTTGAAATTGATCCTTATGATTTCATCACGGGAGACTATAACGAGAGAAGAGCGGTAGATGCATGTACAGGACCTAACGGAGACTTTTCCGTTACCCGACTGGCCATCGTTACCAACACCAACGCTCCTGAAGAATCCGGTACTTATCGTGGGATACTTGAGTTTGATCTCGAGGTCCCCGGGGGATACGAGCGGCTTCCCTTCAAAATGTGGGACGTATGGCAGATGCCCTTCGCGGCTCACCCATCTCTTTTATCGAAGGATACCTCACCCACCACTGTAACCCTGAGACTTCCCTTTGACATTCGCTATAACGGGTATTGTGAAGGCGGGGTTTGGACGGATCAGTCCTATACGGCAGTGGAAAATCATGCCGGTGGAAATGATTTCCTCTTCCATCTTAATACGTGGGTCGAATTTCACGATCCGGCGAATGATCCTAATTCCAGTGGTAGTGCTGGATCTACTCAAGATCCAACTACTCTTGAGGAATGTCTGGCTATGATGCGTCCCAGGGTGGATATGCATTACCAGTACTATTCATTTCAGCGACTACTGTCTGATCTTGAGATGATACCCGTAAGGGGAGATTTTAATGGAACGGGAATGCCCCATCCAGCCGGAAGCTTTGGGACCATAAACCAGATGCTTCAACATCAGGATGATCCAAACTCTCCCGATGATGACATCTTGGTAAACTGGGCTAATGTAATTAGTTCACTAGATGCTTCGGTACTCTCAACTTTTACTGAAGCATGCTTTAGTCATGATGGTACCGTTGATCCCAATTGCCAGGGACCTCAGCGATTCCGTGTAGGGACGGACGACATTCGCATGGAAAATTGGGGCGTAAGAGCTAGTTTTTCCGTGACAGGATTTGATGAAAATCATCCGCTCTATTATGTTTTGGCAGCTTACTCCCCAACCAATTACAGGGAGCAGCCCTTTACCATGCCGGATGGAAATTTCGCCCTGGGTTCTCTGCGACCCGGTTTTGATAACAAAGATGATGGTACCTCTGGTGGAACAGCAGCTGGTGGAAACTCTTCCGGTACGCAGGATTCTTTGCCCGAACTCTACATCAATTTCGGACCGCACTGGTTTGCATTCGATTCCATTCACGTGAATCAGCTTACCTTCAGACTTCCCTATTCCAGACTGGGTGCCGATGTCGCCGTGGATAAGATGCTGGAATCCCAGCACCATGATGGAGGAGGGTCTGGAGATGATTTTCTTACGGTGAATTTTGATCCTCAGGATGCAGTCACGTTTGAAGCCGCTGAACTCAATGGTGATTGGTACACATACCTGCCTGACGAGGAGGGTAAAATTACCTTTAATCCAACTGCGGGATCCGATCCTTTGGCGGGGGCTTTTACCTTTGAATTTCCAAATGAAACTGAGACCGGAACATGGATTCAGCTTTCGAACGGATCTATCGAAGTTGTTTTTCCCAACGAAGGTCCCGAACTAGTTTACAAGGCAATCATTCCGCTACCGCAGCTCAATGGTGCTGATATCCAGGATGTACTGGTTATACTCTATGAGCTCTCAGATCAATCAGGAAAGTACGAACCTGAACTTTTCTTCAGAAGCATGAGCGATCGTGACGCATTTTCTGCTGCTGGATTATGGGATCAGATTGACTGGTCTCCCCTCGGCGGAATCAGTTCAGGTGGATCCGGTACAGGTGGTACAGGCGGAGGAAGTGCCTCCCAGATGAAGATTCGAGCTCCCTTTAGAGTGGAGGGGATTTCTCATGACGGAACCTCTTTGGATCCATTAGTGGTACGTTTTTCCCATAAACTACCCGCCGGTTCGGAATCATTATTCGTACCTGCAAGCCTTGGTGATGTGAAGTCAGCCCAAAACATGGACGAGCTCACCGAGGCTTTTGGTCCGGGGTCATTTATGATTTTTAAAGACTTGAGTTTTCCTGAGCTTTTCAAAGTCTTTAGTTGGCAGCCGGAGGGTCCAAGTTCTGTAGCAACCCTGACCGCACTTGTTACTGATCTTGGTCAGGCAAACAAGATTATTGATGTAGGGGATCTGCCCGATGGAGTTTGTTCGGGTGCTAGTTCAGATTTTCTGATGGATGATTCAGATCCAAATAATGTAGTTCCCATTCAAAATGCAGTTGCCATTACATTGGACTGTAATAATAAATTTGACGCTGCATTGAATGATAACTGGACTTTTATGTTCAGTCCGTTTCTGAGGCTCCCTGATCCAGTGGATTCCTCGGGTTCAAGCGGTGGTTCAACCTCAGCGGCAGGCTCAGGAAATGATGATATGGATGATGATGGCCTATGGCTTGATGGTACAAAGGGATTTGGTAAGGTGCTTGAAATGGCTCCTTATACTGATGGGATGAGTGATCTCACCTACATAGCTCGAAACGAATGGTTAGAGGATGTGGATTTTGATGAGCTTTTTAGTCCCGACCGTACTAGCTTGAACTGGATGAATCAGCAGACCCATTCCCTGGTTCGCACCGTTGATCAACTCCCCCAGGGACTTGATTTCTTAACTGAAAACCAAATTTCGCCAGACACCGTGACAATGGGGAACAACGGAACCTTCGGAAGCCTCATCAACTCCCTGGAAACAGTAATCTGGCAGGAGGATTTTGTTCAGCCTGGCGAGAATCCTGTTCTGGAAGACGTTACCGTTTTTTATCGATTATCTAACGGCTCTCTTCATTTTGTCGCGGATTATGAAGCGGCTTTTGATAATGATCCCGCTGAGGTCTATTTTGAACGAGGGATGCTTGAAGGCGAGACTACACCGAAGATCTTCTCAGGCCCGATACTCGCTAATCTTATGGATCTTGCGAACGGGACAGCTACTGAGACCACTTTGAAGGTAGGTCAGAACCATTCACAATCTCGCATCAACCATGTGACGGGCAGTGGAGATCAATGGTGGGCTTGGAGAAACCGGGAAACCATTGAGGTTATTGCGTATGCTCAGACTGGTTTTAGTTTGCAGGCTCATGGAGGAACTACCTCTGTAAATGATCTCCTTGTTATTGATATCACCAATCACGGCGAATCCGTGAAATCAGATAGCGAGGATGGACCATGGGTTGTTGATGAAGATGGTGGATCCCCCGGACACTATGAATCTATCGTTCTCTTTCTTTCACCTGGTGTTGGACTGGTCCTGGAAGACGAAAGCTGGGTAGAATCCGAATCCTACTGTCATGATGCGAATCAGAATCGTATCTGGCATCCTCAAGATCCGTCGACCCAGTGTGTTGATCAGGTTCAGTTTGAGATTTACCATGGGGGAGAAGTTAGCGTAAACACTGCTTTTGAAAACTTTAATGAGGATAAGCTTCCACAATCGGCTCCAGCCCCCATCAGGTTCACGGTCAATAGCGCCAACTTTGCTTATTCCATAAGTGGAGGGAATGCGGGATCGGGTTCTTTTCCACCACTGACACTAGTCAGGGGACAGACCTATGAGTTTGATCTTCAGGTAGAATCAGCTCACCCTTTCAGGATTTCTGATTCTTTCCGCGGTACTGAATTCAACGACGGCATGGAACAGGATCAGCCCAGCGGAGGTGGAATGACTTCTGGAGTGATTACTTGGACTGTGCCTCAGAATGCTCCAGATAGTATGGATTATTACTGCACAGTACATAGTAATATGAATGGAACCATTAGCATTGTAGACTAGTTGGAAACAAAAAAGCCCTGGCAAATCTGCCAGGGCTTTTTTTTTGTTCTAGAGACTTAAGCTACACTCTTGGCTAATTCCACAATTTTGGAAAATTCTTCCTTATCGTTCACAGCCAGCTCAGCGAGGATCTTACGATCTAATTCGATCTCAGCTGTCTTGAGGGCATGCATAAACCGGCTATAGGACATACCATGCTCTCTGACCGCCGCGTTGATACGGGTAATCCACAGGGCACGGAAGTCACGCTTACGACGCTTTCGGTCCCGGTAGGCATGGCGGCCGGCACGCATCACGGCTTCATTGGCTCGACGAAACAAGTTGTTTCGTGTGCCTCGGAATCCGCTGGCTCTTTGTAGGACTGTTTTCTTTCTGGCTCGGGAACTCGGTCCACCTTTTACTCTCATTTTTGAACCTCCTTATTATTTTCTATGCCCCATAAGGAAGCATTGTACGTACGCTATTGAGTGAAGCACTTGCAACATATCCACCCTGGCGAATGTTTCTCTTCTGAGTGGTACCTTTATGGGTCAAATTATGCCTAAGGTTGCACTTGGCACGTTTGAACTTTCCTGATTTGAGCGGAAAAAATCGCTTTTTGGCCGAGCTTTTTGATTTCAACTTTGGCATTTTGGTCTCCTTATATTTCGACTATTAGATGTTCAGACTTTCTTGGGACTCATGATCAGGAACATGTTTCTACGCTCCATCTTCGCGTTGTCCTCAGGTTCTGCAAGTGAGTCCAGCTCGAGTACAAGTCGATCTAAGATTTGCTGACCTCTCTCGGTATAAGCCATTTCCCGTCCGCGGAACATCATCGTGATTTTGACTTTATTACCTGCTTCCAGAAATTCAGTCATCTGCTTTGTCTTTACTTCAAGATCGTGCTGACCAATCTTTGGTCTGAGCTTGACCTCTTTGAGAACAACAGTGTGAGCTTTTTTCTTGGACTCTTTCGCTTTCTTTTCCTGTTGGTACTTATACTTTCCGTAATCCATGATCTTGGCTACGGGAGGATCGGCTTGTGGCGCGATCTCAACCAGATCCAATTCCACGGTGCGAGCCTGTGTAAGTGCTTCGCCTAACTCCAATATCCCTAACTGTGAACCTTCATGACCAATTACCCGTAGACGACTTGAGCGGATCGACTCATTGATCCGTACTTTAGGTTCCGGAAGGTCTTTCCGGAATCTCTTAGAGCGCTTCCTCTTTATTATGTCGAACCTCCTAGAAACAAAAAAAGCCTGCTACAAGGCAGACTCTTTATGGTATTCAGAACCATTCTAAAATACCGTGACGAGTGAAAATAGTCTCGTCGAGACCCTACGTGATCTATTGCAACCAGTAGGGGAGGTTTAAAACCTGCTTTGAATAAGGGCGCTAATATACCGCTAAGTAAGCGGCTTGTCCAGAAATACAAGAACACCATTCTGATTGAGAACATAAGCGTCAAAAAGGAAGGGAAATACAGTACACTAATCGGCTATGGATAATATCTATTTTGATTACAATGCGACTCACCCTGTTCTACCCCAGGTCCGAGATTATTTGATTGAATGCCTGTCAGAGTATGGGAATCCATCTTCGGTACATTCCCTGGGACGGGCCGCTAGAGATCTTATTGAAGAAACGAGAGAGGTGATAGCCAAGCACCTTGGTGTTAGCCACAAGGAGATATTTTTTACTTCGGGGGGAAGTGAGGCAAATCATCTAACCTTGAGAGGCCTGGCCAGTTCCCTGCGCAGAAAAAGATGCGATTTTCAGATTTTATTCACTGGTATTGAGCATTCCAGTTTGTTGGGCGCTGTCAAACAAGCGAGTGTTGAGGGCGCGATGATTCAGAAAGTACCCGTGGACGCTCACGGTGTTGTAGAAATGAATCACCTGTGTGATTTTCTCAAGGAATCCAAGGTCTTGACCCTTATGGCCGCCAATAATGAAACCGGTGTAAAGATGCCTATTCACGAAGTGAGTAAAAAGTGCAGGGAAGCAGGGGTCATCTTCCATTCTGATTGTGTACAGCAATTTGGCAAGGCTCCTCTGGACCTGACCGGCGTGGATTTAGCTACCTTTAGCGGGCATAAAATCGGTGCATCCAAAGGCATTGGCTTTCTTTATAAATCGAGTCTGGTGGAGATAGATTCCCTCAATCCAGGAGGATCCCAGGAAAGGGAATTAAGACCAGGTACGGAAAATGTCTGGGGAATCCTTTCTTTAAAGGCTGCAGTTGAGGCTCTTTCCAAGGAAAGTGAACTTGAGAGAATTGAGTCTATGAGAGATCATTTTGAGAGTAGAGTGAAGGAAGAAATACAAGATGTACGGATTAATTCGCTCGGCACTGAAAGAATGGGAAATACGAGTAGTATCACATTCTTCAAGTGCCAGGGAGAGAGCTTACTCTTCTCTTTAGACCTGGAAGGGATGTGTGTGTCCATGGGGTCAGCTTGCGCCAGCGGCTCGGTGAAACCTTCCCATGTTTTAGTGGAAATGGGAATGGATGAAAAGGAAGCTCGTTCTTCCATGCGATTTAGCTTTGGAAGATTCAATGACATGGAGCAAATTGACCAGCTCGTGGAAAAACTCAAAATTTGTTGTTCCAGGCAAAGGAAAAGTGACTGATGGGGGATGAACCCCAAGAGAAGACGGTGCTTTGTGCCATGAGCGGGGGTGTAGATTCCTCAGTAACAGCCTATTTACTAGTCCAGGCTGGCTATCGAGTTATCGGCATCACTATGAAAACCTGGGCCAGAGACCAAAAATCTGCCCAGAAGTCTTGTTGCGGCATTGACGATGTCGAAGATGCTCGGAGGGTCGCTGGAATGCTATCCATTCCTTATATCGCATTGGATATGGAGCAAGTATTCAGAGAAACTGTGATTCACAATTTTCGTCAAGAATATCGGGCGGGAAGAACACCTAATCCCTGCATTGTATGTAACTATAAGCTCAAGTTTGGCTACCTCATGGATAAAGCCGATGAGCTGGGTGCCGACTATGTCGCGACCGGCCATTATGCCAGGGTAGAACTCAGAGAGGGAAGGTATTGTATACGAAGGGGCTTGGACCCAGACAAAGACCAGTCCTATGTCCTTTATAATCTCACCCAGAAGCAGTTGGCGCGTACCCTGCTTCCACTGGCTGAATTCAAGAAAAATAAAATTAGAGAGATTGCCGCCCGCGAGGGTTTTGAACGGGTAGCCTGGAAGCCGGATTCCCAGGAAATCTGCTTTGTACCGGATGATTATAGAAACTTTCTGAAGAAGGTAGATGGTGACAATATGCAGCAGGGAAGCCTTGTAGATCGGACGGGTAAGGAATTAGCCACCCATGACGGTGTACAAATGTTTACCATTGGTCAACGCAAGGGATTGGGAGTGTCGCTGCCCTATAAAGCCTACGTAACGGACATCGATTCTGAATCACGAACCGTAAAAATAGGGATGCGCGAAGATCTCCAGCGCAAGGAAATGATTGTGCAGCGTGTGAACTGGGTAAGCCGAGATCCCGGGACACGGGAATTTCCCTGTTATGTAAAAATCCGCTATCAGCATGATCCTGTAGAAGCCACAGTTTTTCCCTGTGATGAGGATTCAGTACGTGTGATCTTTGGAGAAGCTCAGGAGGCAGTAGCCCCGGGACAGTCTGCCGTGTTTTATGACGGGGATCATGTTCTGGGAGGCGGAGTCATTGAACGGTGCTGTTGACCGGACAAGGAGTCCTCACTTCCAGAGGAACCCAGGATTTTGGTGCCCTAAAATCCGGTGAAGAGATCATTCACCTGAGCCATGGCGGTAGTCTTGATGCCGCTAAAATTCAAGATCTGGTACTATCCCGACAAGAGTTTGCCCCCCTTGGATTTGAATTTTCAAAAGGGGTAAACACGGTATGTCACCCCGATCTGCCTCTCCTTTGCTCAATGCCATTTGGTTCCATGACTCACTTGTTATTGTTAGTGGACTGTGAACACCGAGGATATGGAGTAGCTCAGTTTGAAAGACTTCCCATATCTTTAGAGGAAACGCCGCTACATTTCATCCATAAGCCCGGAACTCCCTGGGTCTGGCAAAAACTTTGGGTTCTTGATAGCTTTCCCAACGAAGAATCCCGAATTCTACAGGCTCATCAGCTATCTCTATCCTGTAAAATTCCGATTCTCAGCTCCCCGGAATTAGATGATGGCGTTCTCTCCCGACAATCGTTGGAACAACTCCTGGAGATACAGGATGCGACAGGTGTTCGAAGAACCGTAGAGCGGCTTTTTAATCTAACTTTGAAGGAGCCGGAGCTTCTTACAGTGACCGGAACCCCTGGAAACATTGATCATCTACTAGGGATGATTGTTGGAAATATCCAGGGACTGGATGGAATCCCTGAGTTTGAGCTGCAGATTGTTTCACCGTCCCATTCACATTCCACGGAATCTCATTGGCGAAAAATAGGAATGCACCTGTTGAGCCATCGAGATGGATTTGAATCCTATGCGATGGCCCGGGATTATCTTGCGTCCATCATCCCCGGGATTCCAATTCTTTGCCTACTGAGGTTTCAATTTTCATCGAGACTGTATCGAGTTCAAAAAGCATCACACCTGATTCCAGGGGTGAAGGTGTTAGGAATTGAGAATTCCAAGTTGGTAGAGCGGACTTTGCTAAAGAAAGTTTCTCTCCCGAGTAATGAACAGACCTGTATGGAAATCGAGACCGGAGAGCCTTCTTGGTTCTTCGCTGATCGTCTCGCAGTTGCCAGCAAAGAGTGGGGGCAGTATTTTAATGAAGGGTAGCTGGTGGTAAATCCTTCTTCCATCGAGTCCTATTCTCTACTTAAAAAGGGAGAACGGAGTAATAAATGAGCAAAAAGAAAGTAAAAACAGGAGTGTTTCCTGCAGCAGGATTGGGGACTAGATTTCTTCCGGCTACCAAAGCCCAGCCAAAGGAGATGCTCCCCCTCGTAGACAAGCCCATGATTCAATATGTGCTCGAAGAGGCGCGTGATTCAGGTATCGAGCACGCAATTATAATCACCGGTCGAGGAAAATATGCCATTGAAGATCATTTTGACCTTTCCTATGAACTGGAACGAAACCTGGAAGAAAAGGGGAAAGTAGAGCTTCTTGAAACGGTGCGGTCTATCTCAAGACTCCTGACTATCTCCTATGTCAGACAGAGGCAGGCACTTGGATTGGGTCATGCCATTCTCTGTGCCAAACACCTGGTAGGAAATGAACCCTTCGCTGTTTTTCTGGGTGATGATATGGTGGATTCCGAAATTCCATGTATGCGGCAACTCATGTCAGTTTATGAAAAGACCGGTTCTTCAACGGTAGCCCTCCAAAGAGTTCCAGGGGCGGATATTTCGGCCTATGGAGTCATTTCTGGGACCTGTATTTCAGAGCGAGTCCATCAGGTAAATGATCTTGTGGAAAAGCCGGCCCCCGAAGAAGCCCCGTCCGATCTCGCCATTATCGGCAGATACATTCTCAACCCGGAGATTTTTGAGATCCTGGAAAATACAGGACGGGGGGCTGGAGGCGAGATACAACTTACCGACGCCTTAAAGACCTTACTGAAATCCCAGGAAATCTACGGACTTGAATTTGAAGGAACCCGTTATGACACAGGCAATAAACTGGGATTTCTAAGGGCCACCGTAGAATTCGCCCTGAAAAGATCAGACCTGGGAGAAGAATTCAGAAGATATTTGAAGACCTTAGAACTTTAGCAACTCCTAACGATAGCTTCCCTCTCCAGTAGCTGGGAAGGTTTCCCATTTACCCAGGATTCCCTCTATTTTTTCCACATTCTGATAGGCCTTCAGGGTATTTTGCATGAGCATGGCGATGGTCATCGGGCCTACCCCCCCGGGAACCGGCGTAATCGCCTTACATAATGCGGAGCGGGAAAGGTCCTTAAAATCCATGTCCCCACAAAGAGAGCCGTCCTCCATGCGATTGATACCCACATCGATCAGGACGCATTCACGGCCCAGGTGACTTGAGTTTATCAGTTTGGGTGACCCTGCCGCAGTCACCAGAATATCGGCGTGCTTCGTGTGTTCAACCAGGTCTCTCGTATCGGTATGACAGACCGATACGGTTGCTTGCTCAAGGAAAAATAGTTCCGCTAGCGGCCTGCCTACCACGTTGGACTTTCCGATGATGGTTACGTTTTGTCCCTTGATAGGAATCTCGTAGTTGCGCAGGAGACGAATAACACCAAGGGGAGTGCAGGGGGACATGGTACGCATTCCCAGGACAAGATGACCAACATTAACCGGATGAAATCCGTCAACATCTTTTAGAGGGTCGATTTGTTTTAGGTGCTCAACGGCTTTGAGGTGAGATGGTAAGGGCAATTGAAGCAGGATGGCATGAATGTCTTCGCGGCCATTTAGTTCAGCAATATGCTCGCTGAGTGTAGAGGAATTTACACTTGATTTTAGAATGATCTCTTCAGAAAGAAATCCAAGTTGTCGGGCTACCTTTTGCTTGTTGCGCACATAGATATGGGAAGCCGGATCATCGCCGCAGAGGATGACTGCCAGTCCCGGACGTTTACGCAGGTCTTTAGATACCCTTAAAAGCTCTGTGCGGATTCTACCAGCCAGTGCCTTGCCATCAATCAGGAACATGAAGGACTCCCCTTTGCCGAGTTACTTTCTCGGACTGGATGCCGACAATATCATATTTGGGGAATCTTGAGAATGCCCAGGAACGAGCAAAACTTGGGCTATGGGGGAAAGTTTTGTATCCTTCCTCCTTGAGAGTCGGGAGTCAGGAATGACTGATATAGATTATGGAAACTGAGTTAGAGCCTGAATCTTCGGCAGAACTTGAGAAGTCACTGATTCTTAAGGGACTGAATCCTTCTCAGGTTTCAGCGGTCACCCATGGAGATGGACCCGCTTTGATTCTCGCCGGTGCGGGTTCAGGGAAGACTCGCGTAATTACTCATCGTATTGCCTATCTTATTCGAGAGCAGGAAGTTTCTCCGGCGAATATCCTGGCTGTGACCTTCACCAATAAAGCCGCTCGGGAAATGAAAGAGCGTGTCTTTGAAATCTTGAAGGGTGAAGCCAGGGGTATATGGGTTACCACTTTCCATTCAATGGGCGCCAAGATATTGAGAAGGCATGCTCAAAAAATTGGATTTAATGAAAACTACTCTATCTATGGAACCTCAGCCCAGAAGAGTCTGGTTAAACGAATTATTAGTGAGCTAAATCTTGATTCAAAGAGATTTACCCCGGTCTATGTTCTCGACCAGATATCGAAGTGGAAAGGCGACTGGAAAGGGCCTGAGACCCTGGACTCCAGGTCTGAAGATGCTCGAATCATACAGGTTTACGAAAAATATCAGGAATCTTTGCAAAAGAGCAACGCAATGGATTTTGATGATTTGCTATTCCTGCTGGTACGTCTTTTTACCCAGAATATCTCTGTCTTGGAAGATTTCCAGGAGCAGTTTCATCACATGATGGTTGATGAGTTTCAGGATACAAATGCAATCCAGTATCATCTCATCAGGACCCTCTCTGAGAAACACAGCAATGTCTGCGTGGTAGGCGATGAAGATCAGGCGATTTATTCATGGAGAGGGGCCAGGATTCAATATATTCTGGACTTTGATAAGCACTTCGCACAACCCAATCAGCCCGTTCGACGATTTGAACTCAACACCAATTACAGGTGTCCAAGACCCTGCCTCGAGGCGGCCAACCAGTTAATACGCAATAACCAGCAGCGAACGCAAGATAAAGCTAGATTGGTTTCTGCCAAGGGAGGTGAGGGGTATATTCCCTATTCTTTGTCCGATCATTACCTGGATGAAGCCCGGCAGGTTTTGAAGGAAATCGAGAGGCTGCGTTCCGAGGGGCAGGGTTATGGGTCGATGACGCTGCTTTATCGAACCCATGCCCAATCGAGGGTTTTTGAACAAGAACTGATTCGAGAGGGGGTGCCTTACAGAATTTACGGAAGTGCCTTGTTCTTTGAACGAAAGGAAATTCTTGATTGTTTGGCTTATCTCGCTATTCTTCATAACCCCTTTGATAGCGAATCTTTTCTACGAATTCTAAACGTACCGGCCCGAGGGTTAGGAAAGCGCTCGGTGGAAAAACTTCTCAATTTTGCCGCTAACCACTCCATTCCACCGCTCCTGGCTCTTGAGGCGGTAGATACTGTGGGCAATGCCGTACGGGAGAGATTTCTAGCATTCTATAACTTTTTTGTTTCTTTGAAGGAAGAATTGGATAAGGGCGCTAAGATTCACGTCCTGCTCTCCAAAATCATAGAGGAAACCGGTTATATGCAACACCTTAAAGACCGGGATGAAGAGGATCGTTGCGCCAACGTAGAAGAGCTGTTGAGTATGGTCGTCGAATATGAGGAGGAAGAAGACCAGGCTACCCTGGAGGGATTTCTAGAGAAAACCTCATTACTGAGTCCCATTGATGACTTTGAGAAGGACCTCGGTACGGTAACCCTGATGACCCTGCACAATGCCAAGGGCCTGGAATTTGACCATGTCTTTATGGTTGGCATGGAAGAGGGACTGTTTCCTCATAAAAACTCACAGGAAGACGCTGAGCGGTTGGAAGAAGAAAGGCGTCTGTGTTACGTGGGCATCACTCGTACTATGAAGGAATTATTCTTTTCAGGTGCCAGAATGCGATTGATCCATGGGGAAACTCATTATCAGATTCCCTCACGCTTTCTCAGAGAAATTGGAGACACTTTTCTGGTCAGGGTGTAATCGGCTTGCAGTTTCCGCAATTTTGCTTCCACGGATTCTTTCGATCAGAGAGGACCATAGAACCAATCTTCTTCTCTTGTAATCTCACACTTTCCAGCAACCAGTAAGGATCTCTACGCTGAGAGTCCTCATAGATTTCTTTAGCCAGGTTGATGAGTTCGGCATAGTTGAATGGGGGGTGTCCATGATAGTTGTTTTCCACCTCGCTCAAGGCTTTAAAGAGTAGTGGTTTTTGTCTCGAATCAGCCGCAACGGCCCCCCTTGCAGAAGCTACCGCCGCATGAAAGTCTCCGGATTCAAGCGAAAAAAGGGTGAGGAGTTCCTTGTATTCGGAAGAATCTATATGGACTTTCTGAAAACGATAAAGCAGTGATCTGGCCACGGGAAGTTCCTGGTTTTCAATCAATTGACGAATGGCGGAAGCCTGGGCTTCTTTGGAAAATAAGGGGTGCAAGGGAACAAGAGTTTGAATTTCCACTTCCAATCGGTTTTTTTGAAATCGAGAAAAGTACCAGTAAAGCGGCGGAGAAAAGTTATTCTTACATTTGCTCAAGATCCAGGACTGAGAGGATTTAACCAAATCTGGCTGATTAACGAAATCCATATAGCCAAGAACCTGGGATTGCAGGGCGAACGCAGCGTTTGAGTCCTGGTTTTCCTGTATTTTTTCGATGGTATTGAGTATGGCTAGCCGCCAGTCGTTTAGATCTCGAAATCCAGTGATCCAGTAGGTATCCTGGAATTTATAGAGATAGAAAACCGGAAACACCTTTCTCCATCTCTTATAAAGATATTTCCAGGAGTGGGAAAACCCAATCTGGGATCCAGCATCTTGCAGGGGAGAATCTGCAAGGGGAATCAGGACCCGTTTAGGGCCGCTTTGGCCCAGGAGCTTTTCAAGTTGGATTGGACTTGGAAAAACAGCGTGGCTCTCCTGGATATCAAAGAGATCAGCAAGTGTCTTTTGAAATGAGGCCTGGACGGTATCTGGCCTTCTGAATTCTTGATTTGGGAGGAGAAACAGAACCATAAGTGAGATAAGTCCTATGGAGCACCAGAGCCAGGGTTTAGAATTCAAAACTGCCATGGTACAAAGGAACGGTGCCAGGGCATACAGGAGCGTTGAAGTGGTCTCTGGAATGATTGGAAGTGTGCTCAGAGCAAAAAGAAGCAGACCAAATAATCCCGCTCCTAGCTTAAACCGGGGTGCGCTTCTATCTGAGAGTGCGGATGAAACTAACCTGATACAAAGTGCGGCGTATAGGAGGCATATTCCAGCCACAGTAGAGAAATAGAGCGTCAGTATGGCACCGCCAAGTGCGGGGAGGAAAAGAGAGGGTCGTCGGCAGAGACCAAAGATGAGCAGGCCTGCCGCAAATACTTCAAGGGTCCATTCATAGTAAATACAACGTTCTCCCAGGAAGGGAATGAATCCAAAGAGAAAAGGAGCAAAAAGGTAGACAGCTTCAGTAAGCATGATTCTATTATATGCCCAAAAGCATTTGGTTTGTCCGGAATTCCGGACAAACCAGGAACCGGTCGATTCCTTTGCTCATGAACCCGCAGACAAGTATAGGGTTTTCATTTCGGCGTAGTCCCAACAGGTTCAAAAAAAAGAATTCACTTTCCCCTTGACAGTTTTTCGAATTAGCTTAGAATCGGCCCGTACTTACCAGCATCGGGTGGTACGAAACCCTTGGAGGATGCAATGAAACGTTGGATATCACTTTTACTCTTAACTCTGTTAGTTTTTCCGGGCTTTGCAAAAAGTAAATCTTATGCTACAAATCGCGGCTATTCTCACGTAGGCGGATCCCACGGAAATTATATTCCCGGCCGTGAGGAGAAAAGACTTGAGAGATATCTATACTCGGCCTTTCAGCATGGCTACGTAGAAGGAAATCTCCGAACGAACCATAAATACGCCAAATTTAACTGGGAGCCCTACCTGGGTGTCAGTTCTCTGGTTATGACAGACCCCGGCCATTCCACCCTTGACCTCTATTTCAAACAGGATCGTAAATACCACCTGGAATCAGCGAATCTCTCCATTCTGGAAAAAATTTCCGGGTACCAGGTTGGAAGTGTGACTATTGAGGTGAATGGACGAAACATCATTTCCCATCATTCCGCCCGTTACAATCATCGGTTTGAAGAATCCTCCTGGGGCATAACCCAATTTTGTAAGGAAGGACTCAATCATATCTCGATCCAGCTTGACTCCAACGGTGGCTATGTGGCCTTACTTGGGGCAAAAGTGGAGACTCGCGAGCGACGAAAATCCGGAGGTTCGGATCACAAATCCAATGAGAGATTTGTGAAGAGAACCTTCAGGAAAATTCATCACCGCCATCCCACTGTAAATGAACTGGATCGTTATACCCATCTTCTGGATTTTGGTACCAAATCCCGCGCCGAGGTTGCTGAAATGATTCGGGACCTCTCTGGTGATCCCGGAGATCAATTCGATGAGATTGTAGACGACTATTTCATGCGCTACGCTCGCCGTTATCCAACTGCTGACGAGAGAGACTACTACGCCAACAAGCTGCGTAGAAATCAGATGACTCTTCCTCAGCTTCGAGAGATCTGCAAAGGTCTTGAGGGAACTGGCGGGGACAGCAGTATTGAGACCAGGCTGAAAAAACTCTTTAGAGAAATTCTACAGAGGGAGCCAAGCCACACCGAACTGGATTACTATACTCGCAAGATTCGCATGGGGGAACTTACCTGGGAACAGGCTCGTCACGAAATCATCATGCTTATCGAAGACGGTATGGGGGGGCAAGGAATCTCCAGAAATGAGATCCGATCCTTTCAGTTCACACGCTATGAGCTAACCCCTCAGTTCTGGAATCGATTGGAGCGCACCTCCTCCGGTTTGCTTCAAGAGTTTCTCCAGAGAGCCAATCATATGCAGATCTACGGTACGAACAATGAAGTTAAGACAATTGCAGGAAGAGTCTACCGAAGAATCAAAACAATTCAAATGAATAGAGGGTGAACCGAGGTCGGGAAATTTCGGAGCTGTCGAGTGGCCATAGACTTCGCTTGCTGGCGGTTCCCTCCTAGAACGTAGCGATGCTACGTACGTCGTCACGAATCACCACCATGCTCGCCTCTAACCACCCGACAGCTCCGAAATTTCCCGACCTCGATTCACGGTCAATTTAAGTAACCGGTTCTTGCCGCTTCGCGCCTCGTTTTTCTCGTCATCCTCTGGCTTGACCAGGGGATCCATCCCAATAACAGTGAGACTTCAAATCACCCAAGACCAGTGGCTAAAGGTCACCTGCTGTGCTAAACTACCCTCCCTTTCCAGGGCCTGCTTTTTATGGTTTTTTCCAGTAGGTATGGGGATTTTCTGACTATTTGAATTGATGCGAGGTGCTTAATGCGAATTGAATTGAATGAAGATCAAAAGCTCATCCAGGAGAGCGCGGCTGATTTTGCAATAAAGCACGTTAAACCTATCGCCGCTGAACTCGATGAGACCCAGGAGTTTCCTGTGGCTCTCCTGCCCAAATTGGCCGAAATGGGTTTCATGGGAATCGCTGTGCCTGAGGAGTATGGTGGAGCCGGTCTCGATTATGTCTCTTACGTGCTGGTGATGGAAGAGCTTGCCAGGTACTGCGGAACCACCAGCGTGATCGTTAGTGTGAACAACTCGCTTGCCTGTGAACCTATTCTCACCTACGGCACAGAGGAGCAGAAGCAGGAATTTCTCACGCCGCTCGCCTCAGGAGAAAAGCTAGGGTGTTTCGCTCTGACCGAGCCTAATTCTGGCTCTGATTGTGGTTCCATGAAGACCTACGCCAAGAGAGAAGGAGAAGACTGGATTCTTAATGGAGCCAAAATTTTTATTACCTGCGCGACTAACGCTCAAACGGCCATTGTCTTTACTTCTACGAATCCTTCCCAGGGAAACCGCGGAATCACAGCCTTCATCGTAGATATGGACCAACCTGGGGTCAGTGTCAAAACAATGCACGGAAAAATGGGCATCCGAGCCTCCGGTCTGGCAGAAATAGTTTTCGAAGATGTGAAAGTTCCTGATTCCAACCGGCTAGGTGAAGTAGATAAGGGGTTTAAGATCGCGATGACCACCCTGAATGCCGGCAGGATTGGAATTGCCGCCCAGGCAGTAGGAATCTCTCGGGGGGCCATGGAAGAGTCTATTCAGTATTCTTCAGAACGTCAGCAATTTGGGAAACCCATCGGTAAATTCCAGGCGATTCAATTTTTCCTGGCCGACATGGCTGTCAGAATCGATGCCAGTCGGTTGCTGACCCTTAAAGCCTGTACCCTTAAAGACAAGGGTGAGAATTACAATAACCTTTCTGCCATGGCAAAACTGCTGGCAGGCGAAACGGCTACCTGGGTAACCAACAAGGCGGTACAGGTTCACGGCGGGTATGGATACATCAAGGAATACAATGTTGAGCGATATTTTCGAGACGCCAGGATCACCGAAATTTATGAGGGTACATCTGAAATCCAAAAGGTAGTCATCAGCCGGGAGTTGCTCGGTTGAGCACCCGGGGAATGCGAGGTAAATCATGAAGATATATGTTTGTTGTAAACATGTGCCTGATGTGGCAATGCCATTCCAGATTAAAGAGGGAAGATTACTTTCTGAAGATCTGAACTATGTTCTGAACGCCTACGACGCTTCATCAGTAGAGGCTGCTCTCGTTCTCAAAGAGACTCATGAAGCTGAAGTGTCCCTGGTCTTGATCGGCCCAGATAAGGGTAAGGAGGCTCTCAGGAAAGGATTGGCCATGGGTGCGGATAATGCGTACCACATTTGTGATGCCGCCTTCGAGGGTTCTGATTCCCATGCCTATGCCCAGATTCTATTTCAGTTCTTTAGCGATAGAGAGTATGACTTTATTCTGTGCGGGAAGCAGTCACAGGATATGGATATGGGACTGACCGGCGGTATGCTTGCACAGAAGCTCTCCATACCATACGTAACGAATGCGGTTGGCCTCGAGGTAGATTCTGAAGCAAAGTCACTTACCGTGAAAAGGCAGGGAGACCTGGGGGCGGAGATGGTCCAGACGCCATTTCCCAGTATTGTTACCTGCTCTAATGATATGAATGATCCGAGGATTCCTTCCCTAAAAGGAATCATGACTTCCAAGAAGAAGCCAATGGAGGTCATTGATCTGGCAGGTTTGGGGCTCGAGGAGTCACAAGTGGGTTCTTCAGGTTCAAGTTCGGCGATTGTCTCGTGGTCATTACCACCCGAAAGGCAGGCAGGACTCAAACTGGAAGGAGACCCAGAGGAGATAGTGACCCAACTAATGGAGAAACTGACCACGGAAGCAAAAGTTTTATGAGTTTGATGAGAAGAGTAGAGGTTTGATCATGAGCAAAATATTGGTACTCGTAGACCAGAAGAATAACCAGATCAAGAAGTCGACCTTTGAGGTACTGTCAGAAGCCAGGAAGATAGCGGATCTCGTGGGCGCTGTTGTGGAGTGCGCTGCGGTAGGTACTGATATGTCCCAAGAGGCATCAAAACTGTTTTCCTATGGGGCGGAGAAAGTGCATGTGGTAAATCATTCACTCTTTGCCAATTACCTCAATCCGGCCTGGATCCAGGCCTATCAAGAAGTAGTTAAAGAAGTACAGCCCAGGTTGGTCATGACACCCACGTGTGAAACCAGCAAAGATTTTGTTCCTGGTCTTGTCAGTGCAACAGGAGCCTGCGGAATCATGGATTGTTGTTCCGTAAAATGGAATGGGGACAAAATCATTGTTGACCGTCCTCTCATGGCCGCCAAGGCCAGATCTACAGTTGAATCCGCCCATCCCCAGGTATTACTTACCATCAGAGCGGGTTCATTTGATGTTACTCAACCAGATCCCTCCAAAAGCGGAAAAGTCGTTGAACGGGAGTTTTCTCCCCCTTCCATTCTTCAAGTCTTTAAAGAATTATTGGCAGTGAGTTCTGACAGGGTCAGCCTGGATGATGCGACCGTTGTGGTTTCAGCGGGCAGGGGAGTCAAGGATGCTGAAGGATTTGCCCTAATTGAAGAGCTAGCGGACTCCCTGGGAGCGGCAATTGGAAGTACCCGAGCCCTGGTAGAGTCGGGCATCTGCGAAGCCACTCTACAAGTTGGGCAGACAGGTAAGGTGGTAACTCCAGATCTTTATATCGCCTGCGGTATTTCGGGAGCTGTGCAGCACACCGCGGGAATGAGCAATTCAAAGGTAATTGTAGCTATCAATAAGGATGCTGAGGCACCTATTTTTCAGCTTTCTGACTACGGGTTGGTTGGAGATCTTTTTAAAATCGTGCCTTTATTGATCAATGCGGTGAAGGAACTGAAATCATAACGAAGAGGAGTCCTCAGACAGGATGGAAGAAGAAAAATTTGACTGTATTATAGTAGGAGGCGGAGTAGCAGGAACTGCTGCGGCCTATGTCCTGGCTCAGAATGGAGCTAAGATTCTTCTCGTTGAGAAGGGGGAATGGACCGGTTCTAAGAATGTCTCCGGTGGAGTCATATGGGGGCCAACGGTCTGGGAGATCTTTCCTGAACTCATCAACTCTATCGAGAATCCCCCTTATGAGAGATTCATAAACAGGCGCCGTCTTAGCTTCATGAGTGAAGCTTCATCCTTTTCCATTGATTTTCATTCAGAAGAATTCTCAAGCGCTCCCTACAACGGAGTTTCTGTTCTGCGTTCACGCTTTGATAAGTGGCTGGGTGAACAGGTAGAAGAAGCTATCGCCGCTTCGGACTATGCCGAAGATTCCCTTGTTGCCACCAGCATCCTCGTAGATGAGTTGGTAAATGAGAATGGGCGTGTTTGCGGGATTCGCTGCGGTGAAGATATTTTCTACAGTGATAGTGTCATTCTGGCCGAAGGAGTCAATAATCTTCTGACCCGTTCCTGTGGGCTGATGGACGACTCGTATGAAGCAGAGCTTGTAGGCACCGGAATCAAAGAAGTCTGGCAGTTCGATCGCGATTTGCTGGAGTCGAGATTTCAACTGGAAGGACGTAGCGGGGTCTCCAATGAGTTTGTAGGTTGTACAGAAGGTGTTGAGGGGGGTGGGTTTGTATATACCAACCTTGATACGATCTCTATTGGCCTGGTTTTAGGTTTGAAAACTCTGAGGGATTCAGGAAAGGCTGTCTACGACATCCTCGATTCTTTTAAAGCCCATCCGTCCATTAAGCCAATACTTCAAGGTGGAAAGATGGTGGAGTATTCGGCTCATGTGGTTCCTGTAGGAGATATTCGCCTGGTCCCAAAGCAGCTCTACAAAGATGGGGTTCTGGTGGTTGGCGATGCCGCAGGGTTATTGATGAATACAGGGAAATCCATTGAGGGAATGAATCTGGCTATGGAATCAGGAAGGCAGGCTGCACTGGCTGTACTGAGGGCCAAAAAGCAGGGTGATTTTTCTTCCAAGACCCTGGGCTCTTACCAGGAAAGTCTGGCCCAAACCTTTGTCCTTAAGGATATGAACAATTTCCAGGGGGCTGTGAAGTTCCTGCATCAGCCAGCGATGTTCAAGTCCTATCCCAACCTGGTGAACCAGATTATGAAAAATTTATTCGTAGCGGATGGGGAACCTAAGCGCAAAACCAGGCAAATCATACAGGATTGTATTTCTGAATCAGATCTGTCCTACTGGGATGTGTTAAAGACTTCCTTGTGGGGGGGGGCAGCCCTATGAGCGCTAGTATCAAAGACCGATTGAGTACCTTGAAGACTACCATTTCAAAGAAGCCTCACATTGTAGTTGAGACCCAAATCTGTGATACCAAATGTCCCCACCAGTGCACAACCTACGTTTGCCCGGCCAAATGCTATGAAATCCGTGACGGTAAAATGTTGTTTCAATATGAGGACTGTATTGAGTGCGGTACCTGTTTATATGCCTGTGACCAGGGTGCTGTATCTTGGAATTATCCTGAATCCGGGCACGGTGTAACCTTTCCGATGGGATGATATGAAGTTCGATTTCAGTGAAGATCAAACCATGATTCGGGATATGGCCCGAGAGTTTTCCGCATCAAGAATTGCTCCCCACGCCCTGCAATGGGATAGAGACCATGGACTTCCCAGGGAACTGGTATCTGAAATGGCCGAGTTAGGATTGCTGGGAATGACCTTTCCCGAAGAGTTTGGCGGAGCAAATGTTGATATGGTTTCCTACGTTCTGGCGGTGATGGAAATATCCAGGGGATGTAGCTCGGTCGCGGTGATGATGGGTGTCAATCACCTGGTCTGTGAAGTTGTTTACAAGTATGGTTCAGACTCGCAGAAGAGTAAGTATCTCAAGCATTTGGCTTCGGGAAAAGGTATAGGAGCTTTTTGCCTATCGGAGCCCCAGGCCGGTTCTGATGCTCAAAACCAGAAAACCCGGGCTACAAAGGGAGGAAATTCCTTCAAAATTAGCGGAAAAAAAGCTTTTATCACCAATGGGAAATACGCGGATGTATTTATTGTGACCGCTCTCACTTCCGTGGACCCGAAGGAGATCTCAGTTTTTGTAGTTGAAAGGGACACCGAGGGTTTGATAATAGGTGGACTTGAAGAAAAAATGGGGCAGAGGGCATCTGATACGGTGGAAGTGACGCTCGATGGAGTCATGGTTCCAGAGGAAAATCTCATCGGTGGCGTGAACGGCTTCAAAGCCATGTTGGGCGGATTAAACAGTGGCCGCATCGGTGTGGCCGCACTCTGCTGTGGAATCTCGCAGTCAGCTTTGGATCTGGCCGTAGAATATGCCAAGGAACGGGAAGCCTTCGGGGGAACTTTGGCGGATCTCCAGGCCATTCAGTTCAAGTTAGCGGACATGGCTGTCGGCTTGGAAACCTCCAGGCTTCTAACTCTAAAGGCTGCTTATTTGAAAGATGAAAACAAAAACTTCATCAGCGCAGCCTCTATGGCAAAGCTCTATGCATCAGAAACATGTAATCGCATCGTCTCGGAAGCTCTTCAGATTCATGGCGGTAATGGTTATATCCAGGAATATTTGATAGAAAAGCTCTACCGGGATGCCAGAGTCACTACGATTTACGAGGGAACCACTGAGATTCAAAAATTGGTAATTGCCAGGCAGGTTCTTAAAGGTAAGTAAAACAGGGTAGGAATGAGGAAACACATGGACTTTCAATTAACAGAAGACCAGAAGATGATCCGGGATATGGTGCAGGATTTTGCCAAACGCCATGTAGAGCCAGGTGTGCTGGAGCGAGATCAGGAATGCCGCTTTCCAAAAGAATTAGTTGGGTCCCTGGGTGAGTTAGGACTCATGGGAATGGTTTACCCTGAAGAGTATGGTGGAGCGGCTGCTGACACAGTCTCCTTTACCCTGGCTATAGAGGAGATTGCCCGCTATGACGCTTCACTTGCGATCACGGTAGGCTCCCATACCTCGCTATGTACAGGTCATATCTTTAATTTTGCATCCAAAGCTCTTAAAGACAAGTATTTACCTGATTTGGTTAGCGGTAAGAAACTTGGGGGCTGGGGTCTCACGGAGCCAGGTGCCGGTTCAGATGCATCAGGGACACGAACCATCGCTGAGCTTGATGGTGATGAGTGGGTTCTCAATGGCACCAAAACCTTTATAACACAGGCAACTGTTGGTGAAACATTTGTAATCCTGGCTTCAACGGACAGTAGTTTAAAAGCTCATGGAATCTCCGCCTTTCTTGTGGAAAAGGGAACTCCTGGATTTAGTCACGGCCCAAAAATGCAGAAGCTTGGGCTCCACAGTTCCGATACTGCCGAGTTAATTCTCGAGAATGTTCGAATTCCCAAAGAAAATCTCATTGGAGACCTGAATATGGGTTTTAGGAATGCCATGCAGATTTTGGATGGGGGCAGGATTGGAATCGGAGCCATGGCGGTAGGAATCGCCAGAGGTGCCCTTGAAGATAGTGTCAGGCATGCTAATGAGCGTGTACAGTTCGGTAAACCCATATCCCGACTTCAGGCAATCCAATTTAAATTAGCCGATATGGCTACTCAGATTGAGGCAGCCAGACTGCTTGTTCATAGGGCTGCGTATTTGAAAGACCAGGGTGCTGCCTATGGTAAGGAAGCTTCCATGGCCAAACTTTATGCTTCTGAAATAGCTATGCAGGCCGCTCATCAGGCTGTCCAGATTCACGGAGGCTATGGCTATATGGAAGAATATCATGTGGAAAGATATTACCGGGATGTAAAGCTCTGTGAAATAGGAGAAGGGACCAGCGAAGTTCAGAGAATAGTGATCTCAAAAGCGCTTCAGGGTTGATTCTAATTCTTCACACCTGGACGAGCCTACATCACGGAAACAACGTTTTATTCTAATCCTCGTCTTTTGATCTCCTGGCGCAGCAACCTCAGATCTCTGCTCATCTGATCCCCCATGGCGGTGTTTTCCTCGGCTCTTCTTACCAGGTAGGGCATGACCGATCCTACCGGTCCATAAGGGAGATATTTACAAGAATTAAAACCACTTTTTGACAGGTTAAAAGTCAGGTGATCTCCCATTCCATAAAGCTGCGAGAAGAAAATATTAGGGTGATTTCTTTCGACTTTCAATTCTTCCATTTTCCTGACTAACAGCAGGGTACTCTCTTCATTATGAGTGGCGGCACATAAGCTAACTCGATCGAGGTTTTCCACACACAGACTCAGACACTCGTTATAATCACGATCCGTCGATTCTTTATCAGGTTGAATGGGATCTTCATAGCCCATTTCTAAAGCCCTCTCTCTTTCTTTTTCCATATAAGCGCCCCGGACCGGTTTTAGTCCGATGAAGTAATCACCTACTCGTGCTCTCTCGTGCATCTCTTTGAGGTAGGTAAGGCGATCATGGCGATAGAATTGGAGCGTGTGGTGAACACAAGGACCCTCTTGGTTAAATTCCACCATCATTTCCTCTGTCAGATCATCGATAGCGGTCTGCATCCATGATTCTTCCGCATCAATGAACAGGCGTTTTTTGGCTCGATAGCTGGCTTCACAGATTCTGTGGACTCTCTCCCTTACTTTCTCCCACTCCAACTTTTGCCCATCAGAGAGTGAATTTCCCGAGCTTACCAATTCCAGGATCTGAGCTGAGGCGATCCCCGTTGGTTTAAAGACTACGAAGGGAATCTCATCTTTTCCTTCTGAGAATGAAATCATATGAAGAAGTTCTTCGCAGGTTCTTTCATATCCAGAAGGACTATGCTCTCCCTCAACGGCATAATCAAGGCAGACACTCACCCCGAAAGAGGAAAGAGACTCAATGGTCTTCTCGCATTCGAGCAAGGTTCCTCCTCCGCAAAATTGAGAGTAGAGGGTATTCTTCATCAGGAAACCTACCGGCAGGTTAAGGGAGAAAGCGATTCTCGCTGCCAGAAGACCTGCCTGATTGATAAGATGATTGTTCAGTAATCGAAAGAGGGAACAAGTACGTTTCAACTCCCGATTAGATCGAGCTTGAAAAGCTATTTCAGTATTTTCGAGGCTAAGAGATGGGTGATCCATGGGTGAAAATGTATCATTGCGGAGCCTATTGCAACAAACATATTTGTGCAACCGGGTCTAATGGACAGGAAATGGAACAGGAGACCTTTAAAAGACGCCAGGCTAAAATTCTGGAATCTTACTCAAGAAAAAAATACCAGGAAGTTACCTGGCTTTGTGCTTCCTTAAGAGAAGAAATAACAGATTCCGGTGACCCTGATCCTGTCTATCTGGGATGGATTCGATCCTACCATTTTCAATCCCTGGTACTCAGTGGTGATGTGAAAGGGGCGTATGAACTCTACCATTTCTCAGATCCTTTTCCCTTTTCCATGCCGCAGCGTTCGCAACATTGGATGGATCAGGCAATGCGTAAAGTTTGCGCGAGTCTTGAGCATGTGGATGAATTACTTCGCTTCGGGCGCTTGGATCTCTCTTCACGAATCCAGAACTCAAGCAGGGAGTCAGTCGCAGAAGGCGCTCTGGAAATGTGTGAATTTCTCAGAGAGTTGGACCGTGAGGAGCTTAATTTTGACTTTGTCATCCAGCTTTTTAACGAGCAGGGTGATATAGATCCAGGACACCAACAGAGCGCTTTTTCACATCTTTTACGTAATTTTGAGAAATCTCTGAGTGAAACAATTTCTGAAATACTCCTCAGTCTGATGCCTTCCTTGATTGATGAAATCGTCTCTAAAGGAGATCTTACCTCAGTGCAGGTAATGGTCGATCGATTAGAAACCCTCCTTGTTTCAGACCACTATCTAAGAAGGAGTCAGGAAAATGGGGACATGAGAGATCTTGCCCTGGCTGCCATGGGGACTGGAAATGTGGATGCTTTTCGTGAGGCGATTCTCTCTGGTGCCCCACTGCGCTGGTATTCCGACGGCCAATGGAACTCCTTAATAGAATCCGCGCTTAAGAGCGAAGAATCAAAGTGCTTTCACCTTCTGCTGCGGTACAAGACTGACCTGCATGGCTCTTGTGGTGCCTGGAAAAGTCCAATTCATCTCGCGGCCTCCCTGGGCAGGGAAGCCATGACTTTTGCTTTGTTGGCCCATGGTGCGGCTCTGTATAGGAGTGACAAACAAGGGAGGGATGTACTCCATTTTGCGATTCTCTCGGGAAATACACGGCTGGTGAAGAGACTGCTTGAATCCGGCGCTAGCACCACACCATCGGGAATCAAGCTGTCGGGGCTGGCAGCGGCTATTGGAGGGAATCAACCTGAAATATTGAGTTTACTCTTGAAACATGGTGCAGATCCAAGATTGGTGGATGGCGGAGCTCAATTTCTGGCCCTTCTGGCCATCAAAAAGGACGTTCCAGGCTGCCTTAAGATTCTTTTGTCTTACCCTTCAGGGGACGAAGATATTGACTATAATTACCTCTTGGCGATCGCTGAAAGCTCAGGCAGAGGTAAGTGTCTTCGAATTCTCAAGGAACACGGGTAACAAGAAAACCTCCAGTGGAGATCGTGAACAGGCTCTTTAGACGATCTTTATGGGGATCTTAGATTTTCCTGACTCTCCACGTGTTCAATAAGCCTGCGCAAACTTGAAATATACATGGGTAGTAGATGGAATTCCCCGAATCCCGAACCTTTATTTCCAACCGAACCCGATTTTTTCTCTTCGAGTTTATCCCATAATTTCTTGGCTTTTTTGGAAGTGCCGGGATCACCAATTTCTGTTTGTTCCGACTCCTTCTCCTGCCAGGTATAGTTTTGACCATCAAATTGGAGCCAGTCGCCAAAATGGCGAAAATACTTTTGCCAGGGAGGTAGAAGACTAACGAGGTCGTATTTATGGGTGACGCGAAGTAGCGGAACGTGTCCGAAGACTTCGATTCCTTCTTTATCCGTGACACGCGGTTGACCGAAGGTGACCACCCGCTCAACAGGAAAGCCCATATCCGCCAGGTACATGGCCATGATTAAACCCACTGCTCCGCCCATGGAATGACCCGTGATAATTGTTTTATATTCATCTCTCAGGCGGAAGACTACACGCCAGACAAGTTCTCTGGCGGCTTTGTAAAAACCAGAATGCAGTTTGATCTGTAAAAAGAAGTCCTTGGCCTTCCAGAACTTGGCATCGATTAGTAGGTTTTCCCAGTTGGCGGTTCCTCGAATCGCAACGGTTTGGGTCAGGGTCTTCTCGTCATAAATGATAAAGAATTTAATTTTTGCCGGGTCGGTTACCACAATTTCAGCATTTGGGTATTTTTCACGAATTTGTTCATCCGACCTATACGCCAATTGAGACAAGAGGGCATAGTGCAGAATCTCTTCAAAGAATTCGCGGTCAACATTGGCACTGGTTGAAGAATAGCCAGGTGAATGAGAGGCGGCGGACTCCAACTCTATGAAACCTGGTTTGGACGCCCCTGTAAGAGAGAATAGGCTCAGAAATAATAGGGTATAAATAAACCGAGAAAGATAGGGTTTAACTGGTCTCATGTTCTGGATCTGACGATTTCAGGGGATTCTTAAGAGCTTCTACGGTTACGAGGGCAGAATGTTTCCCAATGAGGCCTCTTGCCTGGTCGGAGACATATAGGATCAGACCAAGCCAAATCATGGAAAAACCCATCAAATGATCGGTTGAAAAGACTTCCTCATACACCAAAACCCCGATAAGGAACTGCAGGATGGGAGCTATGTACTGCATGAGTCCCAGGGAGGCCAACCTCATTCGTGTAGCCGCGTGGGCAAACCACCACAGCGGGAGGGCAGTAGCCAAACCACATCCAACGAGCAGTAAATCCATCGAATATCCCCCGTTTAGAAACCTAAGTGAGTTCTGCGTATGCAAATAAACCAGGTAAGAAAGTGTGGGTAATAGCAGGAAAAAGGTCTCGATAAAGAGACCCCCGAGGGATGAGATTTTAGTCGTCTTCCGAACGAGGGAATAAATGGAAAAGGTGAAAGCCAGCCACAGTCCGATCCATGGAATCTGACCCAGGCTTAGAGTCAGCCACACAACTCCAATTGATGCGATGAAAATAGCGGCCTTTTGGAGCTTTTTAAGCCTTTCTTTGAGGACAAAGACCCCTATGGAGGCCATGACCAGGGGTGAAATGAAGTAACCAAGGCTTGCGTCGACAATGTGTCCTGACTGAACAGCCCAAATGTAAACCAGCCAATTGGAACCTATACAGGAACCACTCAGTATCAATCGCTTCCAGACTTGTGGCTTCAGTTCCCGAACTATTCTTAGCAGGGTACCGTCGAAGAATAATAGAGCGGCCACAAAAGCAAAGCCCCAAATGATTCGATGACAGAGAACTTCAAGAGAATCAACATTTGGAAATTGCTTCCAATAGATGGGGAGCACTCCCCAGAGGGAGTAGGCACAAAGTCCATATAGGAATCCGGTGAACTCCTTGTTCATTTGATTTTCTTATCTTCCAGGTCAGGGCTGTCTGAGACCTATAAGGAAACATGCTACAATCGGGTTGCCGTTTGCTTTTAGGTATAGCTGATGAATCTCTATTTTCGACTAATCCTGGTCTTTTTTAGGAGCCTTTTCCATTTAGGTACAGCCAGGATGTTTGATGTGTCCACGCTGCGTTTTCGAGTTTTACCCACAGACTTGGATACAAACCTTCACATGAGCAATAGTATATACCTCAGTATTATGGATCTGAGCCGCCTGGATCTGATTACCCGACTTGGTTTTGTAAAGCACGTTTTTCTAAGTGGCTGGCAACCCATGATTGGTAATGCCTATGTACGTTTTCGCAGGGGATTGACACCGTTCCGGGCCTACGAAGTTGAATCAAAACTCGTTAGCTGGGATGAAAAGTGGGTGTATATAGAACAAAAATTTGTCTCCCGCGGAAAGACCGTTGCCCAGGGTTATGTAAAGGGATTGTTTTGTATAAAAGGGAAGCCCATTCCCATAAGCCAGGTGATTGAAACCATGGGATGGGAGGTCGAAGATCCCCCCCATCCTTCCTGGGTAGATCATATGAACGCACTAGACGACTCAGTCAGCCAGATGAACAGCGAAACCACTCTCCCAAATCTTCACACCGTAGATTGATCCAGCTATCCACATGACCCAGGACATCCCGCGACTTGATCGCGGGACCCATCCATCACTGTCCTTTCTTCTCGAACTGAGCAAGGTCTTCAACTGTGTTGATATTGGTAAATGCTCGGAGGTGATCAGACCCAAAGCTAACCACGCGGCAGCCTTCCATCTGAGAAAGCTCTTGGAGTCTTAGCTGCTTATGTTGAATTCTTTCTTTAATTCCCTGCAGGCATTCTTTGGAATAGAAAGCGCATAAAGGATGGAAGCGATCTGTATGAGGTAGGATCAGCCTGGTGTTTGCGTCGCGTAATACCTGGAGTTTTTCAATCACCTCCGGGGTGATTCCCGGCATATCCGCACCCACCACAAGGACCCAGGGATATTTCGCATGAATTAGAGCCTGCTCGATTCCAAAGAGGGGGGTATGTTTTTCATAGGGTTCATAGACAATGGGAATGTCCAGAAATTGGTACTTACCAGGAACATTCCATTTGGTCACCAGGAAAATATCTTCGCTGGATTTTCTCAGCTTCTGGTGAACATGCTGCAGGATGGGTCTGCCTGACAGTAGGGTCAGGGTTTTATCAGATCCGAATCTGCGAGAGCGCCCACCGCACAGGATCGCGATGGAAAATCCCTGCATGGAACTCAGCCTTCAATCAGTTTCTTTAGACGCTTTAGTTCCTGACCAAATTCACCGGGATTATTCTCATTTTTATCCATACGCTTCTCAAGTTTCTGTATGGATTTCTCTATGTCTCCAAGGCGAAGTTCCATGGTAGATACACGTTCCAGCAGAGGAATCTGGGAACCAGGTTTCTTCTTTGGTGCTGCTTTTCCTTTTTTTGGACTCACAGTCATAACTTTAACCTCAGGGGCTTTTACTTCCGGGTACTTTTTTGAGAGACGGACCAGAATCTGCTCATGGTTCTTTCGGGAAGATACCAGCTTTCGAATGTATTGGAAAACCGATAGAGAATTTGGGGTGAAACGGTAGGATCTGCCTTCCTTGTCAAAAGGAATATAAGGATCGTAATCACGAATATAGCGCAACACCGTATTCGTGCTCATCCCAAGCTCACTTCCCACCTGGTAAACGTTCATCGTGATTTCTTCAGGGTTCTTATTTTCCATGCCTTGAATTATATCAAAAAACCGCATTATATGCGGCCTGTAGGTCTAGTCCCAGAGGAATATATTCACATTTGCTCCAATTTGGGTAGAATGATGGTTGGTTGATCGGAGGAACTATGGATTCTGGTACACAAAACCCACGGCAAGAGGACTTCTCGCCTATTGCGATCCTGGGAGGGGGCAATATAGGCACTGCCATCGCCAGGGGCCTGGTTGCTTCAGGTAAGTGCTCACCGCAAAGTATCACAATAACCCGCCGTGACCTCACACCCATTCAGTCACTGGGAGATCTGGGTGTTCGCCTGATTAGCGATAACGTACAAGCGGTTCGAGACGCAAAAATTATAATCTTGGCGGTTCGGCCTCTTCAGCTATCTTCCTTGATCGAAGGAATTAAAGAAGTCCTGGATTCCTCACACCATCTGGTTTTGTCGGTTGCCTCCGGTGTAAGTATAGAAGAAACATCAAGGTTGATTGGTACAAAGATTCCCGTGGTCAGGGTAATGCCAAGTACAGCCATCGCTGTTAGAGAATCCATGACTTGCCTGGCAGCGAAGGCTGAGCACAAAGAGGCACTTGAGATTTCGAAGAATATTTTTTCCGCTCTTGGGAAAACACAGGTCATCGAAGAGGAGTTTTTTTCTTCCGCAACCTCCCTGTGTGCCTGCGGTACGGCGTTTTTTCTCAGAGCCATACGAGCAGCGTCACAAGGTGGGATTGAAATAGGATTTCACTCGGAGGAAGCCATAATGATGGCAGCTCAAACCGCGAGGGGAGCGGCATCTCTACTTCTACAGACTAAGACTCATCCTGAGGAACAGATCGATAAAGTTACCACCCCCAGGGGGTGCACCATCGCCGGACTCAATCGGATGGAACATGAGGGATTCAGTTCCGCTTTGATCAAAGGGATTGTGACCTCTGCGAAGATAGCGGACGAACTCTACATAAAAGAGGAAGATAAGTGATTTTTTTTCACGAATCAAAGGAAGCAAAGTAGTATAAGAACCAGCGGAATGAAGAAGATATCCATAGAGTCTTTGAACGGAGCTATATCATGAAAATATTCCTTCTCATAATCACACTCTGCACCTTAGCAATCCCAACTTTTTGCATTGAAGTCCATGGTCACCGTGGGGCTCGCGCAAAGCGTCCGGAGAACACCCTGGCGGCTTTCCGCCACGCGCTGAAAGTCGGCACCGATGTTTTGGAATTGGATCTTCTGGTCAGTAAAGACGGGGTTTTGATCGTCCACCACAATCCTAGAATCAACCGAAAACTCTGCGTGCGCAAGAAAGGTCTGCGTATCCCGGCCTTGATTCACCCGAACGGACCAGCCATTAACACACTGAGCCTGGAGGAGATCAAGAGTTACGACTGCGGCTCGAAAAGAAACTCCAAGTTTCCTGATCAGGTTCTCTTTCCCGGAGAAAGGATTCCCACTTTTGACGAAGTGGTCGCGCTTGTTAATGCTGAGGCTGCTGACCCCATGAAAGTGGGCTGGAATATTGAAATGAAGAGCAAGGCAAAAGAACCCCAATACGCACCGAAACCCAGGGAATTTGCGAAAATGGTTCATTCAGCGATTATGAAGCATGGCCTGAAAGATCGCTGCATGGTTCAGTCTTTTGATTACCGTACCCTGCTTGCCATGAGGCTCATAGACCCTCAGATTAAAACTTCAGCGCTGGTGTCAAAGAGAAGTCCCGATCCTTTTACTGTACTCAGAACTCTGAAACCCGATGTTTTATCAGTGAGAGCTGATCTTGTTTCCAGAAAACTCGTAATGCTCGCCCATTCCCAGGGAGTGGAAGTGGTACCTTGGACAGTCAATAAACCCAAAGATTGGGAGCAGGTACTTAGCCTGGGAATTGACGGAATCATCACCGACGATCCTGAAAGCCTCATAAGCTATTTAAAAGAAAGAAAGCAAAGAAAGTAGTTCTATTTCAGGCATCTTCGGGCTTGACCCGGAGATCCACAAAGGTGTTGACTTGTACTGAACACAACACCTGGAGGAAAAATGGACGGGAATCGCTTTGAATATGCCAATCTGAAGTTTGTGAGAGGATCCCATGGGGGGCTCTATATTACCTTTTATCTCCCTTTTGATGTTCCCCAGGAAATCAAGCTTGAATTGAACGGAGCCAGTTCAGATAACACTGGCCTGGGACAGGCTTTAGCCCAGCTTGGAATGAATGGTTGGGAAGTCGTCTCCAAAGCCAGTCATGATGTTTTTCTGCTGATGAGAGAGATGGAAGAGGATAGACCTATCGATCGTCCTGTGCTCCTTGGATTTTCTCTTCAGCCGGTAGCACAGCCCGAAGTGGTCCAACCACCAGAGCAGGACGATGGTGAAAAGGAATACACTGCAAGAGTGCAGGCCGCAAGAATGGGTATCTCTATCGGCGACAGCGAGTAAGACCTAAGCCTTCATCCCGTATATGCCCAAACGCATTTGGTTTGCCCGGATTCCCGGCCAAACCAGGAATCTACAGATTCCTTTACTCATCTGCGATGAGCTTATTTTGGTCATGAACCTGCAAACGGGCATACCGTTTGCTTTTCGGTATAGAGATCTTGAAACCAGTTCACTATGGCTTGAAAATTAGTGATTGGAGAGTTGCTTGTCCGGGGATGGACTACATGGACCAGATCCCCGGGTCCAGACTTGGAATTCACTATTATTTAAGACAGAAAGCCCGTAGAATAAGGGCTATTTGTCTTCATAATGTTCCGGGCGTTTATAATTCAGAGCGCGTCCAAGTGGTAGAATCTCAGATATTGTAATTCCCTACAGTTTTGGATGGAAAAATGAATATTGAGTCCTCTTTTCTAATCAGAATTCGTATGATTAATTTGGGAGCATTTGTATTTCAATTGATCCATTTCCGGGAGTGGATATGATTCGACCTATTTTAATATTCATTTTCGTTTCATTGATACTGATTGGCTCAGGGTTCACGAATCCTTTGGAGCACTTTTTGTTTTCAGGAAGACTGGGTACCGCAAGCAGCGGGACCATGGTCGGAACTACCGTTGTGAGTATGACGGCCAAGCTCTATAAGCTCCAGTCCGGAGGAACCGCTTCCTATATTCAGGTGTTTCCATCTATAGAAATCAATGAAGGTTATTTCAGCCTGGCAATTGGCCCGGCACTACCGGATCTGATCAACCACTCCTGGCTGGAGTTAACCGTGCAGGGATCAACGCTAAGTCCCCGTAGACAATTACCGGCCCTACCTTTTGCTATTCAGGCCGCAAACGCCCAGGATTCTCAGACTCTGCAGGGCGCCAGCCCGACTGAAATTCGTAACAGCCTCCTTAGTGAACTGGGTGCTAGTGTCAGTACCGGTCAAATTGAGCTGGGGGTAACAACCCTGGAGGCTCAGAATATTGGAGCCGTGAATTTAGCGGTTCAATCAGGAAGTGTAGATTTTCTTCAGGTAAGTACCCTCGATGCAAATACTTTAAATGCGGGTGTTGTCGATGCGAATCGTTTTATCGGTGATGGATCTTCTTTGACCAATGTCTGGCATACAAGTGACGAAATTAGTGCCCCGTATATAGAGGCCGCGACCTTTAGTGACGGTTCCGGTGTTTGGACCCGGGGGGAGATTAGTGTGGATCAAATCTATGCTATGACCGTTACGGCTGATTTTTTTATGGGAGATGGATCCTTATTGACCGGGATTGGGAGCGGTGGTTTTCTGCAAGCAGGGAATTCTTCTGTAGAGATTGACACAACCACTACAAATGTCCCCGAACATATTCAAGTCACCGTAGACAGCGTTGAAACTTTGTATATCAGTTCAACCGGGTTAGGCGTAGGTGTTTCTTTCCCTTCCGCAGCACTTGAAGTTGCAGGTACCGTAGCAGCCGATTTTTTTGTAGGGGATGGCTCGAATCTGACAGGTATCCTGGTCTCCGGGGAGAATATCAGTGCCCCTGAGGTTTTTGCCACGACTCTAAGCGATGGAATAGCGGTACTAAACAGCGGAAACCTCTACGTGGGAGATGTGGAGGCTACCGGTACGGTAACAGCCTCAGCATTTGTAGGGAATGGCTCGAACCTGACGGGAATTCTTGTTTCAGGAGAAAGTATTAGTGCTCCCGAAGTATATGCCACGACCCTAAGTGATGGTATTGCTCTGCTTAACAGTGGAAATCTCTACGTGGGAGATGTGGAGGCCACCGGTACGGTAACGGCTTCTGCTTTTGTAGGGGATGGCTCGAAGCTGACCGGTATCCTGGTCTCCGGGGAGAATATCAGTGCCCCCGAGTTTTTTGGCACGACTCTAAGCGATGGAATAGCGGTACTAAACAGCGGAAATCTCTACGTAGGAGACGTGGAAGCTTCCGGAACGGTAACGGCCTCAGCTTTTGTAGGGGATGGATCGAACCTGACGGGTATTCTAGTCTCTGGTGAAAACATTAGTGCCCCCGAGGTCTCTGGCACCACGCTAAGTGACGGTTTGGCGGTCTTGAGCGGTGGTAATTTCTATGTGGGAGATGTAGAAGCCACCGGTACAGTGACTGCCTCAGCATTTGTAGGAGATGGAACGGGGCTATCAGGTGTTCTCCTGTCAGGAGCAAATATCAGCGCATCGGAGATTTCCGGGACCACGCTAAGTGACGGTTTGGCGGTCTTGAGCGGTGGTAATTTCTATGTGGGAGATGTAGAGGCTACCGGTACTGTAACGGCCTCAGCATTTGTGGGTGATGGATCGGGGATATCAGGTATTCTTTTATCAGGTGCAAATATCAGCGCACCTGAGATTTCCGGGACCACGCTAAGCGACGGTTTGGCGGTATTGAGCGGCGGCAATTTCTATGTAGGTGATGTGGAGGCAACCGGAACAGTAACGGCCTCAGCATTTGTAGGAGACGGTACGGGGCTATCAGGTATTCTTTTATCAGGTGCAAATATCAGCGCATCTGAGATTTCCGGGACCACGCTAAGCGACGGTTTATCAGTTTTGAGTGGCGGCAGTTTGTATGTGGGTGATGTGGAAGCCACCGGTACAGTGACTGCTTCAGCATTTGTAGGAGATGCCTCGGGTCTTTCCAACTTTCCCACTCCTTCCGCGATTTCCTCGGGAAGCACAACTATTGAAATTGATACCACCACCCAGGGAACTCAGGAGCATATCCATGTCTTCGTGGATAGTGTGGAAAGAATGTTCATCACTTCCAATGGGGTAGGTATAGGAGTGACTTTTCCTACTGACGCTCTCGTCGTGAATGGAACGATTTCAGCGGACAACATCTCAGCCACGACCATGTCCGCAACTGATATCAATGCTACCAATTTATCCGGTGATGGCAGTGCGATTACCAATGTGCTCCATCCAGGCGACATTATATCGACCCCAAATACACTAACGATCACCGCCGATGGACAAACCGCCATATTGATCGAACATTCCTCTGCGGAATCGGCTAATACCACGAAAATTTCTCTTTTTGACGGTGGCGGTTTCCGTGTCTTTGAAGTGGATGTGGAAGGAGATATTTATGCAGGTTCCCTTGATGTACTTGATGTCGCTATTAGCGGACACCTACGTAATGCTACTTCTACTTTAAACGGTGTGAACAGCGGAACCCATATTAATTTGGCTACACTTAGTCAGTCGGGCTCTCCCGGAGCTTCCCATTCCTACATTTCCATCACAGGGGGACAGGGTAACCAGGCATTAAATGATTTTGCCTCCATCGGTGCTGGTAATCAGAATACCGCCAGCGGTTACAGCTCCCGAGTAGGAGGAGGGGAGCAGAACATTGCCAGCGGAGACTGGTCGTATATTGGCGGTGGAGGTATAAATGAGGCACCAGGTACCCTGGCATCCGTAGTAGGAGGTCAGATAAATACCGCAGGTGGCTATGCTTCCTTTGTGGGTGGAGGTTATGGCAATGTTGCCAGGGGAAGTTACTCCGCTGTTGGTGGTGGGTTTAACAACTTGACCACTAGCTCATATTCTGTGATTGCAGGGGGAGAAGGAAACGCGATTACGGGAGACTGGTCAGCAATTCCAGGCGGGAGTCTGTTGACAATCCAATCTGGAGATACTTTCGGTTTTAATGGAAGCGGGATATCCCAGGTGGTTACTTCAGGGATGGCGAGTTCCGCGATTTTTATGGTCAGTCATTTCGGAGTGGGTACCACATCACCTTCCTTGGACTACCTGGCTGATTTTGCTGGCAATGTAAGCATCATTGGCGATCTGAGAGTGATAGGAGATCTCAACGTACAGCAGGGAAGCATTACCGACGATAACGGACAGCTAGGGAGTTCTCCTTTCACCGATAACACCACCCACATAGTATACAGCGCAGGCAATATGCTTTTAGGTACTGGAGAGGCAGATGAACAGCTGGTAGTGGGCGGTAAAATGCGCCTGAATACCAATAATGATGACCTGGGAGAAGACGGAACCATCCGTTGGACCGGTTCAGATCTGGAAGTAAAAAACGCCGGTAGCTGGGTTTCGCTTACCAGTGGAAGCTCTAGTTCTAGTTCAAGCAGCACCGATACAGATGAATTACGCTTTTTCTCTGAGTTTCAAACTATTGAAACGAGTGCTGCATCGAGCTGGGAGAGTTTTGAGGTTAGCGGAACTAGCTACTTGGCGGTCGCGAATCTAAAAGATGACAATAGCAATTATGAAATTCAATCCAGGATTTACCAGTGGGATGGTTCTTCATTTTCGCTGTTTCAATCCATTAATACCACTGGTGCTCAAGATTTTGAGAGTTTTCTTATAGGGGCAGATTCCTATCTTGCCGTGGCACATAAATATGATGGCTCCAATTATAAAACTGATTCCAAGATTTACAAGTGGAATGGGTCCCAGTTTTCCGAGTTTCAGTCAATACCAACCTCCGGTGCATACGATTGGGAGAGTTTCAATATAGGAGCGGACACTTACCTGGCGTTAGCAAACTCCAACGATGGAAGTTCAAAAGATATCGATTCTGTGATCTACAAGTGGGATAGTGTCCAATCCCAATTTGTCATAACCCAGACGATCGCAACTACCAGAGCCTGGGATTGGGAGAGTTTTGAGATTAGCGGAGAAACCTATCTCGCAGTTGCAAATAATTTTAATGATACCGGTAATACATACAGTACAAATTCACAGATCTATAAATGGAATGGATCTCAATTTGCATCATTCCAGACAATAGCCACAAAAGGGGGTGCCGATTGGGAGAGCTTTGTCATAGGTTCCGATACTTACCTGGCTGTCGCTAATTATTACGACGGGTCTTCTTTCAGTCAGGATTCCAAGGTTTATAAGTGGGACGGAAGTCAGTTTGTAGAGTTCAGTTCCATCCCGACCCTCGGGGCTCATGATCTCGAAGGATTTACAATAGGAGAAGATTTCTATCTGGCTATCGCGAACCACCGAGAAGCCTCGAGTGATTATACTCTCGATTCCACTCTCCACCGGTGGAATGGGACTGGATTTGAAACGGTACAAAACTTCACTACACTGGCGGCCTTTTCCTGGAAACAGTTAACCGTTGACGGAGAAGTTTTCCTTGCGGTGGCAAATTATTACGATGAAACCAACTTCACCGTAGACTCAAAAATCTACAAAGCGGAACTTGCAACCAGCGGTGGAGGAAGTAGCTCAACGGATAGCAACTTCGCTCTAAGTGGAAACGATACCTATCTCACTACCGGAGCTCTAGGAATCGGCACTTCAGCACCCCAGGAAGCCCTGGATGTGCAAGGACGCATTGTTCTTAGCACCAACACCGATGATGCTGGAATTGATGGAACACTTCGATGGACCGGATCAGATCTTGAGCTTCTCAAAAGTGGGAACTGGGAGAGCCTGACCGATGGCGGTTCTACCACAACCACTGATGAACTGCGTTTCTTCTCCGAGTTTCAAACTATTGAAACAAGTGCTGCATCGGGCTGGGAGAGTTTTGAGATTAGTGGAACCAGCTACCTGGCGGTCGCGAATTTAAAGGATGACAATAGCAATTTAGAAATTCAATCCAGGATTTACCAGTGGGATGGATCTTCATTTTCACTGTTTCAATCCATTAATACCTCTGGTGCTCAAGATTTTGAGAGTTTCATGATTGGATCGGACACTTATTTGGCCGTCGCAAATAAATCGGATGGCTCCAATTTTGAAGTTGATTCCAAGATTTACAAGTGGAATGGGTCTCAGTTTTCCGAGTTTCAGTCAATTCCAACCTCCGGTGCATACCATTGGGAGAGTTTCTCGATCGGGGCGGATACTTTCCTTGCTTCAGCAAATTCCGATGATGGAAGTTCAAAAGATATAGATTCAGTCATCTACAGGTGGGATAGTATTCAATCCCAGTTTGTCATAACCCAGACTATCGCAACTACCAGGGCTTGGGATTGGGAGAGTTTTGAGATCAGCGGAGAAACCTATCTCGCAGTTGCAAATAATTATAATGATACGGGTAATACATCCAGTACAAATTCACA
This sequence comes from uncultured bacterium, assembly GCA_964539825.1. Classification (GTDB taxonomy): domain Bacteria; phylum Muiribacteriota; class UBA6191; order UBA6191; family UBA6191; genus CAZIKF01. The sequence goes on from CAZIKF010000031.1 coordinate 41,418, forward strand.
GATCTATAAATGGAATGGTACCCAGTTTGCATCATTCCAGACAATAGCAACAACAGGGGCTGCCGATTGGGAGAGCTTTGTCATAGGTTCCGATACTTACCTGGCTGTGGCTAATTACTACGACGGATCTTCTTACAGTCAGGATTCTAAGATTTATAAGTGGGATGGAAGCCAGTTTGTAGAGTTTAGTTCCATTCCTACCGTCGGAGCTAAGGATCTGGAAGGATTCACAATTGGAGAAAATTTCTACCTGGCTATCGCGAGCAACTATGACGGTGTCAATCATGTGTTGGATTCCACTCTCCACCGGTGGAATGGGACTGAATTTGAAGCCGTACAAAACCTCCCAACCATGGGTGGCCATTCCTGGAATCAGTTCACGGTTGACGGACAAACTTTTCTTGCGGTGGCAAATTTTACCGATGGAACCAACTTCACCATAGACTCAAAAATCTACAAAGCGGAGCTTGAGACCACCAGTTCAGGTGGAGGAGATAATAACTTCACCCTGAACGGAAGTGATACGGTCCTGGATACGGGACTCTTAGGTCTGGGGACCACTACTCCGCAGGAACAGCTTCATGTGAACGGCCGTATCCAGCTTGATGTGAATACGGATAATGCGGGTACCGATGGTACTCTACGATGGACGGGCTCTGATCTGGAAGTCCTCAAGAGCGGGAACTGGGAGAGCCTGACCGATGGGGGCTCTACCACCACTACTGATGAACTCCGTTTTTTCTCTGAGTTTCAAACGATTGCTACCACAGGATCAGTTGGTTTCGAAAGTTTCAGTATTGGTTCTGATTCTTATCTTGCTGGCGTAAATTTTGAAGATGGCAGCAGTAAAGTTATCAACTCAACAATTCATAAATGGGATGGGACTCAATTTTCTGAGTTCCAATCCATTCCATCAACGGGTGCGTTTGACTGGAAAAGTTTTGATATCGACTCCGATACCTACCTGGCTCTTGCCAATCATTTCGATGGATCTAGCTATGAAATTGACTCAAAAATCTACAAATGGAATGGATCCCAATTTTCTGAGTTTCAATCGATACCTACAAGTGCTGCTCTTGATTGGGAGAGTTTTGTCATTGACTCGGATACTTACGTAGCAGTTGCGAATTGGAAAGATAGTAGTTCCAATATTGTTGATTCTAAAATTTATAAATGGAATGGAACCCAGTTTTCCGAGTTCCAGTCCATTTCAACTACAGGGGCTCATGATTGGGAGTATTTCACTATCGGGTCCGATACCTATCTTGCTCTTGCGAATAACAAGAATGACTCTACCTATAATGTGAACTCTAGAATTTATAAATGGAATGGAACTCAGTTTTCTGAATTTCAATCGATCTCAACCAAGGGTGCTAGAGATTGGGAGAGTTTTCAAATTGGCTCAGATTCCTATCTTGTAGTTGCAAATAGTGATGATGACAGCACTACCAGCCTTAACTCTATAGTTTACCAATGGGATTCCTCTCAGTCCCAGTTTGTAGAGATCCAAGAAATTCTAACCGATCGTGCTTTTGATTGGGATAGCTTCACGATCGGGGATGATACCTTTATAACCGTAGCAACCAATTCTGACACCATTGATTCGAGACTTTTTCGTTGGAATGGAACAGCGTTTTTAGAGATTCAAACTTTCTCCACGAAAAAAGGGACCCGTACCGTACCATTCAACATTGGATCTGATACTTATCTTGCAGTGACAAATCATAAGGATGGGTCAGACTACGAAATTGACTCTATTATCTACAAAGCAGCAGTCAAGACCAGTGGCGAGGGAAGTAGTAGTTCCGGAGATAGCAACTTCGCCCTGAGTGGAAGTGACACCTACTTAACCACCGGAGCACTCGGGATTGGCACATCCGCACCACAGGAAGCACTGGATGTACAGGGACGCATTGTTCTTAGCACTAACACCGATAATGCAGGGTCCGATGGAACCATCCGCTGGTCGGGTACCGATTTTGAGGGAAATGTTTCTGGTGATTGGAAAAGTCTTACCAGTGGAGGCTCTAGCACTGGAACTACTGAACTGCGTTTCTTCTCAGAGTATCAGACTATAGAAACGAGTGCTGCACATGGCTTGGACAGTTTTGAAATAAGTGGAACTACCTACCTGGCGGTCGCGCATTTAGTTGATGAGAATATCAATTGGGAAATTCAATCCAAGATTTACCAGTGGAATGGGTCTACATTTTCTCTGTTTCAATCCATTGATACCACCGGTGCTCAAGATTTTGAGAGTTTTGTAATTGGGGCAGATACCTATCTTGCCCTGGCAAATAAATATGACGGCTCTAATTATGAAATTGATTCCAAGATTTTCAAGTGGAATGGAAGCCAATTTTCTGAGTTTCAGTCCATTCCTACCTCTGGTGCATACGATTGGGAGAGTTTCACTATCGGATCGGACACTTATCTGGCCCTGGCCAACTCCAACGACGGAAGTTCAAAAAATATAGATTCCGTGATCTACAAGTGGGATAGTGTCCAATCCCAGTTTGTGATAACCCAGACGATTGCAACTAAAAGGGCTCATGATTGGGAGAGTTTTGAGATCAGCGGGGAAACCTATCTCGCGGTTGCAAATAATTTTGATGATACCCCTAACGATTACAATACAAATTCAGAAATCTATAAATGGAATGGTTCTCAATTTTCATCATTCCAGACCATAGCTACAACAGGGGGTTCCGATTGGAAGAGTTTTACCATTGGCTCTGATTTTTATCTTGCTGTGGCTAATTACTATGACGGAACTTCCTACAGCCAGGATTCTAAGGTTTACAAATGGGATGGAAGCCAGTTTGTAGAGTTTAGTTCCATTCCTACCATTGGGGCTTCAGACCTGGAGGGATTTACAGTTGGAGAAGACTTCTACCTTTCTATTGCGAACCACCGAGAGAGTACGAGTAATCGTCTTCTGGATTCCACTCTCCACCGGTGGAATGGGACTGAATTTGAAACGGTACAAAACTTCCCAACAAAGGGGGCTATTTCCTGGAACCAGTTAACCATTGACGGAGAAACATTTCTCGCGGTGGCAAATTATTACGATAACTCCAACTACACCATAGACTCAATAATCTACAAAGCGGATCTTTCGACAAGCGGAGGAAGCAGTGCTGAAGACGATAACTTTTCCCTAAATGGTAGTGACACGGTACTGGATTCAGGCTTTCTAGGTCTGGGTACCACTACTCCGGCAGTTATGCTTGATGTCGCCGGTGATTCAAAGGTTTCCGGCACGATTGAGGCTCAGTATTTCCGCCATAGTACTCCCGTGATGTTTAGGGTTCACAGAACTACGGACCAGAGCATTTCCTCTACGAATGAAACCACGGTTGATTTCACCGCCGAAGCTTTTGACCTTGGAAGTAATTTTGACCTGACCAGTGACAGTTTTACGGCTCCGGTGAGTGGAGTTTACTGGTTTTCAGCAACGGCCCGGGATACCGCTGGTACCGACGGCAATACATTTCGTGTGAAATTTAGGGTTGATGGGGCTGTGGATATGCAGCATTACTGCCGTTGGGTCTCCGCCGATGGTATCAGTTGCAGAGTCGAAGGCTTAATCAATTTGAATGCAAATCAAGAGGTAGCGTTTATTGTCCATCACGACGATTCCGGTGGAATTTCACTGAAGGGCAATAGTGGCAGCACTTTTTTCCAGGGCCGGCTTGTAGAACCCACGAATTAGAGAGAAACAGCGTCTTTCCAGGCCACGATTCGGACAACCTTGTGTGCCTGAATATTTGGGCCTGAAATCAAGTTGAAGTTGACGCGATGTGTACAAAATTGGAGCCTTCCAATTCCCCTTAACTCTGCATGAGCGGAGAAACAAGCTTTCCTGTATAATTCCTATGTAGCAGGGGAGTGATGCATGGGACATGGGAGCGATGCATGGGACGTTTTTTTCTTTTCTTGAGTTTACTTTTGGTGTTTGCGTCTTCCTTGGCGGGCTCGCCACTGGCGCATTTTCAATTCTCGGGGCGTTTGTCATCGGGTACGGGAACTTCTCTCGCTGGCAGTGCGGTTGTAAGCATGACCGCCAGTCTTTTTGGGCAGGAAACAGGCGGGACAGCCGCCTACATCCAGACATTGTCTTCTGTAGAGGTAGAAGACGGTTTTTTCAGTCTGGAAATTGGTCCGGCCTTACCTGATCTAATCACCAATTCCTATCTTGAGCTGGAAGTTCAGGGACAGGTTTTGCAGCCCAGGCGCAAGCTCTTAGCCATGCCGTTTGCCATTCAAGCGGCAAATTCAGAAAAACTGGGAGGGCAAAGCTCCGAAGAGCTCAGAACTCAGCTCAAATCTGAGCTTGGATTCCAGACCGGAACTGCCAACCTGACCCTTAGTGGTTTAGGGAGAATTGAGGCCTCGGAAATCTCAGGCAGCCTGGTTGAGGCAGGTGAGCTTACGATCACAGGTAATGTCAACTCTCAGGGCACCATCACAGCGCAGGGATTCAGTGGTGATGGCTCCAATTTGACCAATCTACCATCTGTGGACGCATTTCAAGCGCAAACCCTTACTGCCAATCTTGTGGAAGCCAGTGAAATTAAGACATCGGGTACAACCATCATCGGCGACACCATTCAGACCGGTACAGTGGAATCCGTGACAATTAGCGGCGCAAGCCTGAAATTTACGGACTCCATTTTCTATACGCAGAGCTTACAGGCGGGGAATTTATCGACCTTCGCGAATATTGATGAAAGTTCCGGACAAGTCTTTGTAACGGCGGGAAAGGTGACCGCTACCACTGTTGACGCATCGTTTTTCACCGGAGATGGCGCCGGCCTCATCAACGTCCTTCATCCCGGTGATGCCCTTGTCTCTGAAGGAAATTTCACCCTGAATGTTACGAGTACTGGGGGAATTAAAGTCAATGCCGGTGATGCAAGCCAGAATACGATCAGGGTTTCTCTTGATACGGAGGATTCTTCAGGAAACGTGCAAACAGCATTTTCCGTTGATTCGGAAGGGGATGTTTTCGCGGGTTCTCTCGATGTACTGAATGCGAATATTAGCGGCCACCTGCGTCACTCCTCTTCAACCCTTCACGGTAATTTAAGCAATACCCATATCAACCTTGCGACACTAAGCAATTCAGGAAGTCCCAGTACCACCTATGGTTATATTTCCATTGCCGGGGGACAAAATCATGAGGCAGCCAATGATTTTGCCTCAATAGGCGCGGGGAACCAAAATACCGCCATTGGTTATGCATCGAGAGTCGGAGGAGGAGCGCAAAATCTGGCTTCTAACCAGTATTCTTATGTCGGTGGAGGAGGATTAAACGAAGCAAAAGGTGACTTTTCCACTGTTCCCGGCGGGTTTCAAAACACGGCGCAAGGTGACTTTTCAGCCGTACTAGGCGGACAGCAAAATGTGGTAACCGGAAACCATTCGGCTTTATTAGGAGGATCCCTTGGCAATATTGATGCCAATCACGCCTTTCTCTTCAACGGTACCGGTACCTCACAAACTCTAACCTCAGGTCTTACTGGGGCTGCTGTATTTATGGTGAGTCGTTTGGGTGTTGGTACAACCACCCCCAATCCAGGATATTTGGCAGATTTCAACGGTGATGTAAACATTCGAGGGAAGCTTTTTGATGCAGGAGAACCTGTAGTTAGTTCACCCTTTTCGGTTAGTTCCACCAGTATTTTGTACAATGCCGGAAAAGTGGGAATAGGAGCAACCAATCCAGATGTAGAACTGGTTGTAGGGGGACGGGTAAGACTCGAACCTACCACTTCAAGCGATGGAGATAATGGCTCGATCCGCTGGACCGGCCAGGATCTGGAAATCAAATCCGAAGGGGAATGGGAAAGTGTTTTTGATGACGGTGAAATTCTCTCGGAATTTCAAGCTCTTGATACTTCAGGCGCACGCGCCGTGGAATCCATGATAATCGGGACCGATACCTACCTGGCAATTGCCCAGCTCTACAGCAGTGGCTTTGAGCTGAATTCTCCAATATTTAAATGGGATGGGAACGGTTTTTCTCTCTTTCAGACCATACCCACCACAGGGGCTGAGGATTTTGAGAGTTTTTCCGTCGGTGGAAATACTTTCTTAGCAGTGGCTAATAAACGAGATGCCGCAAGTTTTCACCAGGATTCCAAAGTTTACCAGTGGACTGGTTCCCAGTTCTCCGAAGTTCAATCCATACCGACCACCGGTGCTTTTGATTTGGAATATTTTGAGATTTATGACGCCATAACCCGCTCCACCGACAGATTTCTCGCGGTTGCGAATTACAGAGATTCCGTGGCGACCAATAGCGTGAACTTTTTAATTGATTCCATAATCTACAAATGGAATGGCTCGCAGTTTTCTGAGTTTCAGTCCATTCCAACCAGCGGAGCCAAGGATTGGGAGAGTTTTGAAATTAGCGGTACACCTTATCTTGCGGTGGCTAACTTCAGGGTTGGGGGACAGTGGAACCAGGGATCGAGGATTTACCAATGGAACGGTTCTCAGTTTATAGAATTTCAGTCAATTCCCACTGCAGGAGCATACGATTGGGAGAGCTTTGAAATCGACGGAGTGATGTACCTTGCTGTCGCGAATCATTACACCAACACATCCTTTAACACAAATTCAAAGATCTATAAGTGGAACGGCTCCCAGTTTGATGAGTTTCAGTCCATTCCTACCAATGGAGCAAGAGACTGGGAATTCTTTGAGAGAAATGATAGAAAATTCCTGGCCTTTGCGAATTATTCCAATGATTTGACCACCAACATCAGATCTAAAATATTCGAGTGGAATGGAAGCACTTTTGAAGAGTTAGGTTCGGAGAAGACGAGCGGGGGTTCTGACTGGCATTATTTGGAAATTGATCTGAATCCGTACCTGGTCATGGCCAATGACGAGTCAGACGGTGACTTTACCGTGAATTCGGTGGTTTACACTCCTGAAGATCCGGTCTTTGGAGGATCCGCCCCCACTACTATTGCTGATAAGGATTCAGATACCGCCATTGAAGTGGAGGCTGGATCAGACACAGATGAAATTCGCTTAAAGACTAATGGTGTGGGCAGGATGATTGTAACTTCAAATGGATTGGTCGGTATCGGTACAGTTTCACCGGTCGAAGCGTTGGATGTGGCAGGCAACATCATTGCCTCAGGAGATGTTACCGGTACGAATCTTAGCGGAACCCTGCAGACCGCGGCTCAGCCCAACGTCACCAGCCTGGGAACCCTGGGTACGGTAGATATAGATGGCGGAAGTATTGACGGCACCGTGATTGGGGCCAATGGTAGTGCTGCCGGGAGTTTCACAGATGTTGAAGCCAGTAATGGAATGAATGTCGGATTTAGCGCTACACCTGCCGCAAATACAGTAAGTATTGGTGATGCCAACCACGCCGTGAGTCTGAATACCAATGGTGATCCGGTTTACGCTTTTGATGTGAATGACTTTATCGGATATATCCGATCCTCGGACGAGTTGCGGTTTGTTGTCAATAACGCTGACGCGATTCGAATTTTGTCAGATGGAAAGGTGGGTATGGGAACCAATTCTCCAACTGAGAAGCTCGATGTCAGCGGAAATATCAATGCCACTGGAAATATTACGGCTTCGGGAGACTTGACCGGTACGAATCTCACCGGAACCCTGCAGACCGCGGCTCAGCCCAACGTAACCAGCCTGGGCACCCTGGGCTCAGTAGATATAGACGGAGGGAATATAGACGGAGCCGTCATCGGGTCTACTACTCCAGCGGCCGCTACAGTAACCACGTTATTTGCCAACTCTTCCCTGGAGGTCAGCTCCTCCCTGACGGTGACGGCAAGCGGATTAACCATTTCCTCAGCAAATATCATCGGCACCCTGACAGCGGCTTCCTTCGATGTACCAAGCCTGGATCTTTCAGGAACGCTTACGGCGGCAACCATTGATCTAAACGGGGGTACCATGGATGATGTCACCATTGGGGGAACAACCCCATCAACGGGGACCTTTACTGACCTCAACGGAACATTGCAGACCGTCGCTCAACCTAATATCACCAGTATTGGTACCCTTGGCACTGTAGATATTGATGGAGGAAATATTGATAGCACTACAATTGGTGCTAATACCGCTAGTTCGGGTGAGTTTACAAACCTAACGGCCACAATTATTAGCGGAACCTTACAGACCGCAGCTCAGCCCAACATTACCAGTGTTGGTACTCTGGCTACAGCTGATATAGACGGAGGCACGTTGGACGATGTAGCCATTGGAGCTACAACGGCTGCAACCGCGACCTTTACAGACATTACGGCAACACAGGGATTAAATGTCGGCTTCAGCGGCACACCTACGGCTGATGTTGTAAGTATCGGCGATGCCAACCACGCTGTGAGCCTGAATACAAATGGTGACCCTGTTTACGCTTTCGATGTGAATGACTTTATGGGATATATCCGGTCTTCAGACGAACTTCGATTTGTGGTCAATAATGCCGATGCAATCCGAATTTTGTCCGACGGAAAAGTGGGGATGGGTACCAATTCTCCATCTGAGAAGCTCGATGTCAGCGGGAACATCAATGCCACTGGAAATATTTCAGCTTCGGGAGACCTGACCGCTGCCAATATTACGGCTTCAGGAGATCTTACCACCACAAATATCACCGGAACCCTGCAGACTGCGGCTCAGCCAAATATTTCCAGTGTTGGTACCCTGGCTACAGCTGATATAGACGGAGGCACGCTGGACGATGTAACCATTGGCGCTACAACGGCTGCAAACGCAACTTTTACGGATGTCATTGCTACCGGCGATTTGGATTTATCCTCTTCCGCAACGCCATTGGTAACCCTGGATGCTAACGACTACATCGAATATGATAAATCCAACAACAAAATGAAGTTCTCAGCTAATAATCACGAACGCCTGGTGATTGACGGAAATAGCTGGCATGTTCAGGCCCGCAGTGCTCAATCAATGGTACTCGACATTAACGCGGGTGATAATACCTATAGCAATATACATTTTAACCACAGTGATACAACCAACAAATGGTCTATCAGTTCCAGAGCTTCTTTCGATACACCCAATGATCGCCTGGGTATTTGGAACGCTGGTGCGGCTTCTGAAAAATTCACAATTCACCAAACAGGAGGTGTCGGCATTGGCACCAATACCCCCAATGAGCTTCTAGAAGTTGCAGATTCAGCAACCCACGCCCACATTGTCGTCAGAAGCCCAGATGCGAGCAAGGTTGTAGGTCTTAACCTCCTCCACTCCAATACGTCTGGGTGGTTAATTCATTCCCGTGGAACCTATGATACCGGGGGAGAACCAGATAACCGTCTGGCCATTTATGCGGGACTAAATGAAAAATTTACTTTTACTGAGGATGGGGAACTTGGAATCGGTACTACGACCCCGACTGCTACACTGGAAGTGAATGGTAATGTTTTGGCGACCAGTATGGAGAGTTCAGGTGCGATGACAGCGACCACCTTTTATGGAGATGGGTCTCAGTTGACAGGGATTTCTTCGGGCGGGACTTCCGTATCATTTTCAGTAATACTGACCAGTAGCTACACCTTAGCAACTGGTTCTCTAAAGCAGTTGGTATTTCGGACAGAAGTCTTTGACTATAGCGGGAACTTTTCTACCAATTCCGGTAAATTTACCGCGCCAGTTTCAGGAGTCTATTTTTTCAATGCAGCCAATAATTACAATCTGGCAAACGGCGCTGAAAAGACTTATCAACTCTTCTTATATAAAAATGCCAGTCAGATGGCTAATGCGGAGATGGTTAGTGTAAACGGCACTAGTCATTTTCCGAAATTTAGTCTTTCAAAGTTAACTTACCTGGATTTAGGTGATACCGTAGAAGTAAAAGTAGCTCAGTATTCTGGAAGCGATGAACTGATACAAGCAACTGCTGCAGGTACTTATTTTGAAGGTTACCTGATTCATGAAGTAACCCAGTAAAGCCATGACTATGGGATGAATCTAAATCAATAGAGTAAGGATTATTTATTCCTTGCTGCTTTTCTCTTTTTTTTCTGGAAACGTGCGAAACTGCCGATAAAGCTAAAAGGGATAGTCAATCTGATCTCAGAAATATACCTGGGTAAATTATCCTAGATTTCATGAGATGTACTTGAACTGAAATCTCTGTATAATTAAGCTATTGGGAGCGCAAAAACAATCTTTCTGATTCTGTGTGGTTCAGAAAGTCCTAGCCGGGATCTTGAATCAAATTCAATTCAAAACTTTTCCGATTAGGCTTGTCTTGGGATAGTTTCCTTATCCCTCCGGAGGTCTGGTTATGAGACGTTTGGCATCGCTTTGCCTTGGAATTTTCCTATTCAATCTAAATTTGTTCGCGGTTACTTCCGCATCTTCTACGGCGACGTTTACCTTTAGCGGTCGGTTAGGTTCGGACTCGTTAGCGGGAACGGCTGTAGTGAGTATGACAGCCTCATTATATGAGCAGCAAACGGGAGGCTCTGCTCTATATATGCAGACCTATACTTCCGTAGAGGTTTCCGATGGTTTTTTCAGCATAGAAATTGGACCTGCTCTGCCTACGCTCTCTACCGCACCTTACCTGGAGTTAACCGTACAGGGCCAACTTTTGTCTCCCCGTCAAAAATTGATTGTAATGCCTTTTGCCATTGAAGCCATAGACTCTCAGACCGCACAATTCGCAACCGAAGCTCAAAATGCCACCACAGCTCAGGAGGCTCAAAATTCCCAGACTTTGCAAGGCTCAACCCCGGATGAAATCCGAACAAATCTCCTGAGTGAAATTGGAGTCAATTTAGGTTCTGCCGGAGTTAATCTTGGTATATCCACATTAGATGCTCAGACTATATCTGGTCAGTCCGCAAGTATTGAGCAAATCCAGGGAACTACACTGGAGATGAACACTGTTCTTGCTGATGTTGTCGATGCCGGAAGGTTCATTGGAGATGGTTCATCTCTGACAAATGTATGGCGTACCACTGATGAAATCAGTGCTCCCTATGTAGAAGCGGTAACTCTAAGTGATGGTTCAGGACTCTGGACCCAGGGCAAGATCAGTGTCAATGAAGTAGATGCCTCAACTGTAACAGCTGATTTTTTCGTGGGTGACGGATCAGGATTAACCGGTGTGGGAAGCAGTAATCTTCTCCATTCCGGAAATACCTCTGTAGAGATAGATACAACTGCTACCGGGGTAGGAGAACACATCCATGTAAATGTGGATGGTGTGGAAACCATGTTTATAACATCTATGGGTGTGGGAGTTTTGGTTTCGTCCCCATCCGCTGCGATGGAAGTAGCCGGAACTGTGGCAGCTGACTTTTTCGTGGGAGATGGTTCAGGTCTAAGTGGTGTAGTTCTTCAAGGGGCTTCCATCAGTACGACACAGGTGGAGGCTACTACATTTAGTGATGGCATTGCACTTCTAAGCGGTGGATTACTCTATGTCAGCGGTATCGAGGCAGGCGGTACGGTCACCGCTTCAGCATTCGTGGGAGATGGATCCGGGTTGTCAGGGGTTTTAAAAGCCGGAGAAGACATCAGTGTCGGTGTGTTGGAAGGGGTTACCCTTACCGACGGTTCTGCCTATCTCATGGGTGGAAACCTGGTAGTAACCAGTATTGATTCATCAGGTACAGTCACAGCTTCAACTTTTGTAGGTGATGGCTCCAATCTGACTGGTCTTCTTATTGCGGGTCAGGATGTAAGCGCTCCGGTTGTTTTTGCGACAACCTTTGTAGGCGACGGATCAAGCCTGACCGGGGTCCATATCGCCGGTCAGGATATCAGCGCACCAAATATTTTCGCTTCCACTTTTGTCGCCGCTAATTCGATTAGTGTAGGGGGCGCGGAGTTGCTAAGCAGTGGAAACCTGGCCGTTCAAAATGTGGATGTCACCGGTACCGTGACCGCAGCGGCATTCGTAGGAGATGCTTCGGGGCTTATTAATTTCCCCACTCCTGCGGCAATTTCCTCAGGGAATACCACCATCGAAATTGATACGACCACGCCAGGAACTCAGGAACATATTCATGTCTTTGTGGATAGTGTGGAGAGACTGTTTATCACTTCCCAGGGAGTAGGAATCGGAGTCACCTTCCCAAGTGAAGCTCTTGAAGTTGGCGGAAATATATCGGCAGATCAGATAACAGTTCAGACAGCCTCAGCAGTAGAAATAAGTGCTTCTTCATTTTTAGGAGACGGAACGGGCTTGAGTGGTGTTTTACATCCCGGGGATGCGATTTCGACTTCAGAAACCCTCACTCTTTCCGGGGATGGTGGAAAGGGAATTGTGATTGAACACGCTGCCCAGGAATCAGCGAATACCACTAAGATCGTCATTCGAGGAGCGTCCGGTTCTGATCACTTTCGGGTAGATGTCGAAGGGGATGTTTTCTCTGGAACCCTCGATGTACTTGATACCACTATTAGTGGGTTTTTGCGCCATAGCTCCTCTACCTTGTACGGAGTTAACAGTAATACCCACGTAAACCTGGGAACTTTCTCCGAGAGCGGAACCTCTGGATCTTCCTACGGGAATATCTCTATTACGGGCGGCCAGAGTAATGTGGCAGCCAATGATTTCGCATCCATTGGAGCCGGTCTTAAAAACACTGCCAGTGGCTATAACTCCCGAATCGGCGGGGGAGAGCAAAACCTGGCTGGTGGACATTATTCAGTTGTTGCCGGCGGTGGACTCAACGAGGCGATTGGTACCGGTTCATCAATCTCAGGTGGGCAGATTAATACGGCCGGTGGAAGTTTTTCAGTGGTAGGTGGCGGTAAATCGAATGTAGCACAGGGAGATTACTCTACGATTGCCGGGGGAGAAGGTAACATAGTCACTGGTGACTATTCGATCATTCCTGGTGGGAGCCTGCTTTTTCTACAGGCTGGGGACGCCTTTGGATTTAACGGCACAGGAACCTCGCAAACAGTTACCTCCGGGCTCACCGGAGCAGCCATCTTTATGGTTTCACGTCTTGGAGTTGGGACAACGGACCCGAATCCAGCGTACATGGCAGAGTTTAACGGAGATATAAACGTCATCGGGAAAATTTATGAAAACGGATCTATAGTAAATGCAGGCACCAGTTCTCCCTGGACGGATAACAGTACCAATATCTCTTATAGTGCTGGAAATGTGGGCATAGGAACCACAACACCTCTTGAAAAACTAGAGATCAATGGTGCAATTTTATTGGGTAATACCGGGAATAATTACGCCGGTTCGATTCGCTTCGATGGCACAAACTTTGAAGGTTTCGATGGTGGTAGCTGGCTAAATCTAAGTTCAGGCGGAGGTTCGGCAGGAGCATCAGGTACAGGAGAAAACTCTTTTATTGGGGCTGGTACAGGCAATAGCGCCAGTTCAACCTATGTTTTTATAGGAGCGGGCAGCGGTAATACGGCGAGCGCTACCAGCGCTTTCGTCGGTGCGGGCGAGTTCAATGAAGCCTCCGGTGGCTGGTCCAGTGTAGTCGGCGGACTTCAAAATACCGGTACAGGCAGCTATTCCTTTATAGGAGGTGGGCAGCAAAACCAGGCCGCTTCAACCAGCACCTTCGTCGGAGGCGGGGAACAAAATACTGTTTCCGGAGCATGGTCAGCTGTGCTGGGAGGTAAAAACAATGTGGTTGGGGGTCAGGTTTCCGTTATACCAGGAGGCCAGAATATGACCGTAAATTCGGATAAGACCTTTGCGTTTAACGGCAGTCCCAATTCTATCATTGTTTCTGACCCATACAGCCGGGGGATCTTTTTCGTGGACCACTTCAGCGTCAATACTGAATCTACCTTTGCCATGTTTGAAGTGAGCGCCAACAGCGAGACCGAGCTCATGATTTTAAGAGATGAGTCTGGAAACGTGGATTTTGTTGTCGACGCGGGTGGACGTGTCGGAATTGGTACAGATTCACCTGGTCCCATACTTGATGTTGTTGGAAACATCGGGGCTTCGGGAGACATTACGGCCTCAGGAAACCTTATTGGAACTCTGTCCACAGGAGCACAGCCAAATATCACCAGTGTTGGTACTCTGGCTACAGCCGATATAGACGGAGGTACTCTGGACGATGTAATCATTGGCGCGACATCGGCTGCAACCGCAAGCTTTACAGATCTCACAGCTTCGGGAAATGCAAGCATTGGTACTACGGGCTCTTTTGGAAAATTGACCGTAGATGGGGATCTCATATCCATTTACCGCAATGCCGCTGCGGGAAAGGCGCGCTACCACCTCTATAACGGCGGCGCTACCGCTGGATGGATGCTCGGACAGGCTAGCGCAACCGATCACGGTTTCACCATTTCCAAGGACGTAGCCAATACGATAACCGATTATTTTCATATAAGTGAAACAAGCGGAAAGGTGGGAATCGGAACCACTAGCCCTTCCCAGGCTCTCGATGTTTCCGGAAGTATCAACGCCTCAGGAGATCTTACCGCCACAAATATCACCGGAACCCTGCAAACGGCGGCTCAGCCAAGTATTACAAGTGTTGGTACCCTGGCTACAGCTGATATAGACGGAGGCACGCTGGATGATGTAACCATTGGAGCTACAACGGCTGCAACCGCAACCTTTACTGACATTACCGCAACACAGGGACTTGATGTTGGATTCGCCGGTACATCTATCGCGGATAGAATTAGAATTGGTGATGCAAGTTTCTACGCTGACCTGACAGATACCAACGCTCCAGTAATCGCTTATGATCCCAACGATTATGTAACCTATGATCGTACCAACAATATGTTCAAATGGTTTTCGGGAGGGGCTGAAATGGTACGGCTTGATTCAGCGGCGAATATGTCTGTAGGCACAACGAGTTTCGTAAACGGGTTGGTTGCCTGGGGTGAATTAAGCTCCATCCAAAATACCGGTGAAGCTCGCTTTCATCTCTATAATTATGGTAATCAGGCAGAATGGAAAATGGGTCAGAAATCAGGAATTGACCATGATTACTACATCTCGAAGATTGTTGCCGGAAATGAGTTTGATTACTTGATGATTGATTATGCTTCGGGTGGTGTGGGAATTGGTACCACTACCCCCTCAGAACTGCTCGAAGTGAATGGTACTGCCAAAGCCACCACACTTGAGTTTGCCAACGGTAAATTCTCTGTCGTATCAGCATTCTTGGTACGTAAAAGTTCATCCCAGACGATATCTAACGATACCGGTACGACTGTGACGTGGGAAACCGAAGCTTTTGATGTCGGTAACGACTTTGCCAGTAATGAGTACACCGCCCCTGTGACTGGGATTTATCATTTTGATACAACCATCAACTGGGCCGTAGGAGGTTCCTCTGACCTGGTCACTTATATCAATGTGAATAGTACTGCTGTATTAACTAACCGGCATCTTGCCGTTTCCGGTAACCAGACTTCCGGTCCGGCAGCTATCACTGTAGAGCTCGAACAGGGAGATAAGGTAAAAGTTACGGTCTATAAAATAACTGGAGCAAACCGCGACATCAATTCTGGAACCCAGGAGTCCTATTTCAGCGGACATCTTGTGGTACAGACAGAATAACGTCGTATTTCTTGCTCTTTTTGAGCATTTAACAAAACCTCTGAAGCTATTCGGGCAAGTTAGTTCCAGGCTCATCAGATCATGGACTTTTATTCCTTTGGATCAGATTTGAAAATCTGCCGATAAAAAGAAAGGGAGCGCTGGGCTTAATTTTAGTCCAGGTTTGAAAATTGTTTAGTACATTTCAAGATGTACTTGAACTAAAATCTCCGTATAATTAAGCTATTGGGAGCGCAAAAATATAATCTTTCTGATTCTTTGTGGATTAGAAAGTCCTACCCGGGATCTTGAATCAAATTCAAAATTTTCCGATTAGGCTGTCTGGGAATTTTTCTTCAGATTCCTTCGGAGGTCTGGTTATGAGACGTTTGGCATTGCTTTGCCTTAGTATTTTCCTATTCACGCTAAATTCGTTCGCAGTTACTTCAACATCTTCTACGGCGACGTTTACCTTTAGCGGTCGCCTTGGTTCGACCTCCGGGGTCTCGTTAGCGGGAACCGCTGTGGTGAGTATGACAGCCTCATTATATGAGCAGCAAACGGGAGGCTCTGCTCTATATATGCAGACCTATACTTCCGTAGAGGTTTCCGATGGTTTTTTCAGCATAGAAATTGGACCTGCTCTGCCTACGCTCTCTACCGCACCTTACCTGGAGTTAACCGTACAGGGCCAACTTTTGTCTCCCCGTCAAAAATTGATTGTAATGCCCTTTGCTATTGAATCCATAGACTCTCAGACCGCGCAATTCGCAACTGAAGCTCAAAACGCGATTACAGCCCAGGAGGCTCAAAATTCTCAAACCTTGCAAGGCTCAACTCCGAATGAAATCCGCACAAATCTCCTGAGTGAAATTGGAGCCAATATAGGTTCTGCCGGAGTAAATCTTGGTATATCCACAATAGATGCTCAGACTATATCAGGACAATCCGCAAGTATTGGACACATCCAGGGAACTACACTGGAGATGAATACCGTGATTGCTGATGTTGTCGATGCAGGAAGGTTCATTGGAGATGGTTCATCTCTGACAAATGTATGGCGTACCACTGATGAAATCAGTGCTCCCTATGTAGAAGCGGTAACTCTAAGTGATGGTTCAGGACTCTGGACCCAGGGCAAGATCAGTGTCAATGAAGTAGATGCCTCAACTGTAACAGCTGATTTTTTCGTGGGTGACGGATCAGGATTAACCGGTGTGGGAAGCAGTAATCTTCTCCATTCCGGAAATACCTCTGTAGAGATAGATACAACTGCTACCGGGGTAGGAGAACACATCCATGTAAATGTGGATGGTGTGGAAACCATGTTTATTACATCTATGGGTGTGGGAGTTTTGGTTTCGTCTCCTTCTGCCGCGATGGAAGTAGCCGGAACTGTGGCGGCCGACTTTTTCGTAGGAGATGGTTCCGGGTTGTCAGGGGTTTTGAAGGCCGGGGAAGATGTCAGTGTCGGAGTCCTTGAAGGTGTAACCGTAACTGACGGATCTGCCTACCTTATGGGTGGAAATCTTATTGTAACCAACGTTGATTCATCGGGTACGGTCACAGCATCAGCCTTTGTGGGCGACGGCTCAGGATTATCAGGGGTTTTAAAAGCCGGGGAAGATATCAGTGTTGGTGTGCTGGAAGGGGTTACAATAACCGACGGCTCTGCCCACCTTATGGGTGGAAACCTTATTGTATCGAATATTGATGCGTCAGGGGTTGTAACTGCCGCAGCATATTATGGAGACGGGTCCAACTTGACCGGGGTTTCCTCAAGTCCAGGACAGGTTGCGGGGACGGCTGGGGTACTATTTGACCAAATCTATATTTCTCGTGATTCCGGAAATGTACTTCATGGGTCCAATGCACATACCCATGTCAACCTGGGAATGAATTCTGAAACTGGCCTTTCTGGTCAAGACTACCAAAATGCCACCGTTGGCGGCGGTTCTGACAATATCGCCAGTGAAGATTGGGCCACCGTTGCTGGAGGTTTCGATAATACCGCAAGTGGACATAAGGCAGCCGTTGGCGGTGGTTATCAAAATACTGCCAGCGGAAGCTACGCCGCCATAAATGGAGGAAAGCAAAATACAGCGAGTGGAGAGCATTCTACGATTGGTGGAGGGCAAAACAATACAGCGAATATTGGCAATGCAACAATTGGAGGAGGACAGAGTAACTGGGCCAGCGGAGGTAGTGCGACGGTTGCCGGGGGTCACAACAACCAGGCTCTGCATGTTTGGTCAACGGTTGGTGGAGGCCAGAACAATAAGGCAAAACAGCTTCACTCAACGGTCAGTGGAGGAAAACATAATATCGCCTCGGGCATAAATAGCGCCATTCCTGGCGGCAGCGGACTGGAGATCACAGGTGGTGGGAGCATGGGTTTTCGCGGGGGAGACAATTCTTCTACGATCACCCGTGAAGTCTCCAATACCATCTACTTCTTAGAGACCGCCCTTTGCGTGGGTGAAGACAGCTTAAGCTGCTCTGAGAGTGAATATGAGACCGGTGTGATTTATTCCACAGCGGTTAACTCCTCGGGAAATATCACAGCGGCTGCTTTCTACGGTGACGGTTCAAACCTTATAAATCTGTCTAGTGTTTTTACGGATA
>CAZIKF010000032.1:0-14397 GCA_964539825.1 uncultured bacterium
GAAAAAGGATGCAGAAGCTCCCAAAATTCCAGAGTTTAGAACTAACCTGAGAATTCATTACGAAGCTGTTCTTCATTATATTCAAGGTA
Source organism: uncultured bacterium (assembly GCA_964539825.1). Taxonomy (GTDB): domain Bacteria; phylum Muiribacteriota; class UBA6191; order UBA6191; family UBA6191; genus CAZIKF01. Next base: position 90 of record CAZIKF010000032.1, read on the forward strand.
CTGAGGCCACTTTGAAAGAGATTTCTTACTACTCCACAGGATTGCGCGAAATCGTCCAAAGCGGATTTTTATACGAAAATGTCCGGCTCCCCTCCCGGGTATCCTATTCAAAACTACTTGCGGCATCCAATAAGGCACGGAATCACTGGCCAGGTATGAGAGGAAAGTGTTACCCGGTTGTACTTCTGGCAGCGCGGTATAACGGTGCCATAGGTGATGGATGGTCCTGGCCCGACACCAAAAAATACAGGTGGAAGAGAATTTCAGATCTCAAGAGTGCTATCTGGACTGGAACCCTGCAGCCAGGAATGGTGGTGTACGCGAATACACGTCCTGGGGCTGATCCAAGCTCCTTGAAAATCCAATATGCTCCCCACTGGTTCACATACCTGGGGAAGGACTCAGGTGGAGTGGATCGATTTGCGGATCAATACCGGACAAATTACAGCGCCTCAGAGATGGAAGATTTTATCCCCGGAAGGGTGATCGATTCCTTTCTTGATCCGTACCAGGGGATTTGATTTTCTTCAGGGTAATCCTTGATCTAGCTGGTCATAATCCCAGATCTCATCGATAAACTCAGCGCTCTTCTCAGCGGCCTCCGGGTCCTTGAATGTAGCAACATTGAATAAGGCATCACCCTCATTCGTAAGCGGAAGCCTGGTTTGGCCTATGATGATTCCCTCTGTAGGGGCAGTCACCAGGTAGGAACGAGTCCCCATAGGATTCAGGATTCTACCAATAATCTCGCCCTCGTGGACCCGCTGACCAATCCTCCTGCGAATGTGAAGAATTCCACTCTGGGGAGCCCGCACCCACTGAAATTTATTGGCTATGAATGCCTCGGGAGTCTTGCTTTGACTGGAAATACTGCGAGCCAGCATACCCAGGCTGTCCATGACCCTCAAAATCCCCTTTACACCCGTACGAATCGCGATTTCGTTGTGCCTCAGGGCCTCTCCCCCTTCATAGAGCAACACAGGTATTCCTTGCTCGACTACCGCCTGACGCAAGGAACCGTCAACCACATTGGAATGTACGATTACCGGAACGCCAAAAGCACGGGCAAGCGACAAAGTTTGCTCATCCCCAATGTCTCCTCTAACCTGTGGAAGATTGGTCCGGTGACGGGTCCCTGTATGCAAATCAATCCCGTGGGTGGAAATTTCTACGATCTCAGTCATGAAGCTATGCGCTAATCTGGCTGCCATGGAGCCTTTGGCTGAACCGGGAAAAGACCGGTTCAGATCTCTGCCATCAGGCAGTTCACGGGATCGCTGGTTAAAGCCGAATACGTTTACGACCGGAGCAGCTATGAGAGTCCCTTTTAAATTGGAAAGATAACGGCTCTTTAAAAGCCGTTGGATGATCTCTGTACCATTGATCTCATCTCCGTGAATTGCCGCGCACACGAAGAGAACTGGCCCTTTGTTCCTTCCATGTAAAACCTGAACCGGCACTTTAACAGCAGTGAAGTCAAACAGATTCGCAACCTCCATCTCCAAGGTCCTTCGACTTCCCGCTGGAACCTCAGTCCCAAGAATTTTAAATCCGGGGGTACGCCTAACCGGTGACATTTCGCTTAGACTTGCCAGTTCGCTGTTTCTCAATAAATTGGATAATGGATCCAGCAATATTCTTTTGGGTTACTTCCTCGATTCCTTGCAGACCGGGGGAAGAGTTTACTTCCATGACTACAGCTCCATGATTGCTGCGTAATAGATCCACCCCTGCCACCTTGAGCCCCATAGCCTTGGCAGCCCGCACGGCGATGCTGCGCTCTTCGGGAGTGATCCGGATTTTGGTCGCGCTGCCGCCCTTATGCAAATTGGAACGAAATTCCCCTTCCCTTCCCTTACGCATCATGGAAGCGATGACTTTATCTCCAATCACAAAACAGCGAATATCAGCACCGTCAGCTTCACGAACAAATTCCTGAACGATGAAGTTGGCTTTGAGTCCCCTAAACGCGTCAATGACACTCTCGGCCGCTTTGGGTGTTTCGGCAAGAACCACTCCCTTACCCTGGGTTCCCTCCAAGAGTTTGACTACCAACGGAGCCCCTCCAACCAGCTTAATCAGCTCATCGGACATCTTGGTAGAACTGGCGAATCCAGTTACCGGTAAACCAATTCCCCGGCGGGCCAAAAGTTGTAATGCCCGCAGTTTGTCTCGGGATCGGCTGATCCCAATGGAAGGATTAACCGTATACATCCCCATCATCTCAAACTGACGAACTACAGCAGTACCAAAAAAAGTGATTGATGCTCCGATCCGGGGGATAATCGCATCAAAATAGTCCAATGACCGGTTATTAAAGAAAATTTTGGGATGGTGGGAAGTTATATCCATGTAGCAGTACAATGGATCTACAACCTGTACCTCATGCCCCCGCTCCCTAGCCTCTTCTACGATTCTTTTGGTTGAATAGATGGATGATGATCGAGATAGAACACCGATTTTGAGCACAAAAACCTCTACTTTCTCTTGGTGGGATCTTTTTTGTAATGCCCCAATGTCCTAACATAACAAAATCAACGGATTGAAACTATGTCCAAACAAAAGCAAATCCTGGGTTGGAGAGAATGGATTGGGCTTCCCCAATTACAGGTTGGATCCATAAAGGCAAAGGTAGATACCGGAGCGAGAACTTCTTCTCTTCACGTAGCGGACTTGAAGGTATTTCGATTGGAAGGAATACCTTTTGTTCGATTCACGATTCATCCTGTTCAGAAGAAGCCGTTTCCCAAGATTGAGGCTCATGCTGAACTCCATGATATTCGATATGTGAAAAGTTCAACCGGGAGGCAAACTCTTCGACCGGTCATTAAAACCGATATTGAAATCGCGGGACACCGTTATGCAATTGAACTCAACCTGGTCAATAGAGACCTGATGGGTTTTCGAATGCTCCTTGGAAGAACAGCGATAAGAAACAAATTTCTGATCGATCCAGGTAATTCTTATATTAGTTGATCCGAGGACCGAGGTTTAGGGCGTTGTCGAGAGACCATGGCCTTCGCCTGCTAGCCGTTCCTTCAACAAATGAAGTATGGAATTTGGACGGGAACTTTTCTCTGGTGGCTTTATTGAGAACCGAGTTCGACTAGCCTGTTTTTTGATTTCTTATACAACTCATACTGCTCCCTGGCCTGCGATCCATTGCGACTCCTCAGGAGTTGAATGTAGTTCTCGTAATAAGAAGACATTTCGGCTTTGAGTTTTTCAATTTCACCTGGTTTCGCGGGAGCTATCGGAGCTTGTTGAAACACAACCGGGGCTTCAACCTGGGGTTGAAAGACGGTTGGTTGTTGCGGAAACGGCTCTAAAATCTGCTGCTGAAAATTGCCTTGTACAGGCGGGGCCTGTAGAGACTCAGCCGCCGGTATTGGTTGAGCCATGGTTTGCCATTGAGGTTCATAATTCATCGGAGGTGTGACTTCCTCAAATGAGCTAAAGAGCTTATCAACGGCCATGCCGGCCAGGATGGAAACGCCGATTCCTATGGGGCCGCCGATGAGCCCGAACGCAAGCGCGGAGGCTGCTGTAGAGCTAATCAATTTAGTCCAGTTGGTTCGTCCAACGTTACCGGAACCGACCTCAAAACCTACCGCTCCTCCCAGGAACATGGGTAAGGCCTTTAAAAGACCTCCGCCGATGCCAGGAATGGGAATCCTGGAGAGAATCATCGCGCCCATTGCACCGCCTCCGATTCCTGTCAAAAAGGAAGGTTGCAGCATGGGGGCCAGGGCACGCGCTGGATCTACGTTGCCGTCATTTGAAATAGCGTCGCTAAGGATCTGCGCACCGGCGTAAATTCCTACCCCGGTAAGAGCACCTTTAAATCCGCTGGTCATTTTGGATCGAGCAGGTCCGCTGGACTTCAGGCTCACTTTAGTTTCCAGGGACCGATAAGCTTTTTCGTATCTTGGGATTTGTTTTTCAAGACCCTTGAGCGTTTTTAGCTCCTGCGCGGAAGCCAGACCACCCTGGGATTTCACCTTCAGAGCTTGAGCCTGGGCACGGGTCAGGTCCATCTTGGCCCTGGCCTCGGCAAGTTTGCCCTGGTATCTCGCAAATCCATCCAGATCTGCGGGTCCCTGAATCTGTATTTTCTTCATGTTTGGAGAAGCGTCATAAGACTTACGGTACAACACCTCTCCCTTAGCGCCCCGTACTTCATAGGCATTTCTTCCCTGGGAATTCCAGAGAACTTTTTCACCACTGTTGGAGAATTTTACTTCGGTATAAGGCCGTGTATCCAGCGAAGATACCGCCTTATTGAAAAACATCTTGATTCTTCCGCCGGTATGCTGGGCCTTAAAGCCTGCTGGCTGGGCAACAGGTTCCGGCGCCTGAGAGTACAGGGGACTCCCTATCAAAAAGAATATTGTCAGGAAGACGGACAGAAGCCTTCGCATTTTAAAATCCTAACGCAGTACCTGGTGGAGCATTCGCTCCAGACGCTGTACTTCCTTATGTGCCCTTTTGCGCTGTAGTGCTGGGGCATCCTGAGCGGTCAAATTCCGTAATTCTTCGACTGCATCCTGGTAGCGGGAAGACAAATTGACCAGACTTTCATTAGAACCAATTTCATGCGAGGGATTGAATGTCTCGCCATCGGAGGTGGTATGAGAGGAATACTGGTCACCATCATCATAGAGTGATCTGCGGGACCGTGCTCGACTGGACCCTTCCCAGTCAGGATTCTCAATGCTGGACCCACTAGAATATTCATCATCTTCGAAGCGGTTTGATGAGTTAGATCCATATCCGCGGTTTGACCTGCCATCGTAGCCGATTGATGAGTCAGGTCCATATCCACGGTTGGGTCTGCCATCGTAGCTCGATCCTGAATAATTTCCTCGTCCAGTAGTCCATTCGGGAAGTCTTCGAGAAAGAGCGCCGCTCCCATCTACCCGATAGAGATCTTCTTCCCAACCGGGATAGGCTAGTTCTCCATTATTATCGTGCCAGACATAATCGGTACGAAAATCCATGGGCATCATGTTCATCATTCTTGGATCTTGAAGGGGGTTCATACCAGGCTGCATACCTGGTGTAAATTGACCATTTTGCTGAAACCAGCCTGGTGCTCCGGCCCATTCTGGACCCATTCCGGTAAGGAGTCTGGAACGAACCATTGGACCCTCAGCCATGGCACCCATAGGGCCCATGAATCCTCCGGAAAACCGATGCATGGCACTCTCAATTAAGCCGGGAGGTTGACCGCCTCCCATTGCTCTTTGCGCGGCATTAAGTTTAGTGTTGTCTGCAAGAGCATTTCCTAGCATACCCCCTGCAACCGTACCCAACCCTGCTCCAATAATGGAACCGCCGGGTATCATGAAACCCAGGAGTCCCCCGGCTAAGCCGCCAGCCCATGAAAGAAAATTGTTGCTTGAATTAACCCTGAAGTTTTTAGATCGAGAACTGTTTCCGACCTGAGACGCTAGAAATCCACCAGCCAGAACCGACCCGATAATGGTTGCTGCCGCAATGATTGGTGAAGCCGCCAAACCAAGCATGGCAACCAGACCACCGCCAACTGCCGCTCCTAATCCCATCCCGACTAGCTTATGAGTACGGAATGTAGCTTCACTCTCAAGACTGCGATGAAAATTCATTTGCCTATTCACTTGACGATGAACCATTTCTCGATTGGCAAAGCCCCCAGGCCCATCATAGAAGCTGGATTCAAACGCAAAGGTCTGAAGAAAGGGTGAAAACAGACTCAAGAAAAAAAGTACTCCGGTTAAAAGAGAGGTTTTCTTTAGTCGAGATATATTTTTATAGACTTGTCCATTCATGACAGATCCTTTTGCGCTTCGAAGGAATGATGCCCCATCAGGCTCCACAGGAGTCACCTATCAACCCCCAACATTCCCATCATTATGATTCGTTCATAACCTACTACGAAGCAAGAGGGAAAAGGTTTCCACCAGGATTAGGTTCTGATCAATCCATTCTTCGGCGAAGATTCTCAACACCGTGATCATCAGAGTAATCAATCTTCAGGGGAGTAATTGCGATATAACCATCCAAAACAGCCCTTTTGTCACTGTCCTCCGGCTCATCTAAGGAATCAAGCTCACCGGTGAGCCAGAAGTATTCTCTTCCCTGTGGTGTTACCCGTCTCACATAGGAATCACAATATCCCCGTTTTCCCACACGGGTCACGCGAACCCCTTGAATTTTTTCCTTTGGCAAGGCTGGATAGTTGATGTTGAGCAGTGCCCTCGAAGACATGAGATAATCCTCATGAGCCTTCAAAAAGGAGAGAAACCAATCGATGACTTCCTGCACCCGCTGGGATTGAAGTTCCAGTGAATTATAGGAAATAGCTATGGAAGGACACCCGTTGATACTTCCTTCAATGGCCGCGGCTACAGTACCAGAATAAAGTACATCACAGGCCATATTCGCCCCTGGGTTGATCCCGGAAATCACAAGATCCGGAGGTCGGTCCCGCATAAATTCCAGCAGACAGAATTTCACACAATCTACCGGCGTCCCTGAAAAGGAGTAGAAATTCTCCAGCCCGAGGGGATTTTTATGGGATTCTACGGCGGAATAATAGACTGGCTCACGAAGGGTGAACGCATGAGAAATCCCGCTGCAATTCTGCTCAGGGGATATCATCGTCACGTCATAATGCTTTTGCAGCTCCAAACCCAGAATCTGGTAAGCCTCCGTAAAATAGCCGTCATCGTTTGTTAATAAAATTCGCACATTAGCTCTCCACGCCTAACATTTGCAGGATTTTCTCTCTCGATCCTGGTAGTTCCAAGACCTTGATCCTACTCTTTTCTCCCCTCAGAATCCTCAGGTCTCCCCTTTTTAAACCAAGTATTTGGGAAAGAAATCGAATGAGTTCCTTATTTGCCTTACCTTCAACCGCAGGAGCTTTAAGCCGGATCCGTAGAAGACCCTCAGAATTCATTCCAAGAACCTCACTCTTTGAACCGTTAGGAGTAGCACGCACCTTTAAAAACACAATTCAACCTCTGGTTTGAAAAATCTATGCACGTATCAGTGAATATGACGGGCACACTTTTCCTTCCCTGGCTTCCTCTGTTTCCTGTGCTCCCTGGAATTCCTGGAATCTGAGATTCCCCTATTGCGTCACTCTGATCTGATTTCTTAAGTAAATAGAAGAGAAATCAGACAGCTTTAGATCCCCCGGTGAGGGTGTGAAAATCTCGAAAAGCCCAATTTTTTTGCGCATCAGATTATTTTCACCAAGCGGACGAAGATAGGGAAAGGTTGACTCTGAAGCTACAAAGAAGTCGGGAATATTCTGAGCGCCGCCGTAAAGTCCCAGCGGAGGAATCCCTTTCGAGACCAGGCCAACGGCTTCGGCTGCCACACGGGCAATGGAGACAGCCAGGATTCTGGCATAAGACTCAAGGGCATTGAGCATTTCAAAGTACCGAGTCTTTCGCACTTCATCAAGGCCTGTGGAGGCATCCTGAGGACTCAATTGATAGATGTCCTCATCGGTTGGGAAAAAACCTATGGGTAAACCTGTGAATCCGCCCGTGTTGGTGTAAGCAAAGACCGATATTGGACCGAATCGGCTCTTCCACTCCTGAAATCCTTCTGGATCATTGGCAAAACTGCGAATAATCTGGACACTAAAAACACCCTGACCCTGGTCAACTGGTTCAGTTCTGGAAATAAGACTCAAGAAAGGATTCCTATTCGCGGTGTTGTAAAAACTTCTCTCAGTAGACTTGATCACACCAACTCCACCGCCGGATTCAGCGCCATTATCACCTCCGATGAGCAGCCTGGAAATAGAAGACTGGGTCCCGGGGAGTTCGGTTTCAAACCTGACTCCAACTGGTAATTCCGCGATATTGGGTAGTCCTGTAACGGGATCGAGATCAAAGAACCTCCGTACTTCCTGTAAAACAAGACTCTTTAAAAAGGTAGTCACATTGGTACCAATGACTGAAGGACTGGGGCCTTCAGTTACATTTGGGGGTCGCACCGTGTCATCAGCAATGAATCCCAGCAGCTCCAATTCCTGCAGAAAATCCAGTGCTCCGTCAGGTTCAAAGAGGGTGCGAATCCTGAGGTTCCCAAGCTGTACGCTCGTATCATACAAATAATGATCTCCATCATATTCCAGAGAAAATGTGGAAGTAGTACCATTTTCAAAGGGGTAGTTAATTTCTTCTCCTGAGATCGGGGAAACCTGAAACTCGAATACTTTGGCCAGGGATATGTTTCCATTAGTGGATAGATCTTTTACGGTTGCCGTAAGGATGTGCCGGCCAGCGGCAAAGATCCAATTAGAAGGAATCACCAGTCTTGTATGACCTGCCTGATGGATGGGGAAAATTCCCTGCTCCAGTAGATTTAAATTGGTGAGAAGCTGCTGATTACTGGGATCTATCTGCTTATGGACCTGCTTTTCATCCACTACTGTGATATTAGATTGATCCACACCTGAAGTTTCTCCACCCAATCCTGGATCTTCATAATAAATATCAATGGTAAATCCATTTTCAGGGACGTGTAAAACAGGTACTACGGCAGATCCCAGGTTATCAAATACAGTCGGTCCGTCTCCATTTAAGGTAGAAGGGATCCCATTGACGGTCAGGTTGGAAATGACTGGAGGAACATTGTCGAAGAAAGACTCGGTCGAAAAGGTGGTTGTCGATGGTACTAGACGGGGATTCCCGAAGAGATCTTTGATGGAACCGCTGATTTCAAGCACATAGGTAGTTTCCTTTAACAAAGGGGCGGAGGGGACAAAACGGACCCGGGTTGAGTTTTCCTCCAGAGTATATCCTCCTGCGACACTCAGAGCGTCCACGGTTCGAACTACAAAATTTGCGGCGGTCACATCAGTCGGATCTATGGGTTCCGTAAACTTCACTTGAACATGGGTACTGATGGCAACCTGTGAAGCCCCGTTAGCGGGGATAACGCTATCGATATTGGGACCAATGGAATCAAAGTGGGGAGTAACCGTGAAGGTGATGGAAACTCCCTCCGTAGACAGGTTACTAGATAGATCCCGAATTCCCGAAGCGACCGTAACATTGTACTGGGCTTCGTGTTCTAATCTTTCCACCGGGGTCAGAAGAATAGTGGCTCTATCCTCAAGCAGGGTAAGTCCATGTTGAATCGTATGAAAGCCATCAACCTCAACCTTGTTGAGTTTGAAGTTTTCAGTGGTCAGATCAGCCTTATGAATCGATTCGTTGAAAGTAACAATCGGGACCGCTTCTGTGGAGACCAAACTCTGGGCGTTGGATGGAAAAATGTTAACAATTACCGGACCCGAAAGATCGATGTCATCGAGAGTGGATATCGTAAACGCAGAGGTTGAACTGGCAGTTATTGGGACTCCTGTAGGAGATTTCACCCGGCGGGAGACAACAACATCATAGATATCTCCACCATTTAGTAATTCAAGAAGGCGCAGCGTATAAAAGGTCTTTTCATCATTACTGGAAAATACCCCCGCAAGCTTTTCTCCAGCGGGATCAAGCACAAAGACATTGCTGTCATTCATCGAGGTCTCAGCTACTTCTTGATCGAATTCAAAGATTACGACTGTATTGCGAACCACACCTGTTTCGGCATTCTCTGGCACAATGCTAAGCAACCTCGGTCCGGTCGCTTCTGACCCTAGCTGATAGGTAAAGTCTGAGCTCATTGAGTGCTGCGTCAGACTCCTGAGATTTGTGTTCTTCCAGCGCAGAGAATAATTTCTATTTGGATTGAGCCGTTCCGTTGGATCTATGTGAACGATCAAACCGCTATTATCAAGCTGAACTTCTACTACAATACGCTTCGAGGTCACATCTTCAGTAAGAATAATATCTTCTGGAAAGATGGTTAGCGGATCTATTTCTTTGGAGAAAACGACGTCGGTTACCCAGGTAGATGGGGCAGTACTTCCACTTCCAACCGGAGCGACTACACTCAACGCTGAATTGTCCTGACCCGCACCCACTTCAAATGCCCAGTCTTCTACATAGGGCTTATCAAAGAAGGGAGAAGAGAGCTGGAGGACATCTGTACTCACTAAGGACACACCGGTACTAGAGCGTATGGAAGCGGCAAAACCAATTTCAACCGGTTTATTCGGTATGAAATCGATTCCAAAAGTATTGTAGACAAAGACTCTGCTATCCGGTCCCCAGGTCAGAGTTCCTCCTATCACGTTTCGATCAGAAAGAACCTCAACACCATGAAAATTGAGGGTCCCGGTGACCAGGTCCTGTAAACTTTGCGCGTCAATGGGTTGATCAAACTCGAAGGCAATTCTTGTATTAATCGGCTTACCCGTTGGACCTGAACCGGTTATAGCTCCTGGAAAAACTCTAAGAATTCTTGGTGCGTTGATCGTTTCGCGGAAATAGGAGTAGAACTCTTCTTCCACAACCCTTTCGCCGTCCGGATTAATAAGCTCCACACGCACGGAGGTACTCGCGCCCGTGATTGGAATTGAAGCACTCAAAGCCGGAGCAAACGCTTCCAGTCGAGTGGGCTCTACACGGATATCCTGTGCCAAACTATTTCCTATTACAAGGCGGGTTCCCTGGACAAATCCGGCTCCCTCTATGACCAGAAACTCTCCCCCCAAAACCGAGCCTGTCTGGGGTTGGATCGAGTTTAGGGAGAGACCCGATCCTTCCACGATCAAAAATGCTGATGTGGTATTTCTACCGGCCTTATTGGTTGCCTGGATTTGGTAGCGCCCGACTTGGATACCCTGGGGAACCAGCACCTCCATATTTCTACGATCAATAAGCCGGATCTCCTCCAGGGGGGTCTGTAAAACATCGGTGAGAGTAACCGAACCAGGGGCTGTACTTGCGGAGATGAAATGGTCTCCTACTAGCTGAATCAAAGACTCTCCTTGAAAAGATACCCTTTCAGGGACAATGGACTCAATCTGTGGAATGGGTTCGGTGACGATGAAGCTTAGCGAAGTGCTTCCCTGGGTATTCTCGAAGGAAAGTATCCAGGTATCTGGAAATAGACTGTCTATCAAAGTGAGCCCACGAATTGCGAATCTGGACTGTAGAGCCCCAGTAACGACAATAGGACTTGTTGTGGATCCAAGACTCACATTGATAAGAGGATGTCCAAATAAGTTGTCCCCTTCCAAATCAAAGGTGACCAATCCGGAGTTATCAAATGAGGAAGGCTCTACCGGAATGATTTGATCCAGCCTGGGCTCCTTTTCCAGAACCTCTAGACTGAAATTCGCCAGGGGAAATAAGCCATTCGCATTTTCGACAGCTATCTCATAAAGACCGGGTACCAAAAAGGTTGGACTCTGAGGAAGGCTGAAGATAGCCGAGTCAAAGTTAGCCGAAGTCAGGTCAGGGCTAGAAATAAGACTAAGAGTAAGTTCATTCGAAACAGGTGCTCCTACCAGGGATAGCTCAACTGTGCGCATACCCGACAGGTGCAATCCTCGGATCTCCAGATTAGGCGGGAGGAGATCAAAATCAGAAATCTGGGGTGTTACAAATGTGACAACAGGGGAAGAATCCAGAGCCTCAAACAGGATGTTATCAAAAACCCGTGGATTGAATGCTGTCAGGTGATGGTCATTCTCAACCGAAAAGAAATATTTTCCAGGTCTGAGTCTTTTGGGAATTACGGCTACAAAAGAAGTGAGGGACTGCACTGTAACGGAAGCGGTAAGATCGATGCTGATGGTTGTAATCGCTGGGTTTTCAACGCTTTCGCGGTGAAACATTCTCAACCTGTTAAATCCACCCCCAATCAGCGGCTGTCCAACCCCGAGAAGGTGATTTCCGTCAAAGATTAAAGGGCTTGTAGCCAGGTTTTGCCCGCTTGTAGGCAAAATGGAATCAAGTTGTGGAGCTCGTTCATTGATTTCAAATTGACCTGTCCCGCTCTGGGTCCACCCTCTGGAATTCAAAACCTGAATGCTGTAGGGCCCGAATACATCGGTCTTCAAACCTCTCAGGGTCCCTTTAGGTACCGTAAATTCAAGCTCGGTTTCACTCACAATGAAACCCCTGGGAACAGAAAAATCACTTAGCCTCGCTCCAGCCTGATCCCTGATGCGAACCATTCGAGCACCAAGGAGTTGGCCTGCCTTCAGCCTGAGGTCGTGATCTACATCATTAAAAATGGTAGTGCTGGAAGTATTGAGAATTGAGGTATTGTTTGGAAAACCTTCAGAAAAGTAGAACTTCACCCGCCTGGGAAGCGAGCTGGAAGTACCTGAGGTACCGCTGACCACGAAAGAATATAGGCCTGGGGTTAGAGGTAGCAGGTTGCTAGGGTTCAGACAGGGATTCCCCGCCGCGTTGGGTGGGAAGTGGAATATCTCACGCGGAATGCGAACGGTGACTGTGGTGAGGTTGCCCTGGTTCAAGGAGGCGGAACCGGTACCTGAGGTGCAGGCAAGAGTCCACTCCACAGAATCTGAATCTCGAATGATTTTAATACTTTGTAAAGAGTCGTAATTAGCACCTCGGATTACTAAATCAAGGGGTAATCCACTAAAAATTGAGGTTGTAGCCACAGCTGGGTTGCCACTAACAAAATCAGTAAATTCGGTTGTAGTTGGAATGGGAATCGCGATTTCATCCTCAAAAGAATCTACTTCAGGAATATTTCCCACCAATTGAAAATTTCCCGGGGAAGGATTATTGAGAACAAGGAGTTGCTCACATGCTGGTCCACCAGAGGCCAGGTCAGGATCCCCATAGAGGTTGTAACAGATATTAAAGAACTTATTACAGGCCTCATCAAATTTTTCATTCACATTTTGGGAGCCGAATATGATTTTGGTCTCTGTATGGGAAACCTCTTGAAAAACAGTCGAATTGGTATTGGTCGCTATGAAGAGGATGTTCACACTATCATCGGGGTCCGCACAGCCAATCCCCCGTTGAAATTCCATACGCTCCCAGCGCCGCAGGTGGTTACCGGTAATCGTAATTTCGCTAGGAGAGTTGTAGGGACCACTTCTTGGCTGAAAATCCGTGATAACTGAATTAGGAATCTGAATATCAATGATGGGCGTACTTGGGTTGATGGTTCCTGCTGTGTTTTCTATGAGCAACTGGTACTGTCCCGGGTACACAAAATCTGTATTGATCACCGAATTCGTGATCGAAATATAAGGGTCTGCCAGGCCATCGATGAGATCATAGGTGTAGGTTCGCCCCTGGATCTGAGTCGTGATTTGAATCCGCTTCACTCCCTGTAGATGCTTACCAAAAATATCCACCCTTTTGTTGGAGTCATTGAAGTTGTCATCATATTGAAAGGTGGTACCCACGACTTGCTGAATTTCTACAAGCCCTTCTTTGACAAAGAACTGGGTCACAGTGACTGTGCTGGCAACACCCTCCTGGTTTTGTATTTCGAGCTCATATAGACCAATGAGTAAATTCCTTGGCACTGTTAGGTGCAAGGTGTCATAGGTAGGATTCTGGGTCAGGTCCAGGTCTCTTTGCACACCGCTCTCCACATGAGTCAGGCGGGCAAAAGTGCTTGAAACAGGGGTTCCCCGAACCCCCAGGAAGTCGCTGCCGGTCACGACAATTTGCTCGTCGTCAGCATAAAAGACAAAGGCAGGGCTCACAGAAAAAATCGTAGGAGGATTTTCCCGAACCTGGAAAGGAACTTCATAGAGATAGCTTGAGGGATTGGTATTCTCCATGCTCAATTGATAGAAACCAGGTAGTTGCAACGGAGGAATCACAATGGATAAAAGGGACCGCGATGTTACTGAAAACTGTAGCGGTATCTGAGAATGGGGGATACTCATGTTCGCGTTGGACGTACCTGCTAAACCGGTGGAACTGGGTTTAAAAACCACATCCGTGAGACCCAGGAATCCGTCTCCATGCACCAGAACGGTTTTGGTAGTCTCATTGGTGTCCCAGAACCTTGAGAGTGTGGTGATAAGCGGAGGGGGCTCAGAAATTTGAATCAGGTTGGTATCGAGAATGGGATCACCTGGGTTGAAGCCCCTGGAGTTTCGGATCCGAATCCTATAGGTGGAGGGAAACTGGTTTTCAGGAACTGAAAAAGAGAGTAGGTTAATAGGAAGGCTTGGATTCGGCTCAAAGGGCAGAGTAGTGATCAAAGTCGCACCGGCGGAGGGTAGATCAGAGGTAAATAAAGCGACCTGTGTGGTTCCCGTCAAATGATCCCCTGACACGAACACGGTCGTATTCACATTATTAACTACACTGACAGGATTCAGAGTAAAGATGGTGGCCGGAAATAGCTCTGCGCTCTTCAGCTTTTTTTGAAATCGCACGGTGGCAACACTATTGGT
>CAZIKF010000032.1:14497-58151 GCA_964539825.1 uncultured bacterium
GTAAAACTGGTGGAACACTCGGAGTTTACTGAAGCAGGATCTACAAGTTCAGCAAGCTCAAAATCCAGGCATCCAACCAGCTCTACCTGGGGAGCACCTTCCCGCACCAGGACCTGTTCAAAGAAAGGAGAGGAAACGGGATCAATCTTTTCTGAAAACTCGCCCGAATTATTACGGATTTGAAGGTCATAGAATCCTGGTCTTAGAAAGAGAGGCAGAGTAGTAGTCAAGGTTATTTCCTGGGGCTGAAAAACTCGATGAATTACCTCGCTGACAAGGCGCAGGGTTTCTGAAGAATCACCAATAAAGGCTGGCTCCCTTTGTAAAAAAACCTCCTCCGATGACGCCAGGTTTGATCCTCGTAATTCAAGCCTGGTTTTGCGGGTATTTTCGCCGAAACCAAATTCTTCATCAAAAGGCCCTTGAACGCTCAGCGTCTCGAAGACCGCCTGTGGCTCAAAGACGTCAATAAGCGCGTTGGTCGTGACGGGTGAGGTATTGCCGGAAGTGTTTAGAACGCTCACAAGATATTCCCCGCCAGGAGTGCCCCGGGGAATCTTGGCACGAATGAAAGTTGACTGGTCCGGAAGTGCCCTGAGCTCGATGAGTCCTCCCGCCTGAGTGGTCGGCAGGGCAACGAGATGAGCTGTGTCCCGAGTATCAATGAGGTTAATGGAATGGGTAAAAAGCCCCACACCTTCAAGCGCTGTCCCCTTCAAATCCACAAAGATGTCTTCGGTATTACTCTGGTTTTCTCCTAAAATAAGGATGGTGGAAATTTCAGGAGTGATCACCTCTGTTACTTCCACACTGGCCCCGACCAATTGGGGTTGTGACATTCCTGAGTTTTTCATCAGCAGATCATAGGTACCTGGTAGAAGGCCGGACTCGATTTGGAAGGTCGCTTGTGAGAGAAAAGAGGTGGTAACTTCCGCTTCAAATATGCTGGGAAGATTTTGGATTGCGGATCCCCTGCGCTGCATCTGAACCTTGTCGAGTCCGAAGAGGAATTTCCCCACAAAAGTGACGACACTTGTCGTGTGATTGGCGATGGTAGTGCTCTCAGGACTACTGGGATTGGAGTTGAAAAAACTGAGAAATTCGAGGGGTGGTTCCGTCACGCTGAATCTATGAACAGTAGGATCACAAAAGGAAAGATTATCAGTACCCGAGGGAGCCAGATTTTGTAAACGAAAAGCGTAAGTACCAGGAAGCAGGGTTCCAAGATTTTGCAAAGTCAAAGTGGCCTGAGTACGGCTGACACCGTCTATCTCTGTCCCGAGAAAACGATAGGGTGTCTGGGTTGTTGGTACCGTACAGGGGTTGGAACCATCGGTAGAAGGGAGTAAATAGATGTCCGTCAGACCAAATAGGTTTCTGCCCGTAAAGGTAATCACATTTACATCGTTGAGAAGCTGAGCGCTGGTGAGAACCTGGGGTTCAATAAAATCCACCGCTGGTGTTCGCTCGAGCACCTCGAGTTTCTTATCCACAGGTGAGAATGATGGGGCTGTTTGATTCGTCACCTGCAAAAAGTAAGTTCCGGGCTTCATATAGACCGATGAGGATAGGTTCGCGATGACTTCATCAAAGGAACCCGAAACCGAGGAAATCTCATATAAACAGGAAATCTGACTGTCGCAAATGGCGGCGGAGCGTACCCCGGCCAGGCTACTGCCCAAAATACTGAGAATACCGGCTTCACCGGCAATAATCTGGTACTGGGAAAGATCCTGGGGTTTGAGTTCATTACTGAAATCAGTAATCACCGGAGCGGACTCGGTAATCTCAAAACACGAAAATCCATTACAATTCACCGAGGTCAGTCCGGCCGAATTTTCCAAATCCAGTCGATAACGACCTGGGGGTAGATGTTCAGGGATGTTTACATAAGCTTGAGTGAAGCTTGTGAAATTCGGACTGGTGTCGATGACCACCCCGCTAAGATCCCTGTTAATCAGACGAACCGTATGAAGGCTTGAGAGGCTGGTTCCCTGTATATCCAAAACAAAGCTTACCAGGTTACTAACCTGGGTTGAGCCCAGGGGATTCAGAGCGGGGTCCAAAAGGACAGTCTGAACGGAGGTAGATGGAATCACTCCTTCTTTAGCCTGAAAATTTTGCGTAGAAACGGCTTTACCAAAAGCATTTTCCAAACCTACAAAATAAGTTCCCGGATTTGTCCCAAGCGGAAAAATGAAGGTTAGGGAGGTATAGGAAGTACTGGAAATTGAAACCGGAAATTGAGATGAAAAACTCGAAATCAACAGGTTTCTATTGGTAGAAATACGTACGCTGCTGACAGAGGATAGTCTCTCACCAAGGACATCAACTTCATGGTCCTGGGAATTGAACGCGATTCCACCAAAGGAAGGAACGATCGCATCGATGAGAGGGAATGTTTCCAGGACGGTATAGATAACCGAACTCACATTATTAACAGCGACCTCAACTTCGTCTCCGCAGGGAGTTGAGGGATCGCATGTGTTGCTCACCCTAATCTGATAGGCTCCTGTAGCCAGACGAGTTGGGACAATACCTTTCCATTCCACCAGACCCGCTCCATCAATCACCTGGGCAGAAGAGGGACTCAAAAAATGCCGAATAGATGGGGCACTGACCTTTTGGAGCACCGCTTTTTGAGAAAAAACACCCATCAGGTTCCTTCCCTCAAAACGAATTTCCCGAGTTAGGTGATTAAAACCCTGGGAGGGGGAAAGGGCTGGGTCTAGCAGAGTGAAATCAGGGGGACCCAATTCCTTGACCTCAATTTCCTGGACCGAAAGTACCCGATCCTGGGGTCGTAATCCGCTCAGTGAAAGCCTGTAGGGAACTGGAAAAGGACCGAAAGCTGGAATGGTAAGAGATAAAAGCTGATCATTGGAAGTGAGAAACTCATTGATGGCAAATACCTTGGGATTGATGAATGAATCGGTTCCCAGAAATTCAAGACTAACCTGGTTAACAACCGCGAGATTTAGTCCCTGGACATTTATCACCGATGTCTGTCCTAGCAAATGCTCCCCGCTGCTTAGAGAAAGAATCGCGGGGATACCCCTGTTATCAACTTCAAAAGCAATCGTCTTAACGCGGTTGGTATTGGAGGAATCGGGAGTGAAGCCTGCCGGAGTCACATCAACAGCAAGAATCACATCCACTTTGGTCCCCACAGCCAAATCCGCCGCGGATTCCCACACAAAAGTATGAGAGACACCATCGGAACGTTCGGCATTCAGAGAAGTTCCTGCGCTGATTCCAGTGTTTCCAAGCGTTGCCGCTAAAAATGAGATCCCATCAAGAGAATAAAAAACCTGGACTGTCGCTAAATCATCTTCAGGATCATAGAGACGAAAAACTACACTAATCGCGCTGGAAAGATCATTTCCCAGGCTATCAACCACCGCATAAGGAAGATGATTGATGACCTGTTGATTAACGACCGCATCAGCGATCTGCTCCACCTGTGAGACTACAAAGGGTCGCTCAAGTAGATCAAGAGAACTTGGATCAACATTGTCGTTGGCAATTTCCTGGCGCAGAATCACCGCAAGAATTCCCTTCTCCCTGAGGAAACTCTGGGATTGAGACTGGTCTTGAAAAGTAATGGCAGGGTTCGATTTTTTTATTTCTTCAAAGAGAATGGCCTCTGCGGTACTCTCTGGGTCTACTGCCCGAGTCTGCGTAGCTTGCTGGACACTCAGCGGACTATTGATCGCCTTTAAGGTGATTTTGCCCCTGGTGACAACAACCGTAATTTCTACTCCGAAGGGGAGCTGTTCCACTACATAGGTCGCACCGGTATTCCCCGCGTCGATGGCAATCCGCCCGGTGACTTCCTGTAGTGCGCCTGTGGAATCAAGATAACGCCCCAGTACAGTCAAATTGGAAAAACGGTTTACTGCCTTCGCGACGCGGCTAAGCGAAGAGTTTAGATTCCCATCGCTTGTATCAACAGGAATATCAATCCTCCCGTTGATCGTCGCGGTTGTAGGCGTTATTGGCTGCTGGAGCGGAAATCCGCTATCGGAAGTCTTTCCCCCAAATCCGCTATCGGAAGTCTTTCCCCCACAACCTATGAAGGCCAAGGTCGTGAAAAGGAGAAGAAACTGGGATATCCTCAAGAGATTCATCTCATTGTTCCCCGGGACTTCTGGTAATTTTCCGCGGGGATTCTTTCAAGACCTTTCATGCGCCATCAGATCCGTGCTAATACGAAAATATTTGGTAATCGGATAGCGGGAGAAGTTCGTAACTCGGGAAGAATAAACGCAAGCAAAATCCTCAACCTGGTCCCCAAACCGAGATTTTCGTCTCGATGATTTGAATAAGCAACCCCAGTTTGGGTTGTATCCCTCCGACATTTCCTCTTCCAGCCGCTTTATCTCATTAAGGCATTCCGTGGCTCGATAGTCCTTTTGAATCACCAGCTCGTGCAAATCTTTCACTTCGGTATCAATATCCTTTAAGTCTTCAAAACTAAGCACATCATAAGCATCGAGTTTTCGGTTTCTGAGGAAGGAAATCTGATTTTCAAGCATTATAATGTCATCTCTTGTTTCCTGAAGCTCCTTACGCCGACTATCCAGTGACTCCTTGTCGGTTCTCTGCGACTCCAGGATTCTCAACTCTTTCTCCAACTCACTGATAATCATGGCGGTTCTCCAGCCGCAGGATTGCTTTGACTTGAGAATATCGCCAAAAGTGTGGTCACCGAAGTAGAGGATCGATTCTCCGGCTGCACCGAGCTCTTTTTCCATACTTTTAAAATAGCCTTGCCGAAAGAGCTTGGATCGAACTTCAGAAGGAATCTCGGCCCCCATCTCATCAGATTCCATTCTCTCGAGGGCCGCCTCCTTGGAGAAGAAGGCTGGTTTACGCGCGGACACTACAATGAAATTAAAGTAGTCCTGCCAGTTCTCATACCCTGGGATCTCACCGTTAAGCAAATAAGTCAGAATCGCATCGGTATAGTAGTACTCTGAGTTTGTCAGGAGAAAGAGGCGCTTTTTCCCCTGGATACAATGAAAAAGAGTCTTGGGAAGAAGCGGATCTTTTTCAATATAGGTAGATAAATTAGAAGTAATTTCGGCTTTGAGACTGCCGTCTCGATGAACCTGGTCAATGGCTTCTCGAATGTCTCGATGAAGGGATCTATAATCGGTCTTTTTGGTCCCGTTCCTCTCGTCCATAAAACCTACTAATTGCATATACAAGCAGGCTTCCGGAAGGCAGAATAAAGTGTCAAGGTAGGCAAAGTCATCAGAGGATGGGCGATAGCTCTCCCCAGGCTTATTATACAGGCTCTTACGATCCTTCTTACCCAATCTATTTGGTCCGTGGTAGGCGATTTCTACATATTTGTGATGGTCCAGCTTGATGAAATTTCCACGACGTTTGTCCACCACTAACCCACGGATAACCATTCCGTGCTGATATTTCAAACTGCTAATTTCTTCCGGGTACCCAAATTTCTCGGTAAGGAGTTCTATTGAGAGCCGAAAAGCGAGTTCCTTAGCAGCGGGTTTGTAAATGGCCAGGGTGTGGTCCATATCAAAGCCCATGTGGGAAACACTCTGCAGCTTTAGATTGCGATTGATAAAAATCTGGTCTTGATACTCAATCGTATCTTCGCGAGATTGGTATCGAAGATGATCCCACGGTCCTACCAAGTCAGCCTCCTCTAAGTACTACGCGGCTAAACGAAATGCTTTTAGGCATAAACCAGAGGATTATACCATTTGAAGGGGAATCACGGGCAGGTCATCCTACAAAAAGGGGTTAAATATACCTGTTTTTGTGCGAATTTCCCAGGCATTGGGAGATGGAATCAAAACCTTTGCGGCTAGAATTCTGGCTCTTGCCGTGCTCCAATCATTTTTTGATAGGTCCAATAGGCTCTACCCATAAAGGATTTAAGAGCGTTTCCGCCGGCTTGTTTTTCGGTTCGTACACGAATCTCAACACGTTCAGCTACCTTTTGATCAACCTTGAATTTTTCAATGATCTTATCGTGTAAATCGATCTCTTCAGGTCCCTTTTCCTGATCAACGTACTGCATCGCTGTCACCGAATAAAGGATTTGCTCCTTTACAATCTCGCTCTCGGAGGATATGTCGTAATCAAATTTAGCGATCAGATCATCCTCACCGGCCAGCATTCGCTCAACGAGTCCATTATTATGGGGGAAGAGGGCCATAACCTTGCGTAGAATCATTAGCTCTTCGGGCTTTTGCAGTCCGTCTGCGTTCATGGTTAGGATCAAGGCTCTAAACATAGCCAACTCCACCTTAGCAAGCCTCAGGTTATTCATAGCTTCAAGGTTCTTAGCCGTACTGTCCGAATAGAACTCCTTGGCGATTTTCCCCACCTTTGAGGTAAACATATAGTTCATACCTCCAGAAATTCCAGCTCCTACCAGGGGAATAAGTCCGACAAGCGTTTTTTCAACTGTTGCCTCGGTAATCGCCTTTTTCTGAAACAGGGTCACCAGGATGTCCTTGATGATCGGGTGCAATGTCCCGGCTTTCTCAATTCCTCTTTTAACTAAATCAGGGGTAACCTTTGCCCTCACGTAAATAGTGAGCTTATTTTCCAGGTTTTGTTCCAAGGCCCTCGTAGCAGCGGAAACCCCCGAAGCGATACCGAAAAGAATCATCGCTTCTGTGACCCGCTCCTCTTCCTGCATATCCTTTCCATAGATTTCCGCGATTCGAAAGATCAATGTGGCCTGTTTCTTGAATAAAAAGATGATATCAGGAACCATAGTTCCCACATTCACAGCCAACTGGGCGACAGTACCAGCACCGGGAAAAACACCGGGGAGAGCGGCAACAAATCCAACTCCCATGGTCATTCGGGCGGCGTTCTTAATCAGGTAATCGGAAAGCTGGCCAGGGGAGAGGTGTGGATATTTTTCACGGAGCTTATCATTGAGCTCCCTATAGTTTTTACTCAGTAATTTAGTCTTTTCCAGGAAAGCGATGAACCAGGACTCCATGTCCTCGCTGGCCTTAACCGCACCATCTACAACCTTTCTTGCACCGGGATCAAAAAGTCCCTGTTCCGTATAAAGCCTGTCAAATATCTCCTTTTGCTTCTTATCATTTCCCGATTCGGATGGGGCCCTGGGTGAGAGGGATAGCCTTGCTTCCTTCTGACGTGAGAAATTTTGAAAATCATGTCTTTCCAGGTAAACCAAAGCGATAGACAAGAAGCGATCTCGTTTCTCAAGATCCCCGTCCTGCTCAAATTTAACTGCTTCCTCTAGAGCCCAACGAGCTTGGGGACTATAGATATCCTTTGATTCTAGACTTGAACCACCCAGAAATCGGTGAGATGGATCATCAAGAATGGTCTCAATTTGTAGAGCTGGATTGGCGCCAAGAAGCCCTGCAGAGAGGAATAACAAGAGAATGGAACGTGAAATTTTCAATATTTGGTTCATAGCACCACCAAAAAATGTAAACCAATAGATAGGTTCGGACTACTTACTTTACGTGGATAAAAGGGAAAAGGTTTCAGCGCAGGACAGCTATTTTTAAGCGTGCGCGATCCACAGAACCATCATCGGCTCTAACATACACTTGCGAAAAATAGATTCCATTGGCTACTTGATGTCCAAAATCATCTTCCAGGGGCCACTCAAAGGTATGTGTAGCGGTATCCATGGCAATAGACACATCTTCATCGGAGTTTACTGAATAAATCGTTCTTCCGGTGGAATCCATAATCTTGATACGAATAAAGTCCGCCGTGCGATTCAAGGTATAGCGTAGACGGCAATAAGATCGTGCGGGATTTGGAAAGGCATGAATCCGCAATCTGAGCGGAGTATCAATTTTTAAAACTGCGCTATGAACTACCTTGTTACCGGAGCGATCGGCCGCCGAAATGCTTAACTTTGAACTTGAACGGGAGAAAATGGAGCGGGGAATACTCGCCTGGTAGTCCCAGTTTTCTGAACTCACGGTCTCAAGGACAGTCTCATCAAGAGAAACCTGAACCGAGGAAGAAACCACACCTGAACCGTAATCTTCGATGCGAAAGTTTAATTCCCTCTTTTTTTCGGAAAGAACCCCCTCTTCCAGTTCCTCAGAAAGGATCACTCTTGGAGACCTATGATCTTCCAGGATAGCAATCCTCCCCAGGCCGGAAATCAAAAGATCACTTTCTTGGGATGGAGGCAGAACGGTACCCAGAAATTTCCACCTACCTTCCGAGTGAAGATAATAGGCCTGGGCGGACCCCGGCTGAGATCTAGAAATGATCCTCAGGTGAGCCTCCCTCTCAAGGGATAGTTTCGCAGGAACCGCGAGAGCTATTTCTTCGATGAGTTCTAATTCAGAATTTTGTGCCACTGACCGACTGACCTGGGTCGGATCATCATCTACCTCGGAGCCTGGCAGAATGGCGACGGATTTCACCCCCTCGAAAGAGCCGGCCGGCAGATCTATTTTCAATCTTGAATTCGAAACTGCCCCCCCTGAACTTCCATCAATTTTTTCGATAGGAAAGGTCACTGTTCGAGAAGAGGCATTTCCTAAAAGATCCCTCCCGGTAATCTCTATTGATCCTATCCTCTGTGCGCTGGCAATAATTCGAAACACCGAGCTGAAAGACTGATTTCCCACTTGCTGGAGATTGTCATTTAGAACCTCGATACCAGAAGGAGAGAAAAGGACGGGAGGAGCCGCAAGAAGTTCTGTTGAACGGATTAAAACCACAATCTCTTCGGAAGACACCGGATTTTCAAAGAATCGTAACTGGTAGTCGGGCCCTGTCTCAATCTCAAAGTTCGCTGACTTATTTGTGAGCATCCTGATACCGCTGCGGTCCCGAGCTCCCTCAATCCATAATATTGCGATGCCATCCCAATTTTGGTCCGCGTCCTGGGGTATCTCTCCAATCCCCTCCCAGATGTCTCCCTCAAATCGGTCCGTACTCAGCACCTGCCGGGAAATTGAGCTTACAAAAGGCTGAAAGGAAACCCTCGGGGGATCCACCAATTCCTCATTAAAAAGGATATGCACCTTAAATTGTCCCCTGGTGACCCTGGCGGTGGCCTCGGGTGAAAGATCGGAAAAATTGATAAGTTCAACTTCAGGAGCCCTTGTATCCACCTTAAATTCCTGCTCTAAAGAAGCATTCCCCAGGTTACCAACCGAATCCCTCGCGGAGACTTTCCAACGGTAAGTCCCCTGCTGATTCAAAATCTGTAAGGTATTGATTTCAGCCTCCTCATTTGCCGGCACGGCAAACGTGGCAACCTCTCCTGAAGGAGCAGAGACTTGTAAGACATAATCCTCAGCGTTTTCCACTCGGCGCCAGCGGAATTCCACGGCGGTACTTCCCACATTTGAAGCCAGGGGCGGTGCTAATAAGGTAGGAGGGCTCAACGATTTAAAACTCAAATTGAGCTCAATTGACTGATGAGCCGAATTTCCAGCCAGATCTGTCGCCTTAACCCTGAGAAAATAAACACCCTGCCCGCCCGTTTGAATATCCTCGGGCCGCAGAAATTGTGTGAGTGGCGGCAAGGTCGCATCAAGCCTAAATTGCCTGGATTCAAGATCAATATCAGCATAGGTATCCGGATTCAGGGGGCGAGTTTCACTGGTATGGGGATCACTTGAGGAATTTTGAATGGGAGCCAGCAAGGCCCTGCCGGTCATAATTGGATTGGGCTTGGCGCTGCTGTTATCAGTAGCGGGCACACCCGGGACCAGTACCCCATCAACCATTAAGACCAATTCGAACTCAATTTTATCAAGACCTGCCCCACCCTTTGCCGGCGTTGCACTCAAAGCAGACAGGTCTCTTGCCTGACCGGTTAAAGTAATTTTATCTCCCGAGACTTTCAAAGTTCCGGGGCTTTGTCCCTGCCCGGTAGAATCAATGGATAGATGGGGCGGGACCGTATCTAGTAAAAAGAAAAAGGATTTTCTAAGCTCAGCGGGTCCGTCACTATCTGAACCTGAAAAGGGATGAAACCCTCCCAGGCCGGAGCGGGCTCCATCGATTGAGTTACCCGCGTTATCAACAGGGGTGACATCGATCCTATAAATCCCATCAGCACTCCCATTGGTGGGCAGGGTGACCACATTCCCCTGGCGGTCAATGAATTCCAGTAGAGACCGAAAAAAGTCGTCTTTAGGATTGAAGGAGGGGAGTGTCGGATCAATGGAATTTGGTTTATGGGTATAACTGAGACGTCCAATCAATTCATTATTATTCACCAGGTTAAACACGTCTGGATCCAGTTCACCTTGCCTGTATGGAACCTGGAGAACCAGTGTCATACCTGAGAAGTCGATGGAAATTCCTGAGCCGTAATTTATCTTTCCATCTTGATCAAAAACATGTAGTTTCGGCGGGTGGGGATCAATGAGAATGGCGGATACGTGACGTAGAGGGGTATTGATCTTGGCTGAGTTGGGAGGGAATGTGGACTGGGTAAAGGGCGGTGTCGTGTCCAGTAAAAATTCCTTTTCGATGGGATCTGAGATATTTCCCGCCAGATCCTGAGCGAGCACCTCAACCAGGTACGGACCATCGAAGAGTCCAAACCGGGGATCTCTCGCTCCTGGCTCGACACCTGTGCCCACTGCGGTTGGATTGGGGAAGGCAAAGTCATAACTAGGAAAAACCGTGCGCTGATTTCTATCGATAGCGACGGTGACACTCCCGGCTGATAAACAGGTGTTATTAGCATCTCCCTGGTTGGGGGTAGCGGTACCCAATAAAGTTCGCGGAATGGTATCGGGTCCGTTGAGCCTGGCCTTCACATTAAGGACAGAGCGGGTCAAGTTGAAGCTGGGGTCGGTGGAACAGATCTGAGCCGAAAGAATTTCTCGCACCGAATCCAGGGTGGAAAGATCCACCAGGTCAGGGTTTTCTGGAATTTTCGCCCCTCTAATTGGGTTTTCCAATAGAGGATTACCGGTATCCGCTTGAAAATCACTTCCCGGGTCTGGAGCGGGAGCCAGGGAAACCTGTATTCGGTCTGCAGCAATATTGGTATTATCGACTTCGAAGATAAAGGTTTCGGTGCTGCGATTTCCAACCAGGTCCACGAGGTTCGCGTTTACGGTATAATTCCCCTCTGGAGCAACTCCATTCTGGGCCGCGAAAAGATCCTCTTCGGGACGAAGAATCAACACAAGGCCATTTGGGGGCCTCGTGGCCAGGGTACCGGTAATTGGAAGCTGATCGGGTCCAATGAGTTCCACCCTGATTCCGGCTTCCCCATCATCGGATCCGCTGCTGAGAATCTTTGAAAAGTCGACTCCGGACGCGTTGTTGCGGGCCAGTTTATCGGCCTGGGAATCATCAGGAATATCTTCGGGAACATTATAGTCTTTCACGATGATCGTGATTTGCTCGGGGAATTCTCCTCTTGGAATCTTTTGGCCATTTTTGGGCTCACTTTGAATCAGCCCGGGGATGGCCGGATCAACCCGGTTCAAATCCGGTGCCACCGTATCTAAAATGAGAGCTCGCTCGATAGTAGCCCCTCTCGCGAGTACTCCACTATCTAAACTTACCGGATTTCCGGCAGCGTCCTGCCCATTCGGTTCAAAAGTCAGCGATATGGACCCGATGTCAGATAGCCCGGTAAGGGGAGTCAGAATATACTCAACCACATTCGGAGAAGTACTAAAAGCCTCCGGATCAAAGAAAACTTTATAAGGCTCTGGCGCTTGACCAACGCCTGAACCGATCTGCTCGATCGTCAGTGAAGGCGGTGTTTTCAGATTTTCACTAAAGGTCGCACGGACTCTTACCGTCCCGGCGGAAATGAACACACCGGGAATCTCCTCAATAGTTTGTGTCTCATCACCAGGATTTTTTAGAACCTCCAGCCTGGTCAGGATGGGAGAGGCTCTATCCAATACTACCCGGTAAAGTACCGGCTCGGAACGATTAGCCTCGGAACCATCGGCGAAGACTCCGCTATTACTATCTAAACCCACCACCTTAACTAGGAATTCACCATCGTCTTCTTCCCGTGCCAGACCGAGGGGAAGCTCAAAAATACCTTGAGTTTGCCCCGTGGCACCTACTACTTGACCGGCCTCGGTCAAACCATCAATGACCTGAATTCCCAATTCTTCCAGTGGAGCGGAGGGATTCGGGTCATTGATCCTGGCGGTGATGGTAATTTCGCTGGAGGTAAAATAGGTGGTTCCAGAGGAATAAGACAGGGGCTCACCGGTGGCACCTGAACCAATGAAAACCTGTAGCGGGGTTACCACCGGGGGCACTCGATCAAAGGTAACCTCCAGTGAATTTTGGCTGGTAGCGATTCTTCCACCCAGGTTGATTTGAGCTACGCGCACTTTAACGAGCTTTTTTTCACTATTGGTAAAGAACACCGTCAGCTTTCCGTCGCAGGTAGCCTCTGTGACACTGGTTCCACTATCGGTTGGTGAGGGCGGTAAAATGGAAACAGTAAAACTTGAGGTAGCCCCGTCGTGCGTGAATTCAACAGGGTAGCGATCAAAGGAAGTGCGGCCCACTACCACATTATCATTGGAGCCAGCGTCTAGATTTGGTCCCACCGCTGCGCGGGTAATTACGCAATTCTGGGGTTTATCGTCCGTGCATGGACCCAGGGTATTCCCGGTACAGACGGCGTCGAGAGGACAGACAAGAACCAGGATTGCCAATAATTCTAAAAACCACCTTAATTCCTTGC
The DNA here is from genome assembly GCA_964539825.1 of uncultured bacterium. GTDB lineage: Bacteria > Muiribacteriota > UBA6191 > UBA6191 > UBA6191 > CAZIKF01. The sequence goes on from CAZIKF010000032.1 coordinate 27,195, forward strand.
CCATGGAGCCCTGCCGGGAACTCTCCGCCCATGTTCTACGCCCAGCCTGAATAGACACGGAGATTGGCGTTATTATATCAAAAATATGGGAAAACTAAGTGTTTTTGTATGAATTAAGAAGATTTCTGGATATTTCAACGGATTACCGCGATGCGAAGGATCGCTCGATCTACCCTGCCCTGGGAATCCATGGCCTGCAATTGACAATAGTAAATGCCGTTAGAAACGGGTCTTCCGCCTGTATTTTCCAGGTTCCACTGGAATTGATTCCGGGTGATGTCCAGAGTCAGGTCCATATCTTCCTCAGAACTTGAGGCAAAGACCAATCCCTCTGCAGAATCAAAAATTCTTAGCTCAACAGAATCCGCTCTACGATTCAGGTCATACTGGATCATCGCAAAATTCCTGGCTGGATTCGGAAAGGAGAGTGCCCGGATTCGAATGGGGCCTGCTATGACGGCATGTGTACTGAGTCTGGCGATATTCCCCAATCGATCGGAGCCCTCTAACTCAATACTATGCGAGCCCCGAGGCAAGGAGCCTTGAACCCTGGCTTCCACAAGTCCATCATCGAGCATACGAAACTTTAACTGGGATCCCGCCAGAGTACCTTTTAAGCTTTCCGCCTCAAGCCCGACTCCCTCATCAAAAACCTTGAGATGAAAACCAGGGCGAATACTATCCAGGGACAACAACTCATCCTCATCTTCAAACTCCATTCTTGGCGGAGTTCTGTCTGAGTAAACCGCCAGGGAGCCAAACTGACTGATGGAAAAGGCTTGTTGTGCAACAGATCCTAGAAAGTGAATACCATCCGCGGACTCTAGAAAAACTCCCTCCCCCTGCTGAAGTTTTTCATCGCTTAAAAACTCAACACTACCCGGTTTCTTGAGAGCCAAATGAGAGGGGTATAGTGTCTCTAAGTCCCTGACTTTTTTTAAACTACCACCCTTACCAGCCTGGGACACGGAATACCTGGCAGCTAATTGCGTATCAAGCTCCAAATCAGAGCGCGGGAAAATCCCTACCAACTGATCGGGTGGCAGAGATCCGCTGGGAAGAATTAGCTTTAATTTTGAATTCCGAATACTGGCGGAACCATCCTGATCTGCCCCCTGAAGTGGAAAGCTGACCTTTCTGGTAGAGGAGTTCCCCAGAAGATCTGTTCCGGTTATCTCAAGACGCCCCTTCTGTTGAGAAGTGGCTCCGATAATCCTGAGGATGGCAGTAAATGTAGTATCTCCCACCTTGACCAGATCCTGCCCCACTATCTCGACCCCTTGTGGATTAAAGAGAACGGGAGGCCCTGCGAGTTTCTCTGAAGAGCGAATCACGAGAACTACTTCCGTTCGAAATACAGGATTTTCAAAAAACTTCACTTCATAGGCAGGACCGGTATCGATTTCAAATCTGAAGTCCTTATCTTCCTTCATTGCATTGCCGGCTCGATCGGTAGCCCTACTCACTGACACGGTGGCAAAGCCGTCCCATAATGCCGTAGCCGTTTCCGGAATCGTCGCGACGCCTTCCCAAACCTTGCCCGTAGTTTTGTCAGTAACCACTAGCTGAGGCGAAAGCGAAGCGCTGAACGGCTGAAACTGAACTCGCGGTGCTTTGCTCAACTCCTCGGAGAATTGAATCTGCATGCGAAACTGTCCGATGGTTAAAGTCCCCTTTGAGTCTGGAGAGGGATCTAACCAGCTGAGAATATTGACCTTGGGCGCTGTCCGGTCGATGGAAAATTTTCGAATAAAGGTGGGTTCCCCAAGGTTACCCACGGAGTCCCTGGCCTCGACAAACCACTCATATTCCCCTTCCTTACTAAAAACCTTATTCAGAGTTGGATTATTTGCTCCGTTTGGAAGGACAGACTCGGTGGTCTTTTCCCCATTTGGATGGGAGAGATGCAATATATACTCCTCGGCATTTAGCACCGGTCTCCACTCAAATTTTACAATTCCTCGTGTGAAGGATTCATTGAAATCGGGCGCTACTAATACCGGAGGTGTTAATTTCCCGAATTGCAGGTTCATCTGCAAAGTGCGCTTGGTTACATTCCCCGCCAGGTCATAAGCGAGGATTCTCAGGAAATAATTCGCTTGCTTGCCAGTACTGTTGTCCGCCTGGGAAATGACTTCATCCTGGGGTGGAAGCTGTCCGCGGATTCTCCAGGTCCGCTCTTCAAGTTCCAGGGCTGCGTAACTGGAAGGATCCAGGGGCTTGGTAGAACTGGTATGGGGATCCTTTGATTTCTGACGGAGAGGATCAAGAATTGCAAGTTGAGCCGCCAGGATCGGATTATTTTTGGGTTTTGAATTTTGGGAACCAGCGATTGGGGGAACCAGTTCTCCATCAAGTGTCTGCAAAACTACTTCGTACTCAACCCGATCAATCCCCGCACCTCCCTGGGCAGCCTGTAATTGAGCAGAAAGATCGCGCGCTTTACCAGTGAGCTCAAAATTTCTCCCGCTGACGCTCAATACGTCTTGACTCGTCCCAGTACCAATAGGGTCAAGGGTTAAGGAAGGGGCAATGCTATCGAGCAGAAAGAAGAATGTATTGGTTACTTCCTTGGGACGGTTTCGGCGCTCCCCCGCTGGAAAGGCCGACCATCCCGCATTGGAGTCACCATTGACCGCGGGATTTACTGAGTTTCCTGAGTTATCAACAGGAATAGATTCGATCTCGTAGATACCGTCCGCCAGCCCATCTACAGGAAGAGAAGTTACCGTCGTGCTTTTATCTACAAATTCCAATAACACTCGAAAAGCGTCATCTTTTGGATTAAAGCTTGGCTTGGTTGGATCGAGGGAATTGGGGATGTGGGTAAAGGTCAACTTTCCTCTCAGCGTCCCATCTTGCAAAAAGAGATCGGAGCGATTAAGTACTGCCGGTTGATAGGGGGTTCGAAGGGTCAATTTAATGGAACTGCGATCTACCGAAATTCCCGAACCAAAGTTGATGTGCCCCACTTCATCAAAGGTATGAATTCTGGGTGGGTGAGGATCAACCAGTATCGATGAAATATGACGCAGAGGACTATTGATTTTAGAATTATCCGCTGGGAAAGTGAGCTCCGTAAAGGGCTGGGTGGTATCTAGAAGAAACTCTTTGCGAATGGGGTCTGACTGATTCCCTGCATCATCTAGAGCCTGAACTTCAACCAGGTAGGGACCATCGAATTGACCAAACCTGGGATCCCTCGTACCCGGTTCTATATTAGGACCGGCTGAACTTGGATTGGGAAACAAGCCAAGGTTTGGAAACGCCGCTGTCTGGTCATTGGGAACCTGAAAACTTACTTCACCCTGGGTTTCACAGAGATTAGCAGCCCCCAGGTTGGCCGCCCCGGTGGAATTGAGTGTTCTGGCTACCGTATCAGGGCCATTCAAACGAGCCTTAAGAGCAATACTGCGCAGGGACCGAGTAAGATCAAAGGTTCGATCCGTGGAGCACACTCGAAAACCCTGTAGTGTATTGACAGACGTCAAGGTGGACAGGTCTATTAAGTCGGGATTGTCTGGTATTTCCTTCGCGTCGATTGGGTTTTCTAAACCTGGATTGGGAGAGTCGGGTTGAAAGTCGGCACCAGCATCTGGAGCGGGAAGCAGTGCCACCCTGATCGAATCAGCGGCAACATCTGTATTATCCACAACAAAGAAAAAGGTCTCAACCCCCTTATTGCCAACTTTATCTAAAAGAGTCACCCTCACCGAGTAGGTTCCTTCAGGAGCAAGGCCGCCACCCTGGGGAAATAGCGCTTCTACCTCTGGAAGAAGATAAATGAGTCCATTGGGAGGCTGAGTCACCAGGGTCCCGATAATAGGATTGTCGGTGGGATCCTTGATCTCTACCTGGACTCCGTCCTCAGTGGAAGATTCAGAGCTTTCTATGATTTTAGAAAAATCCACCCCGGACGCATTGGAAGTCTCTCTTAGCTGAGAATCCGCCCCCCCGTCTCCCAGGTCGATATTTTGAGGAAGATTATAATCCCTCACGATCATCGTAATCTGCCTGGGAAAACTTCCCCTGGGAATTTTTTCGTTATTCCCTGGTATTGTGCGTACTTCACCAGGATTCTGAGGATCAATACGATTCAAATCGGGAGGAACCGTATCCACAATGGCCGCCCGGTTCACTACCCCCCCATTCACAGCCCCCTGGCTTAGATTTATAGGTCGCCCGGCCAGGTCAGTGCCGTTAGGAAGAAAAGTAAAGGTTACAGGGCCAATTTCCTCCGGACCAACAAGCGGGGAGAACTCATACTCCACTACCGAAGGATTCGCGGCAAAAAGTTCTGAATCAAAGGTGGCTGTGATTGGTTGGTCGGGGGGATCTCCAACACCATTTCCCAGTTGCTGGATCTCCAAAGTGGGAGGCCGGCCCAGGTTTTCGCTAAAAGTAGCCCGCACTCTTACCCTGCCACTTCGAATGAACACACCCGGTATTTGCTCCACAGTCTGATCGGGAGTCTGGGGATTCTTAATCAGTTCCAGCCTGGTAATAATTGGATCTGTCTTATCCAGTCTTACCCTCAGAAGAAGCCCTTCAGACACATTGGCAGGAGAGCCGTCGTCGAATAATTCCGAATCACTATCGAGACCAGCGATGCGAAGAAGATACTCCCCCTCTGGTTCGGAAGAGAGCCCCACGGGAAAACCAAAGCTCCCCGCATTCTGAGAGTCTGCTGGAATGGGAGGGGGCTTTACTGATAATCCCTCAATCACCTGCATAGATAACTTCAGCGCGTCCTGTGCAGGAGCTGGATCCACCACCCTGGCACGAATAAATACATCTTGCGAGGTGAAATAAGTAGTTCCGGCGGAATACTCAAGCCCGGCCCCTTCCTCAGCACCTGTTCCCGGGAAAACCCGCTGAATGTTGACCACCGGGGGCAGCTTGTCAAAGATAACCTGTAGTGGTGCCTGACTGGTGATGATACGGTTCAGTTCCGCCTGAAAGACCTGAACACTAATATTTTTCTGCTCCGACTGAGAAAAGAAGGCGGTGAGAGTGCCTTCACACTCAGATTCGGTGATAGAGGTCCCCGAATCCGTAGCGTTTAGTCCCGAAAGGCTGGCCGTATAAGTAAGAGTCGGCCCCCCGGTATGGGTGAAACCTACAGGGATTTGCCCGAAGGAGGTCCTGCGAACGTTTCCCTGGTTGGATTGATCAGCGCCGGTGATCGCCACAGCATCGATGGCACACGTAGCCGAGGGAGGGATACTTTGGGCCTGCGAATCGGAACACCCACCCAGACTGTTTCCTGAACAAACAGCCCATGTACTTGTCCCCAGCAGGTTTATCAAAAAGAAAAGCCGCCAAATTTTCATTCTATGAACTCCCACCCCGGAGGAGAGCTGCCCGTTTCGACCTTCCCCACTATTGAGGAGCGCCGGTGCCAGATGAGCGGAATCTCTGTTATAGTTAAATGAGATTCGACTGTGGCTGAACCTGTATCAGGAGCGGAAGAATCAAAAAATACTAACAAAAAATGGCGTTTTTCAACAAGTTTTATCTGCTTCCCAAGTCTATGAGATCAAAATACTTTATCTTACTTGGTATTTTGGGAGGAGTATTTCTCTTCTATTCTATCTTTACCTATCGTGGACTAATCCTGGATTCCCCCGTCCTCAATGTGCGCTGCAAGGGCTTTTTTGCCCACAGTTCTCTCCATCTTAAGATTCAAAATCCTTCCCTTTTCCCCAAAATGGCTTTTCTGGAGTTAAGATCTCCCGGCGTGCTGGATTACCAACTCCAGGATTGGGAAGTTCAGACAGTCGGATTACCCTCATTGGTAAAAATGCTTGAATGGATTGGATTCCCGCTCAAACCTACCGATAGCCGACTATTGATTCCTATCTATGTGGGTCCGCGCTCTGAGATGAGTCTTCAAATTGCTGTTAGTCAGATCATCAGGAACCGAATTGATTTACCCCTGATACAGTTGGCTGGCACTGAAGTGTCGGCCGCCTGCACCTATTCCATCGAATTTGACCCTGGCTATGAAGAAGTCCACTCCTCCTCTGAACCCCTCGGAAAGCTCAACAACCACAGCCTGGAGTTTCACCTGGACGCCGGTACCAGAACCATACCGAGGTTTGAATGGGAATATGAGCAATTCCTGCCTATACAGGCATCTATGGGCTAAAGTTCTTATTGAGGCGATAAACCAGTGCCAATATCTTCGCGACCGCCTCATAGAGCTCCGGTGGAATTTCATCTCCAAGGCCTAGTTGTGAAAGGACCTCAACGAGATCCTCATCCTCGTGGATATAGACCTCAGCCTCCCTGGCGCGGCGTAGAATTTCTTCAGCGATAACACCAGCGCCCTTGGCCACCATAATAGGAGCGTTTTGATCTTTCTTACCGCTCTCCCGGTCATATTTCAGAGCTACCGCTTTTTTCCGTCCCATTTGACAATTACTCCAAATTATACTTTCAAGTCCACCCTGATCGGTTTGGCGGGGCCTTCGGGTATGAGCTCAGGAAGACGAAACGATTCCCGCAGTATTCGAACCCGGGCATTGGATACATTCTCTATCGCGCCAAGTTCTTTCTCAAATTCAGATTGCGCACCCTCCAAAAAGGAAGCCACATCCTTACGGGCTGAACGAATGACCAGCCCAGCGCTTTGATCCTTTAGAGAAAAGGAGATCATTAGAGCGCCTAGTTTACTCATTTCAAGGTAGAGGTCCAACGATTGAGCACCTCCCTTATTGTCTTTTTTAGAGCCGTCCTTTTTATATCGAACCACCATTTCCTCAAGCTCATCTTCGACCATGTAGGGTACTGTAAGAATCTGCTCCTGTTCGGCCTTCTCTCCCTGGTTTAGAATCTTCGTGAAGGAGAATAAATCTTTGATCGATTTGACAAGATCTTTGCGACCCTGCCGATGAAGTTCTGAGAGCAGGTCATCAGTAACCTCGCCCTGTTGGAGACGGGATTCACTATTGATTCCGCTATGGGTGAAAAATCGACGCAGGTCAAATCCCTGGGAAGTGAGCTGAGGCAGATATCGCCCGAGGGTCGAGTTACCCAGACTCCCCTTGGAGCTAAATCCAAAAAAACCTTTAATCAGCGACTTCATGGATGATTTTCCCTCCAGGTGATCCCTGGCCATAGAGAGAGTTCTCCTTTGTATGTTTAACCCTCCGGAGATCATAAAAAGTAGGGAATGCACATCTTTCTCTGTGACTTCCGGCAGTAGAGAGGAAAATCTCTGAACCTGGGCAAAGAGTTCCGGAGTAAGAGGCTGACCTAGCTGAATTGCTTTATGCCCGGCCAAAAGATTTAATTCATTGGGAACAATCCCATTATTTTTCAAAAAGGTTCCCAGGTGAGCCTGCCCCGATTTCGCGGAACGGTCCAATATGGGAAGCTCCTGCCGAACTTCGAATCGAAGCCCCTCCCTGGAGGAGACAATCCGCCCCCGAACCTCTCCACCCTCTTTGAGCTCAGTCGTCCCCTGTACGGTTACGGGCTTCCCCTTAACCAGAACTATCGCACCTTTATCGGTGTTCCCAAGGACACGCGCCCTTAGCAATGCCCCTGTGCCGCCCCCGATTGAACCCATTCCCTCCATGATCCCTACCGGTGTATAGACAGTGCCTCATTAAGGATTTGATGATGAGAATGAAGCTTGTTCTCCAAACCCATTGAACGAGCTCTTTGTACAAAATGTACGATCCCTGAGGAGTTAAGCTGATTTAACTCCTGTTTCACCCGCTCAGCGGATTGCAGTATTGCCTCCATCACGGGCCTGAAGCTTCTGCGGTGACAACTCAAGACTCCCAGGTCCCGCAAAGCCTCCAGGTGCTGCCTGGTACCGTAGCCCTTGTGCTTTTCAAGTCCATATCCAGGATTCTGTTCTCCCAGTTTCTGCATATATTCATCGCGAGCCTCTTTAGCCATGATCGAGGCCGCCATGATGCATGGTTCAATAGAGTCCCCACGCACGATCGCCTCCTGGGGCACAGGAACCCTTGGAATGGTAACCGCGTCTACCAGGAGACGAGATGGCTTCACTCTTAGAGCATGAAAGGAATCTCCCATCGCCCGCAGTGAAGCCTGGTAAATATTGAGCTTGTCGATTTCATCCTCGGAAACAAAGGACACCGAAATATCCATCGCTTCCCTGAGAATTTCCACGCGAAGCTTCTGACGCTGTTTAGCGCTCAATTTTTTCGAATCACGCAAGCCTTCTATCTTTACCTTACCGCCAAATACAGCGGTACACGCAACAACAGGCCCCGCGAGCGGACCACGACCCACCTCGTCGACGCCTCCTATGATTTCGATGGAATCTATCGTCTGTTCTGGCAAAATCAACTCCCTTATCTATTCCCACACCCGAAGATCAATATTGTACTCTGAGAGAAGTCAGAAGTCAGGAGTCCTGACTTCAACGCAGGCTTCTACAAGCCCGTGTTAGAATGACGCCCATTAGCCCTGGAGACTCTATGGATTGGGATAGACAGACTGAACATTTCGATGAACTCGTATCCGGTGAAGCAGTGCGGGCACGCTGTAAGGAGCTTGGTCAGGAAATTTCTCAACACTATGGAAATGAGCCGCTAGTAGCCGTTGGAATCTTGCGCGGATGCTTTATGTTTTTTGGTGAATTGGTCCGTAACCTGCACTGTCCCGCTGCGACCGATTTTATGTTTGTGAGCTCCTACGGCAATGCCATGAAATCATCCGGCACGGTCAAAATTGAGCGGGATTTGGAGATGGATATAGCTTCGCAGCATGTATTACTCATTGACGATATCGTCGATACGGGCCGTACCCTGTCCAACCTGGTAAAGATGCTCAAGGTTCGCAAACCTAAATCAATTGAAGTTTGTGCCATGCTTGATAAGAAATCTCAAAGACGTGCTGAAGTGGATGTGAAATTCAGTGCATTTGATATTGATAACCATTTTGTAGTGGGCTTTGGACTGGACTATCGACAACAATTTCGCAACATGGACTTCATTGGGAAGCTCAAAGAGGGCCATCAACCACTGCTCGATGAGTACCTGGACTCCTTAGGCCTATGAGTAGTCTTTTAATCGCCAACTGCAGTCCCACCGGGAGCCGGGTAGCCTTGATGGAGGAAGGCAGGTTAGCCGAGCTTTTTATTGAACAGCCCGCGCGCGATATTCGGGTCGGAAATATCTATAAGGGAAGAGTGACTAATGTTGTTCCCGGAATGGAGTGCGCCTTCGTTGATATTGGCGGATCAAAGGATCTCTTTCTCCCGCTCAGTGATATCAATCACGAAACTCCTGAAGAATCAGTGAGTGAACTTGAGAGATCTCCATCCACACGGAGAAGTTCTTCAGGTGTCTCGATTCAAGAGTTGGTCAAACCTGGAGATGAGGTCCTGGTACAGATCAGTAAGGAACCCATGGGAACAAAGGGACCGAGGGGAACTACTTTCCTCACTCTTCCGGGGCGCTACCTGGTCCTCATGCCGGAAACCGATCATATTGGTGTATCCAGAAGACTCAGCGACCCAGTAGATGTGGCCAGACTCCAGGAAATCATCATGGGAATCCGCCCCCCTGGCATGGGGGTAATCATCCGCACCGTGACACTGAACCGCTCTAAGCAGGAACTTGAATCTGACCTGAAGTTTTTGATGAATTTATGGTCATCGATTCAAAAGCAAGCCAAGGAGAGCCCTACTCCCTCAATGGTTTACGAGGTTTCATCCCTACTTCTTAAAGTTGTCAGGGATCTACTGGGTCCGGAGACTGAAAACTTCCTCATTGATTCAAAAGAAGAATATGAGCGCGTTTTAAACTACTGCAAATTCCTTCCAGAACAATTGATAGAGCGAATTCAATACGCGCAGGGAAATCCCTTTCAAGAATACGGGGTCGAACAGGAAATTCATCGAGCCAAGTCAGAGAGAGTCTCACTGCCCTCCGGGGGATACATCATCATCCAGGAAACCGAGGCACTGGTATCTATTGACGTCAATACCGGCTCTTATACGGGAAACGATGAACTGGAAAGCACCGTCTACAATACCAATCTGGAGGCTGCTTCAGAAATTGCCAGGCAACTCAGACTCCGCAACCTGGGTGGAATTGTGGTGGTAGATTTCATAGATATGCTTGAAATGGAACATAGAGACGCGGTATCAGATAAACTTTCTCAGGGCTTCCAGGGAGACAAAACCCGAATTCGGATTCTTCCAATTTCAGAATTTGGGACGCTCCAGCTTACCCGTCAGAGAATTGGCCCGTCGTTGAGCTCCATTCTCTTTAACCGCTGCCCCTACTGCCGTGGCCGAGGTAAGGTTAACTCCAAAGAGTTCATGTGCAGCCGCATCTACCGCGAAATTCGTAGCCAATGCCTTTCAAGACCGAGCCCACAAAAAGTACAGGCAACCTGCCATCCAACTTTAGCGTCCGTACTTTTAGAACGAGACGAAGAAAAATTCAAAGAATTGGAAGAAGAAACCAATACAAAGATCTATATTCGCGGGGACTCAAAATTTCACTACGAACAATTCGTAGTAAGCTGATCACCATTGACTCAGAGGGTTCCAAGCTCTATAATCTCCGATTCTTATCTCCCGGTGCGGAACTGATGTAGGCAACTTTTAGTTTTTTTCCTGCTGAGCCGCCCGATAACACCTCCAGGAGTATGAAATGTTTGCGGTTATAGAGACAGGCGGAAAACAATATAAAGTCACTAAGGGTTCAAAGATCTGGATCGAAAAAGTAGATCAGGACCCGGATACCGAGATCACCTTTCCCAAAGTACTCATGATTAGCTCTGAAGGAGATACTCATGTAGGTTCTGCTGCTGGGGCTACGGTCACGGGTAAAGTTTTACGGCAAGGGCGAAGAAAAAAAATTCTGGTCTTTCGCCAAATTCGTCGTAAACGATATCGAAGAATTAAAGGTCATAGACAGTATTTCACTGCGGTAGAGATTATGGACATCGCTACGAAAGGATGATTTCGATCCAGCTTGAGTTCCAAGACAATGAGTTTCAGGAACTTAGAGTCGAAGGACACGGGTCTCAGGATTCTGTGCAGCCACTGGCCTGTAATTCAGTATCTGTCCTAACCCAGACCTTTGAAGAGTCTACCTTGAGATTGGTTGACCCAGGTGCCTTCGAAGTAGTGAATGAGGCTGGAAGATCGAGAATCTATAGAAATACTACACTGTTGGAATCAGAACAAAATGAAATTCTAGATCCCCTGGTGAGAAGTTATTTGATTGGAATCAAAATGATTCGAGAGCGATTTCCAGAAGAAATTTGCCTCGAATTGAGGGAAAGAAGCCCTGAGGGTTTAGAAAAACAAGGAGAACGCCATGGCACATAAAAAGGGAGTGGGTAGCTCCGCCAACGGACGGGATTCAAATCCCAGTTATCTTGGAGTTAAAAAGAGCGGTGGTTCCGCTGTTCGAGCTGGAAATATCATCATTCGCCAGCGAGGCTCTAGCGTCCATCCGGGAAAAAATGTAGGAATGGGGAAAGATTACACGCTCTTTGCCCTCACAGATGGCATCGTCACGTTTGAGAGAATGGGAAAAAATCGAAAGCGTGTCGCGGTCATGCCCATCGAGCAAGAGTCCTAAGATCCATCAGACCAGAGGATGAAAAAGTTTACCTGCGTATTGTTGAACCTGTGTTTCCCAGGTCTTGGTCACTTCAGCGTGGGTCAGAGAACCAAAGCGATCGTCTTTGCGAGCTGTGTCTGCCTCACCTACCTGATTGGGCTTTCACTCGATTTTGACCATTATTACTGGTATGAGAATATACATTCTCAAGACCATCTCGTAACTCTACAGGCGAAGCCTGGAGACAGTCCTGACTCAGGTGCTCATCCGCTAAAGGCCTATTTTGTAAATCCTTATCATGAGAGTCAGATTGATATAGCGAATCTGGCCCCCCGGGTGAGTACCGATCATATAGCATATTTTGGACACACCAAACCGGGACTTACGCTAGAAATCGTAAATGAAAATACCGGTGATAAAGTACAAACTCAATCCGATTACCGGGGATTTTTCTCCTTTGAACCCCTTGAGCTGATCGAAGGCGAAAATAAACTAACCTTCAGACCGGCCAACGAATATTTCACGGAGCAGGCAGGCCGCGAAATTCACGTTGCCAACTATGACTTGAGCTCACGTCGTTATCAGCCGGGAACCCTGGAAAAACTCTGGCATTTCATCTATAAGATGGTTTTTCCGGTTCTTTCTACACCTGTCTTACATTATGGCGGAGGAGTTTTTCAGGGTCTCATCCTTAGTTGGTGGGAAACATTACCCCTGGTTGTAGACCAGCCAACCATTCCAGCGCCCTTAAGGGATGTAGGCTTCTACTTCGTAATCCTGGCCTGTATGTTCAATTTATTAGTACTCTTTGACGGATATGACACCTGCTACAATGAGGAGTTTCAACGTGATCTCCCTTGAAGCTGCACTCATTTTTTTCCTGTTCCTATCCTGCCTATTGTTTTCTATTATGTACGCGATGGTAGATAACCATTCCAAGGGGGAAACACTCCTTGATCTGGCCAAAAATATGAAGCTGTTTTTTGTAGGCCTAATCCTATGCGCGTTACTGGTAAATTTTTTGCAGTCACTCTTTGGGACCTAGATGGAAAAAGTATTCCTGACTGTCATTGGAAAGAATGAAGCCGGGGTTGTAGCGGCAGTATCTCAGACGCTGCTTGCTTATAAAATCTCTATCGCCGACATCACGCAGAAGATCCTCGATGACAAATTCGTTCTCTTCATGATCCTGGAGTGCAGAGCCGATTTGAATATTCCCAATTTGCAGAAGCACTTGGAACAGAGTACAAGACAGTTTCGTCTCAAGTTCATGATCGCTCACGAGGAACTCTTCAATTCCATGCACCGGATTTGAAGTTGAGGAAGAGATACAATGACCTTTCAGCTCAGTGAAATCCTAGAATCCCTTTCTTTTGTCTCCCTGGACCACTTTGATATTCGGACCGTCACCCTGGGCGTAAGCCTCCGGGAGTGTCAGGGAGTCTCGGATGGAGATGTGGCCGCGAGGGTTTACGAGCGACTCACCAAAGTAGGCGGAAACCTGGTACCCACGGTAAACAAAATTTCGGAACGCTACAATATTCCGGTCGCCAATCGAAGAATTGCAGTATCACCTGTGTCTATGCTTTGCGAGGGTCACGGACCCCATGCTCCCATGAAAATCGCGAGGGCTATTGATAGAGCTGCCAAAGCACTGGGAGTTGATTATGTAGGGGGCTTTTCCGCACTCATTGAGCGGGGCATTACCAGGGCAGAAAACGCACTGATCGATTCTCTGCCAGAGGTGCTTTCAAGAACCGAGAGACTCTGCTCCTCTTTTAATGTGGCTACGACCCGCTCAGGATTAAACCTTGATGCCATTCATCTACTTGCCGGGAAAATTTTGCAAACCGCTGAGGCGACCAGGGATTTAGATGCGATCGGCTGCTCAAAAATCGTAGTTTTTGCTAATGCCGTGGAAGACAATCCCTTTATGGCAGGAGCATTTCACGGAGTGAGCCTGGGGGATGAAGTGGTCCATGTCGGTATTTCAGGTCCCGGGGTCATTCGACAGGTTCTCGAAAACAGTCCTCAGGATCTCCCCCTGGATGAAGTGGCTGAGAGAATCAAAAAGGCGTCTTTCAAAATGACCCGGGTTGGAGAACTCTTTTTACGGGAATGCTCCCGAGCCCTGGGCTATACAAAGGGAATTATCGATATAAGTTTAGCTCCTACCCCCGAACCCGGGGACAGCGTAGCAAATATCCTGGAGGAGATCGGGGTGGAAAAGACCGGGGCCCCTGGAACCACAACTGCCCTGGCCTTGTTATCTGACGCGGTCAAGAAGGGCGGGACCATGGCAGCCTCGCGTGTCGGGGGACTCAGTGGGGCCTTTATTCCCGTGAGCGAGGATGAAGGAATGATCCGCGCGGCCTCCGAGGGAGCATTAACCCTCGAAAAGCTTGAAAGCCTTACCTGCGTTTGTTCGGTAGGATTGGATATGATAGCCGTACCAGGAGACATCCCTCATACATCCCTGACAGGTTTAATAGCGGACGCCTGCACCCTGGGTATGGTCAATAATAAGACTACGGGAGTAAGAATCATACCCGTACCCGGAAAAAGTCCTGGAGACATAGCTGTTTTCGGGGGACTCTTTGGAGAAGCCCCCATCTTACCCGTATCAAAATACGGATGCGAAAGACTTGTAAATAGGGGCGGATTCATACCAACTCCAATGCAAGGTTTCCGGAATTGAGACGAGGACCGGGACTTAGGTGTAGGTCTGGGTTCCCATCAGCGGCACCTGAATGACGATCCCTCCTCGAAGGTAACTATGCTACCTCCTCGTCACGATCCTCCTTCATGCACCACTGCTGAAAACCCAGACCCACACCACATCCCGGCCCTCGTCTCATTGATCTTTTTTAGTGGAATAGAGGGTCACTTTGTTCCCCTCCCTTTATTCAGTGCTTCTCTCTTCCTATCAACGGCGCTTGAAAGACGATTTCTCCTCGAAGGTAGCGATGCTACCTCTTCGTCACGATCCCCTCTCATGTACCCCTGCTGAAAACCCGGACCCACACCACATCCCGGCCCTCGTCTCATTGATCTTTTTTAGTGGAATAGAAGGGTCACTTTGTTCCCCTCCCTTTATTCAATGCTTTTTTTCCTGATCCGCCTTCATGGCGGGAGCTAACCTCATTCCTTGGATTCCAATGATTCCTTTGCTTCCTCTGATTCCTTGATTCTAGTATTCTAGAATCACTCTTATGAAACTCATGGACAAATACATTCTTCGAGAGATCTCTCGTCCTTTGCTTTTTTCCTTTTTTATCTTTTCCAGTCTCTGGATTGTTAATCTTTTGATTCGGGTACTCAACCTGGCTATTTCCAAGGGAATTGAATTTCATGCCCTGTTTAAGCTCATCCTCTATTCCCTGCCTACCGTTGTGGTGACATCAATCCCAATGGCTGCTTTGATGGGTACCATGCTGGGTCTTTCCCGGCTCAATAACGATAGTGAAATCATTGCACTGAGGGCAGCCGGAGTCTCAAATATTCGTTTACTCAGCCCTTTGATTGGACTTGGTCTCTTACTTTCCCTGCTGGCTTTTTTTCTCAACGAAGAGGTAGTCCCGATGGGAAAATTCCTTTCCCAGGAAGTCTATATCAACGAGATTACCCTGAAAAAACCCTTTCCTAAACTGGCGCGAAACCTCTTTTTCGATGGTGGTCAGCAATTCAAACTCTATGTACGAGACTATTCGCAAAAAGACGACACCATGCGCAAAGTAACGCTCTATCAATTTACCGACAGCTTCCCGCAGGTGACCCAGGCCAAATCAGCTAAAATCGAAGATGGGAACCTGTGGGTATTTAGAGACGGGAAGACCACCTACTTCAATAAAGATGGAAGCATTAAATACCAGGTATCATTTGCAACCTGGAGTTATCCTATTTCCGATCGGTATGCCAGCAAAATTCACCGAAAACGAGAAAACAAAAATCCTAATGAAATGAATATGAGAGAGCTTGGAAAAGAAATTAAGATTCGAAAGAGCAAGAACCTGGGAACCCTCGATTACGAAACCCAGTTCTTCTTTAGAAGTGCCTTCCCTTTTGCCGCCCTGTTTCTAATTTTCGCCGGTGCACCGGTCGCGATTCGAAATGCCAGAGGTTCTCGTTCAAGTGGATTCGGCATGGGGATTTTCCTCATGATCCTCTACTATGTACTTTTGTCCTCCGGAAAATCGCTCGGGGGCAACGGAACCCTACCACCCCTGGCTTCCAACTGGATGGCCAATAGCTTCCTGGTAGTAGCGGGAATCTATTTACTTCGCAAGCTTCGCCACTGAATTCAGACCTGCTCTAGAATCCACGCTCCAGAGCTACCTGGATTCCCGTGTGCTTCATATCCATGCGGTCGTCGGCGCTCTTTGCATCGAAGTGATATTGCTTCATTCCCAGGCTCACACGCCAGTCATCCACATTTTCCGGATGAAAGTAGTATTTCCCACCAATAAAGAAGTCCAGAAGACCGGTATCTTTGAGACTAAAGTAGCGCAGATTTCCAAAGATATCCACATTGTCGCTCAGGTTCTTAATAGCTTCCGCTCCAAGCATGGGAAGGATCACGTCACCTGTAATTGATGACCGATTTCCGGTTCCTGCTGCAACCGTATCCGTAAGGGCCAGGTCAAACTTGAGGTAGCGTAGTGAGAACAGCCAATTGAGCCCAAACTCGCCTCTCTCACTTCGAATAAACTCTTTTCTATAGGTAAGGTCTACATCATCGACTTCGAAATCAAAGCGGCTTCCGGGCTGGAAAGAGAGTCCGTCAAAATCTGGAATCAGAGAATCCGAGACTCCGTTATTATCCACGCGAAGATAACGCATCTCCAAAGCATGGCGCAGAAAGTGCATATCGAGCCCAGCTTCCATATAAGTAGCTGACTTCTTGGCAATTCCCGCGAAAATACTCCCCCCGATAATATTTCCTGACATCTCTGCCGGGAACACAGCTACCCAGGCGTCGGTATCATAATGAGCATCTTCAAAGTGACGCTCAATGATTGGCCTTTCTTCATAGACTTCGATCTCTTCAGGAATTCCGAAGGGATTTCCGTAGCGTACAAGTTTCTTCAGACGTCTGGTCCTTGTGCTTCCCTTATCCAGGTACAAATCCTCATAGGAGCGGTCAAAAAGCTTTTGGCGTTCTACATAAGCCCAATACTTATCCTCATTGATATAGTTGGTAAAGGGAACGGTAGGAGGCACAGCAATTTTTTCTCCACTGACTTTATTCCAGGCACTCTTGGAAATGACTTCTCCAAAGGCATTATAGACAAGTCGCAGCTTTGCTACTGTGGACTCAATCTCATCTTTTACTATTGGCTCTGAAAGCAGTTCGATTCCCACTGGAATTGTGTTGGCACTCTTACGATCCCAGGCATGGATGGAAACAACGTTTCCTTTGCGGTCATAGGAGGTCTTGATGGTGGAGTGTTTGGAGGTACTTGTTCTCACAATAGACACCTCGTCACCAATTTGTACAGGACGCTGGAGAAAGGAAGTCCCATACTCCTTGCGCTCCCTTTTTTCGATTTTTTCCATGGTGGAAGGCGTCGATTTTCCTCCCATGGTCTTCTCGGCATAAAAAGGTGATGCAGCATATTCTCTCTGCTTATGGTGGGACGGGGCCTTGGTGCGTGAATGAATCGTCTCTGCAGTGGACGATGTGTAGGCCGGACCCTCGGTTTTTTCTACGAAAAATGGAGAGGATGAACCAGACTTCTGCGGGGAATGGGAAGAACCCATCGAGCGGGACTGAATTTTTGTCATGTTTTCCTGATTCTGATCCTCCAGGTTGTCAGAAGCAAAAACATATGGATACAGTGAGCCCGCTATTGCGATACTGAACATGATTCGTTTCGTGGCTCTCATCATTGTCTCCTTTATCCCGTAGCTTCCAGAGCTTGCCGTAAATCGGTCTGCCCTTTCAGCACCTTCAACATTGCGTCTTCTTTCATGGTCACAAAGCCCTTTTTTCGTGCCTCTGCGACGAGTTCTGAAGGTGTTCCTCCAGTACTGATCATATCTGCGATTCCAGGGGAAACCTGGATAATTTCATGGACTCCAAGTCGCCCCACGTAGCCATCACCCATACATCCCGTGCAGCCCCTGGCCTGATAGACAAATTCACTTTGTAGTTTGTATCTGGCGGCAAAGCTCTTTAGCTCTTCAGAGAGGGCCGTCTTAGCCCTGCACTTCATACACAGGGTTCTAACCAGACGCTGAGCCAGGGCACCCAGGAGCACCGATGCAATCAAGTACTTGTCCACTCCAATCTCAGAGAGCCTCAATACCGATGATGCGGCGCTATTGGCATGCAGAGTTGAAAGAACCATGTGCCCGGTCATGGCCGCTTCACCAGCGATTTTGGCCGTTTCCGCATCGCGGATCTCCCCTACCAGAATGATATCGGGAGCCTGTCTTAGCATTGATCTCAGTAAGGTAGCGAAAGTTAACCCGATTTCAGAGTGCACCTGGGACTGTGAATACTCTTCTACTTCGTATTCCACAGGATCCTCAACCGTCACTACGGACTTGGTAGGATTCCACAAGTGGGCTAAAGATGCGTATAGAGTGGTGGTTTTTCCAGAGCCTGTAGGCCCGGTTACAAGCACAAGCCCATTAGCCTTCGCTAACATTTTTGTCAGAATTTTATGGTGATAATTAGAGAGACCAGTCTTGTCGAGAGTCACATTCAAACGATCCTTATACAGGATTCTGATAACCGCTTTTTCACCAAAAACGGTAGGGATCACACTTAAACGGCAGTCAAAGTAACTTGAATCAAGTGAAGCGCGAAATTTTCCGTCTTGCGGTAGTCTTTTTTCGGATATATCCATGCTTGCCATGGTTTTAAACCTGGCTACAATCTTATCTTTGTGATTATCAAGATCAGCGGGAAATTTCAAGAGTTCCTGGCATACACCATCCACGCGGTAGCGAATTTGTAAACGATCATCACATGGCTGAACATAGATATCCGTAGCTCGGCGTTTAATACCAGTCCGAATTACCATGTTGGCGAAGGCTATCATCGGTGAGGATGCTTCCGTGAGATCGAACATATTTTCAATCTGGACAACTTCCTTATCCGGTGGTTCGGCTTTAAGAGCATCCAATAAAGGAAGAAACTCCTTCATTTTTTCTCGAAAACTTGAGATAGCATCCTTGATAGAGTTCTCTGTTGCCGCGTAAATCTTAACCTTGCGGCCAGACTTGTGAGAGACCTCGTCAGCGATGAATTGGAGATTAAGAGGATCGGAATGTACGATCGTCAACTCATTGTGCTTCAAATCCACCGGCAAGACATTGGACTGCACAATATAGTCCTCCGGTAGAACGCGAAACGCGGTAGGTGAAATCTCAACACCCTGTAAATTCATCATGGGAACATCTTTTTGCCAACAGAGACATTCCAGCAGCATCTCCTCGGTCACCAGCTTCATCGCAACCAGCTGTTCTCCCAGTCTTAGACCGGTTTCTCTTTGCTTCCGAAATGCATCTTGCAGCTGTTGCTGGGTCACATAGCCCTTATAGACTATGATGTCCCCAATTCGCATTCGTTCTTTTTCGACCGGATCCATATGCAGTAATCTCCGAGATGTAGCTCGACTCAACGGTTGGTCTCGACCCCTTTTATTGGTGATTTAATAACGAATCAACTCTTGAGAAAAGATTCCACGCAGAGTTGAACAAAAGAAAGAAGCGGTCGTTTCTTTTTGTTAATTGGAGAGTTTTGGAGTCGTTTGTTCTTCCACGGATTCGGGAATTCTTAGAAGAGGAAGTTTTCCGAAAATTGCCGGAAGAAAAACTCTTTTGAAGAGCACAAAAGGCTGATCATCACGTCTCATATCCAATCGAATTTCCACGAGAGGAATGCGCTCTGGATCCCAGCGAAGAGGCTTATAAATCACATATTCATTTCCTTCAAGCCTCCAGCCTCGAAACACATCGGGGATCAGGTCCTTAGATTTGAAGCCCGGATGAAAAGGCTCAAAGGGATCAAGATCCACCTTTCTCTCAAAACGATAAGCTCCGTCATCTTCCTGGACCAGGCGATAGTGAATGGTCTTCAGATGAATCCGGTTTAGATCTGAAGTAGGATCGGATAAGGAGGGATCAGGCTCATCATAGTATTTTTGAAACACCAGGGACTTTGGCTTTAGCTCTACAATCTCAGCGGCAGAGCGAATTTCCCTGGAAATAAGCTCTAAAATCGTTTGGGAGTCCTGGATGGCCAGCAGGGTTTTTGAACCCCGGTGGTAAATTCTCGAGACATTTAAATAAAAGGTATATACAATCCCGCCAACCATAATCATGATGGTTGCAACGATCATAAGTTCGACCAGGGTGAATGCTCTAAGCGTATTCTTCATCTTCTGCGGTAGGTGGATAACTCCAGTTTTCGATGGTTGGATTGGGATTCTACCCAAACAGTCACCGTGATTTTGACCAGGTCTTCTCGGTTGGCTTCTCCATCCAGGGTCCGACGCTCAAATTTTGGATCCCCTTTATCCTTGACCGCTTCCACTTTTACGGTTCTACGATAGATCTCATACCCTGGAGGATAAAAATGATATTTCCACCTGTAGTGTTTTTCATAAACCTTCTTAAATTTCTTAAACAGCACATCCGGTAGATGTTTCTTTTCGGTTTGAATATCGGAAAACTCCTGGTAGAAAAGCTCTGGATTTGATTTCAATTTTTGATAATGACCCACATGTTCATCCACGAATACCCCATCCTCACGACGGGCCGGTTTCGCATAGAGTAGATAATCAGATCTTAGTTTTGAAAAGGGAACCAACTTCAATTCCTCAAGTTTTTCTTCCAACAGATTATAGGCAATGATGTATTCCTTGTTCTTCAAAACCCGGGCATAATTGGATAAAAACATATTGCCAAAGGGGATGATCACGGCTGCCACAATGACCAGCGCCAACATCACTTCGATATAGGTGAAACCTTTTCGTTTTTGAAGTAGATTCCGATCAATCCGGGCATGAAAAACCAACCCCAGTAGAAAGAGGATCAAGGAGGATAAAAGGAAGATTCCCAGGGCCATGAGCGTGGTATCCAAAATGGTATACAGGACCAGCCCTAACAACACCAGACCTAGCTCGATGAGAACGTACCGAGATCCAAAGCTCATAGAACAGTAGGAACAACGGCCTCTTAAAAATAAGTAGCTCAGCACAGGAACCAGGTCCTTAACCCCTAAAACATGACCGCATGCAGGACAGTGAGAACGGGCGAACACAATGGACTCTCGCCGGGGAACTCTCCAAATTGCCATATTTAAGAATGAACCTACCATACCGGAAACAAGGGCGATCAGCGCCATCTTAAACGGTTCAGGTAACAGTTTAAAATGAACGGGAAAGTTCAAGATCCAATCAGGTGTCCACTGCCCCAATTCCTCAACCTCTCTAAGTAGGCTCCAGCGGAGCGCTAAGAGCCTCTTGATGATCTTTTGACAGTTCTACATCAAAGTATGACGCATCGATGGCACCATCTGAAAACTCGTTCATTGTCTTTGCGCAGAACTCAAGGTTCTCACCACTCATCCTTGGATAAATATCCCTTAAAAAAACAAGGGTCTTGCGCTCTCCAATTTTACGTAAAGCAAGCAATGCCTCCCCTACTATCTCTTCATCTCTCTCAAAAAGAAGACAGACCAGCCTCGGAACCGCCGACTGTATACGCTTCTCCCCTAAAGCATAGATGGAATAAATTCTGAGCTGATGTTCTTCACAAAACAACAAATCGAG
This sequence comes from uncultured bacterium, assembly GCA_964539825.1. Classification (GTDB taxonomy): domain Bacteria; phylum Muiribacteriota; class UBA6191; order UBA6191; family UBA6191; genus CAZIKF01. The sequence continues at coordinate 48,550 of CAZIKF010000032.1, forward strand.
CAACTGACCTATTTCCTGGTCACTGAGAGATTCGGGGACATCAAATGCTGAGACTCGATCCGCGTAGAGTCCGAGAAGATCACCAATCTGTGATTCTACATTTTTTTCTACCGACACCCCATCCACAAGTTCCGCAAGAGCTTTTCTGGCAGTTAATCGAGGTGAAGACTTAAGCTTATCGACCAGTCGCTGCAAGACCTCCTTGTCTTGTTTTAGTAAACCGTTGATGACTTGATTCCTAACCTGCTCCTGTTCATCAAGCAGTTTTTCGATCAGAATCTCGACTACCTCTCGGGAACCAATTTCACCAAGCGCGTAAGCTGCACTGGCTCTTAGTCCCGTACTTCCCGCACTCAACGCTTCCTGTAAACGACCCAGGACTTTTTTCTCTCCCATGCGAAACATGGCCACAGCGGCATTTGCCATAATGCGATGATTGGAGTTCTCCACGAAGGGAGCTAAAAGATCAAGCAAGCGCTTATCGCCCATCTTTCCCAGTACTTCAATGACATTGGCGCAAACTCGCGGATCCTTATGGTTTAAAAGCTTTTTGAGTAGCTCTGTAGACTCCTGTGAAGGAAATTTTTCGAAAGAGTGAATCAAGGTGGCCAATAGTCTTGGGTTAGTCTCGGACTCCACAACCTGTTCCAATAGCTGCCTGGCTTCCGGAATCTCAGTGAAAAAACGGTACCCTTCTACCGCGGCTGTGCGCAGGTAAGAATTTTCTGAAAACAGGTGCTCCTTGAGAAAGTCGAATGCTTCGGGGAGCGAGAATTTATACAGGATGCGCAGCGAAAATGCCGCTACATAAGGCTCCTCAGTTTGAGAAAGCTCGAACAAGATCTTTTGTTGATCAGCAGTGATTGAATCACAGCATTGCTCCAGGTACCTGAAAGTATAGACCCGTACGAGCGGGTCATCCAACGCGAGGTTTAAAAATAGCGGCTCGATAGCAAGATCGCCGAACCTGGAAAGAACCTTCATGGCGATCGAATGAACCTGGTAGTTTTCCGAATACATAGCAAAGATTACATCATCAAGAAATCGGTCTAGATGAAGCTCTCCCACCACCCAGAGCGCGGATGCGCGCCGTAAAGGATCCGTCCCTTTCAGCATGAGGTTCAATAAAGGGAGATGTTGGGACTGTCCGAGGTCAAGAAGTTCTTTTAGCACCGTTCCAACCACTCGATTGTGCTCATCTTTGAGTAGAGGACGAATTCTATCGGCAAGACTCTCACTATCTTTTGTCTTGAGCTTGACCAGGCTCTCTACAGCATTCGAGCGAATCCTGGGTTCAAAATGGAAGAGATACTTATCCATAGCATCCAGGAGGTTGGGGGTACCAATGTCCCCGAGGACACGGAGCAATGAGGCTTTAAGAAAGACATCCTGTTCAAGTTCAAGTTTATCCATCAGCAGATTGGAACAGCGCCGGTTGGCGATTTTTGAGATTGCCTGAATTGTAGATTGGCGGATGTCCCTTGAGGGATGAGTCAAATTTTTGGCTAGCTCAAAGAACAGATCGTACTGCTGGGATTCTGTTAGCTCCACAACAATCAAACCACCTTCCAGTTTAGAAATCTGAACACAGGGACCAACTCTCCAACGGATCGTAAAAAGAGAGGTTCTCGATCTTCAAAGTAAACTTCCGCCTGAATTTCATCGAGTGTTTTCTCATCCATTAAGATCTCAAACCATCCCGCCGCTTCCACTAGTGAAGAGGAGACAGTAGCCAGCCTTCCATGGGTTCTGTTTTGCTGAAATTCATCTCCGAGATTACCACAAAGAAACTCGCCAGAAACCAGGGAAGCACCTACCTGAATCGATTTTGAAAACCACTGCCCCTGCATCATTTGAAACTGAGAAAAGACAGACTCGACTCTCTTCAAAGACTCTCGAATACTAAGTCCATCCCCTAAGGGATAATTCACAACAAAGCAATTGGGTCCCATTTCTTCAAAAACTGCTTTCCCATTATCGAGGCAGGAAGTAATAGTGGAAAGTGTTTGCGAACGCAGTTGCCAGATTTCATCCTCACCAAGACCGGCAAAGAGGTTATTCAAATTTTTAATCTGAATACGCACCTGTATAAGGCCCATTTTACGAACCTCAAATTCAATTTCAGGAGAATTTAGAACCCTGTGAAAAAAAGCCCTCGAAAAATATTTGGAGATGGTCTTCTCTACCCTGCGCAGTTCAAAAAAGAAAAGTACGATGAAAGCAACCAGGGTTAACCCAAGGATGTAGAGATCGTTGAGGCCAAGATCGTGAAGGCTAAGGTCTGAATAAAGTGTGAAAAAACAATAGATAAATAGCGCTGAAAAAACCAGTGAGAGTACATAGAAGATCATGCGGCTTGGCCGCTTGAGACGACTGATTTTTCGCCTGGTTTTCTCCCTGATTTGCATCAGGAGAAACTCGCCCTCCTCTTGCGAAATCTCGCCAAGGCGTACCTTCTGCTGAATCTTCTCCAGTTCTTGCTTGAAACTATCTTCAACTTGTCGGGAATTCATCCAGACTCCAGTCTTCGAAAATAACCCGGGAAACCAGGGAACAAATGGAGGGTTAAATCGGCTCCATAACTCATCTAGACACGGTTTCAGAACCAATCGGAAACCAGTCTAACACAGGAAAAAAGTTCAGGAAAGTTTGTCTGAGAGACACTTCTGTACATAGGCGGAAACAACCCCGGGAATCCGCTTGAAGACAGATACGTCCTTCACCATTGAGGAGGAAATATGGGCGAGGCTCTCATCAGTGCGAATAAACACGGTCTCAAGCTGCTCTGCCAGGTGCTTGTTCATAGCAGCCATTTGAAATTCATGCTCGAAGTCAGTATAGGTTCTCAGACCTCGCAAGATCCCAAAAGCACCGAGCTGGGTTGCCAGATCCACGGTGAGTCCATCATAGATCATGACCTTTACAGGTAAGTCCAATCCTTCCAGGTAGGATTCGAACATAATTTTGCGCTCTTCATCCCCGAATAAGAATTTTTTTCCTGAACTGCCTTTTGTGATGCCAACCACAAGGGATTCACACATCACAAGACCTCGTTTTACAACGTCAAAATGACCCATGGTGGGAGGATCAAAACTACCTGGGTACAAAAGGATTCTCTCATCTTTCATCAGACACCTTTTTTCCTAGTTTGAGGCTCCGCTTTTCCAGGTGAAATCGTTTATTTTCCTCTTCAATGAAATTGTTAAAATAAACCACTGGATTATCAGCGGTTTCATTGATGCGATTGATCTCTTTCATGTATTCCTTCGCCAAAAAGCTTTGCGCTGAGCCCGGCACCAGCCATGTAACCGCTTGAAAATACTTGTAGGCTTCCGAATAGTCTTTCTGGGTAATGAATAGTTCCTGTGCGTATTTAATGAACGGCACCACGGCATCGTTAGCTAATTTAGCGAACAGCTTCGAATCAAGATCCGGCTTTTCCTTGGCCACACGAAGGGCTTCATAAAAATTCTTTCCTGCAGCTGCGTAGTCTCCCACAGTCAAAAGTTTTGATCCTTGGAAAAAGTATAGGTTCATCAAATAAACCAGGGCCGTTTCTGCCTCCGTACTATTTTTATTGAGCCGAATAATTCTTTCAAGATAGGGTCTACAGTTCTTGAAATCCTGCTGGTAATAATACTTACGTGCAATGGACATGTATTTGTTCAGCAGTGTTTCACGAACAGTTTTTGAGAGAATCCCTGAAGGCTGCAGCTTCACAAACTGTTCCAGGTTTTCGATTCCCCTCTGCAGCTCGCGAATCCGAAAATAGAGAAATCCCAGCTCGTAATAACTAAGCTGAAATTTCTTATTGTAATCAATGGACTTTTCCAAAGACTCAATGGCAACGCGGATTTCCTCCTTCTTGATCGCGTCCATCCCAACCTTGAAAAAGTACTTGGACAATCGTTCTCGAATTTGAACCTTTTGCCCTTCACTAACAGCGTCGTTTCTTAAGATACTCTCCAAATGGTGAACTTCGTCCTTTTCTGAATGAAATTGCTTTTCCTCCAATACCTCTACAGTCTTCCCTTCCAGTATGGATTGAATCCCCAGAACACTGCCCTCAACCCCCTTGGTCTGACCACTTTTCTTTAGTTGTTTGATTTCGGCTAGCCTCTTGGAAGCCCCTGGATGAGCAGGGTCTATGGCAAGGATTTTCTTGAGCTGAATCTCTTCAAGACCATGGTCTCCGCTCTGCTGATAATTCTGAGCGATTTTCCATAAAAAACTGATGTCCTGGGCTCCTGCCGAACCGCATTGCAGCATCAACAGAAGAAGAAGAAGAAACCTGAGCATCAAATGCTCCCTTCGGGGCCTTCTCCCTCTGGTTTCATGGGAGGCAGCAGATCATCTAAATCCATACCTCCTCCTCCCATAGGTTGAGGTTCGGAATCATCCCCAGACCTCATGGGCGGAAGGAGATCATCATAGCCATCCGTGGGAGAGCCTCCTTGAAGGGGAGGAAGAAGATCATCATAATCCCCTGACCCTGCGGAGCTGTCTTGCAGGGGGGGTAAGAGATCATCGTAGGTGTCCAGGGAGCCGGAATCCTGTAAAGGGGGCAGCAGATCGTCGTAATCTTGTGCCCCTCCCTCAGAGTTCTCCAGGGGAGGCAGTAGATCATCATAATCTCCACCGGCTGAATCTGCTCCTCCAATATTTGGCAAAAGATCATCATGGGAATCTGGCTCTCCCATGGCGGGCAGAAGATCATCAAAGCCTTCAGCAGGGGGAATAAATCCTACTCCCACGCCATCATTGGCCGGTAGAAGGTCTTCAAAGTCAGACGCCTGGCTCTCATGTACTTCATTTGCAGCTGGAGCGGGGTCTGAAAGGTTCAGGGCAAGTTCTCCTCCGGTCTCAGCGGCCATAGGAGGTAGAAGATCATCGTAGGAACCCGCATCAATCGATTGAGAATCCATGATACCTGAAGCATCAGGTTCCAGAGACGGGTGTGAATCTCCTGTGACCGCATGGCCAACTTCTTCCGACATGGCAGGCAGGAGATCTGAATAGTCATTCACACTTTGCTCCATTGAAGAAGACTGCCCAGGGGATAGATCGGATTCTTCAGTCAACTGTTCCAACGGAAAAGAAGAGTCCACTGATGGACTATCTGAGCCTGGCAATGCAGTCTCTGGTACCAGGGGAGACTCTACTGCCGTGAGCACTTCTTCAGGTATGGATGAAACTTCTTCCTCCACTATCGCTGACCTGGTTTCAACCTTTTCCGTTACCGTCTTTGAAGGCTGGCTGGTCTGCTTTTTAAGGGTATCGGCCACATCTTCCAGGGATACTTCTTCATGAGGTTGCGAGTCAATTGAGGTGCTCTCACTAACTTCTTTCAAGCTTTTGGCACGCTCCCTGGCTTTCTCAATAGCGGGGGGAATATTACCCGTTTCCTGAAAGGACTTGATGTGAGCGATGGCCTTATCCATGAAGTACTTTTCAAAGGAAATCGCACTTGCATGGTATTCCTCAAGGAGTTCCAGGGCTTCTTGAGTAAGAAGCAGTTCCAGAGAACGGATTGCCAGGAGTCGGCTGGACGTTTCTGCCTCAGCAAGAATGCGACGGATTCGGGGAATTTCTTCTATCCATTCGATTGCCATATAGACCTCAGATGGAGGGCTTCCAGGATTCGCATCCTGCATTCCTTATCGTCTTCGCACTCCAAAACAAATGTATTTTTCTGCAGATATTCCCCGAGGTCAACCTCTCGGGGCTCAGTACCATTATCGTCAAAGAGCAGAAATATTTTGGCTTTTTCGAAAAGATCGAACAATCTTGAGGCATTCAGATGGAATTTTGTACTAGGAATTCCATGAACGCGCACAAATACAGCGTCCAGTGGAAAATTTGAAGGTAACTGTAGTAATTCTTGGATGGAGTCCTTTTGGGTGATTGCAAGTGTATAAACCGACTCCTCCTTTTTTAAGCCCGCTCCGGCATCATCCGCCATTCCTACCAGTGCCAGGTTTCTGATCGCTTTCCTTCGAATTATGCTCGTGTGGGTAGTTAGATCACTTGAGCGACGCTGCTGGTATCCTTCATCGAGTTCCTGGAATCTCTTATAAGCTGAAAGAAGCTCATATCCCAACCCCCCTCGACTGCTGGAAATGGCTTTCACCAATTGTAGATACAATAGATCCCTTTGTGATTTGAGCTTCACAATATCCTCGGGAACAGGTCCTTGAAAGGAACTGAGGTCTATCGTGTAAGTACTCTCAACCTCTGCCAATCCTTGAATTTCTTCCGTCTCTACTTTCAGAAGACCCTGAATTCGCTCCCGGTAAACAGAGTCAGGATTATCCCTCAGGATCTTGATATAGAAATCCAGCGCTCTTTCCCTCTGCCCACCCAGCCTATAAGCGTTCCCCAGCTTAAACAACAGGCGCTCCGCCTTGAAGGACAGCCTATTCTCAGCAAGTGCGCGAGTATAGAGAAGAATCGAAGCTCGAAAATCCTTATCCTGGTACTTTGAATCCGCGTTTCTTTCCACACCCGACGGTGAAAGCAGAAACAGATAAAGTGCTCCCAGAACAATGGTCAGAATCACGAGTGCGGATAGAATCTTGGTCATGAACCAAGAACTCCCATGAAAAGAGTATTGAGCTCCAGACTGGTGTTATAACGACCATGGAGATTTTTAGCCTGATCGGACAAATCTTCCACCATGGTGGAATACTCTTCTTTAAGCCTGGCCTCTTTCTCAAAGAAATAGTTATGAAAGAAAATAGCCTTTTTTCTCTCTTCCATCTCCAGTGCGAACTCCTGGTAGTATTCCCTCAATTTACCCAGATCCTCATTAAACTCATGCTCTCTTCTGCGCTCATAGGTATGGATTTTATCTCGCAGCCAGCTCAACACTTCCGCGGACATTTCATCGCTCCATACGTTGGCTTCATTTTTTTTGTCGACTTGCTCGGATACATGACAGGTTTCCAAAAATTCAAGGGGATCCTCAATTCGTCGAATTCTTCCTTTTGAATTGAGAAAGAAACCAAGCTCGGAGAAGGGACTTGGCCTTAAAATTCTTAACTCCAAACACAGAAAGGAGCCCTGATCCTGCGCTGGGGAAACAAGTTTTAGCCATTGCCCATGCAAAGACTCGAAGAAGCTGCGCTCACCTTTGAGATCCAAAAACGCTTCCGCATCACAGGTTCCGCTGGAGAGATACTCATCATAGAGCGATTCGATACTCTTCATAGTTCTTCCGTACCCAGCGCGAGCTGTTGATAATCACGGACCTTATCATAATTTTCACCGGCCTCCGAAAATTTGTTTCCAAGCTCTTCAAAGCCTTCCTGAAGCTTATTCTCAGAATCAAATTTTACAATGATATCCATGATTTTCCGATCGAGGGTTTCCAAATCCTTGAGCTCATGCCCGAGGTAGCCCAGAACCATTTCCAGCTCGCCCACAACACGCTCGAATAACTTGATCTTCTGACCTAATAACCGAATGATATATTCCTCGATGGTTCCTTTGAGATAGAGATTGATAATCAAGACTTCGCGTGTCTGACCCAAGCGATGTACCCTCCCTATTCTCTGCTCAACTTTCATAGGATTCCAGGGTAAATCAAAATTAACCAAAATCCTGGCAAACTGCAGATTCCACCCTTCAGCCCCACTATCAGTGCTAAGCAGGACGGGAGCAGAGCCTCGAAAGCGCTCCACGGCCTCGCTTTTCTTCTTGGAACTCATTTCTCCATGAAAAAGGGCTGTCTCCAATCCCATGCCTTCTATCATTTTTCTCAGGGCCTCTTGTGTACCTCGAAACTGGGTAAAGATCAGGATCTTTTCATCATCTTGTCTGGATTCCAATAGATCCTTTAATTCTCTGAACTTTCTGGATTTGCTGGCTCCTACACAAAGTTCCTGGATAGACTCAAAAAGATCGACTACATCTGCCGGAAAATCACCTCGGCTTAACAAACCCTCCAGGGAACCAGCCAGTGCCTGAGGTGAAGAACATGCTAGTTTTTGTAGCAGCATCAAAGTCAGGGGATTGAGAAGAGAGCCGGGATCAGCGCTTCTGGGATAGTATCTTTGTAGTAGAGAACTAAGAGAATGGTAGATTTTAAGCTCTTCCTCAAGCGGTTCAACCTCTCTAAGAATCACTCTTCGCTGGGGAAGATTGAGACGGGATTTTGCACGGGAGCTGCGAATCATCGCCTTGGCAAGATTACTTCTCAAGGTTTTAACGTTTACCGGCATTCTCCCCCCGGAGGGATTCATATAGCGCTTGCGAAACTGACGCCTGGTTCCCAGGACACCGGGAGCCACAAGATAGATCAAATTATAAAGTTCTATCAGGTCGTTTTGAATTGGGGTTGCTGTCAAAAGCAGCAGGAATCGGGAAGTTAATCCCTTCACAAATTGGAAATTCTGCGTCTTGCGATTCTTCAGCCGATGAGATTCATCAACGATAATCATGTCAAAACGGCGCCGATGTAGAGTCGAACGAAAAGTTTTCGTTTTTGCCGTATCTAGAGACATGATCAAGAACTTGTCATCACCAGCGGAACTAAGGGAACTCGCGATTGAGAAACGAATTTTAAATTTGGACCACATTTCCTGACGCCATTGCATGGTCAGGGACGCGGGTGTCAAAATCAGGCAACTGTTAAGCTGTCCTCTCAGCAGGTACTCCCGCAGGATCATACCAGCTTCGATCGTCTTACCCAGACCCACTTCATCCGCCAACAAAGCCCGACCGCGACATTCAAACAGCACCTTTCTTACAACCCGGGTCTGGTGAGGAAAGTGCTCTACATCATCAAGTCCCTGCACTCCCAGAAGTTCGCTCCCTTCCAGGAAACTCTGCAGCGCATACTCTTTGAGAGCACCTATAGCCCATTTCTGATCGATTGAATCCGAAGTAGTCTGCTTCTGTAAGTCAGAAACCAATTTCTGAAGATTCTCCTCGGTGGTATGTTGGTAACTCTGGTCCAACTCGGGACCTGATTCAGAGGCGAATAATTCCCTGACCACATCTTTGAGGCGATCTGGATTCACTGGCAGCTCTACATAGATGCGGCGAAGATCATTTCTCATGCGCATCAGCCTGAGTGAGGCACCTGGCTCAAATCCAAGTTTCTGGCATAAGTCCTTGAGTTCTACGCAAAGGAGGAAGGCATTGTCTTTACGATAGGTTGCCTCAAAAATTCTCTCTGAAATCACCATTTCAGCGGTGCCGAGGTCCCTCAAAAAAGAGAAAAACGACCGAGCCTCGTAATCCACCTGGAGGATTCCGTTCTCCAGGAAGTGATCGGTGAGTGTGACTTGAATTTCCTGCTGAATTTCAGATTGCATAGGCAAAGATCGAACATTATATACCTGAATGGAGATCAAATGTCGGACTAAAGGGCAGCCCTACTCGAGATGGAACTACGAAGATCCTCTCGTCCCTGAGCGACAATCTTGATTGAGATCTTGTAACCCCTGAGAGGGATTGATATATTGGCGATTCTTTAAGCCTTGCCGCGAAACGAAGTCTAAGAGGATTGTGACAAGGATTTTTGCACCCGTAGCTCAGTCGGATAGAGCGTTTGATTGCGGATCAAGAGGTCACAAGTTCGAATCTTGTCGGGTGTA
>CAZIKF010000033.1:0-56572 GCA_964539825.1 uncultured bacterium
AGGACCTGGCAACCTGACGAGGAGATTCGTGAATAAAATCCACTCTATAGTTCAAGGCGGTCATGACATCATCGGTGAGCTTGCCCTGGACTTTTTTGAGGATTTCGTCAAGTTGAGGATATCTGCTCAGAGCATCATTTCTAAGAAGGTAAGCGCAGTGGTAGGGAGGGAAAAAATTCTGGTCGTCGTCGAGAACAACCAGGTCAAAGGCTTTGATACGTCCATCGGTTGTGTACCCGCATATGATATCCACCTTACTATCTCTTAGAGCAATGTACATCAATGCCGGATCCATGGCCGAATATTCAAATCCAAAGCCGTAATGCCTCATAAAAGGGCGATAACCATCCAGGGCCCTTCCAACGAATTCTTGTGGTAAGGCAACTCGTAGAGAATTCTTACCGGGACTGAGAGTACCCATTTGGTAGAGGGCTGTTCCGATCAAGGTTACTGCCAGGATCACAAGGGTGGTAAGGACAAAGGTTTTAAACCATTGGTGGATTCTCTTTTGAATCGCATTGAGTATGAGATCCAGGGCCAGAGCCAATAGTGCTGCCGGAATGGCACCCGCCAGAATGAGATTTTGATTATTTAACTGGATTCCCTGAAAGATTAACTCACCCAGTCCACCAGCTCCCACCAGCGCACAGATCGTGACCAGTCCCACATTCAAAACCGCCGAAGTTTGAATGCCGGCAAAGATTGTAGGTATGGCCAGGGGAAGCTCTACCTTACTTAATACTTGCTTGTCCGACATCCCCATACCCCGAGCCGCTTCCGTGATAGCGCTATCCACTTCGTCGATTCCAACAAAAGTGTTTCGCACGATTGGCAGAAGTGAGTAGAGAACCAGGGCCACCAGCGCTGGTGTCATTCCAATCCCTACCAGGGGAAGCAAAAAACCCAGTAGTGCAAGACTGGGTATAGTCTGGACAACCCCGCAGGCACCAATTACCGAAGTTGCGTATTTTCGCTGTCGGGTGAGGTAGATTCCCAGGGGAATCCCTATCAGAACAGAGATCAAAAGCGCAAGTAGAGCGATCCCAATATGCTCAACTCCCAGCGAAATTATCTGCGACTTTCTCTCGATGAGAAAATCCATTATTCGTTCCCCTCTTCAACGATTGCTTCTTCAACAGTTTCGGGTTGAACTGGCGAAGTGGGCTGGACTTCTTCTGGCGAATCTTTGCTTTCACCGGTTTCGCTTAGAACTTCGTATCTGCCTTCCTCCAGTGAGGGAACCTCCGCAGCCGGGAGTTTAAAACGATAGAATGCGCTCATCAATCCTTCACAGGAAGTGAGCAAAGAATCCGATCCATGGAGAACTTCGAGATTTTGTTGCCCATCCTCCCTTTGTTCCATTCGCTCCAATACCCTGAGTAGTTTGGAATTGAGCTCAAAGGAGGGAATTTCAGAGTTCTGCGAAGAAGGCAGTTTTGGCAAAAAGGGCAGAAGATCTCCAAGGCTGAGAACCATGAGCTCCAGATGCAGCCTTTGAGATCGGAAGAAATCTTTGACAAAGTCATTTCGAGGTTCAAAAAGTAATTCTTTTGGCGTTCCAATCGACTGAATCACACCGTTATCCATCAGGCAAATTCGGTCTCCAAGTTCAATGGCTTCATTCATATCATGGGTGACCAGAATTTTGGTTTTGTCCTTGAGCTCAGAAAGATTCACAAATTCTTCCTGAATAGTTGCTCTTGTAATTGGATCGAGGGCACCGAAGGGCTCATCCATAAGAATTACAGGAGGACGAGCGGCGAGTGCTCGTGCAAATCCGACTCTTTGCTTCTGCCCTCCACTTAGCTGGTGGGGAAGCTTATGAGCGAATTCTCCGGGATCAAGCTGAACCATTTCCAAAAGTGCATGAACCCGTGGTTTAATCTCCTTTTCTCTCCACGATAGAAGCCTGGGTACGACACTAATATTCTGAGCAACGGTGTAGTGCGGAAAGAGTCCGATGTTCTGGATCACGTAGCCGATTCTGCGCCGCAGGGAATCCTGGGGCTCGAGCAGAATGTTGTCTTCGCCCAATAAGATTTCTCCTGAGCTGGGCTCGATGAGGCGATTGATCATCTTTAAAGTGGTGGTTTTGCCGCATCCACTGGTGCCGAGCAACACAAGAGTCTCACCTGAAGCAACCTCAAAGGACACCTGGTTTACGACCCTTTGATCCTGGTACATCTTGGTTATATTACGAACTTGAAGGAGCATGAGAATTGCAAAGCAAGGATGAAGAAGGAAAACTCCGCTGAAATCGGAAAGAAGGAAGGCTCACAATCTAACGCTATTAAACATGAGAAAGCAAGTTTCACGAAAAGGGATATCAGCAACAAAATAAAGTTCCAGTCGTATTTGATATTGATTCTTCGAAAAGTACTTGCCGAGGCTCAACCATGCGCGTTTTCTCTTTAATTCTCCTAATCAGCATTCTTTTTAGCACTTTCGCACATGCCCAATCCTTCCAGGACCTGAGGCAGAGATTGATAGAGAGGACAAAGTCCCAGCAAGACCCTTATAAAGACGAATATAGTGAACTTAAAGCGTCTGTACGGTTTCCAGAACCAATCTATCAGGATGAACGTTTTCTTCTGGTGGACAATCTCCGTGATTTAGGGGGAAAGGGAGCGGAAGGCATAGACAGTCCCGTTTGGAAGAGTGCCCTGATCGATACCCACAAAGTGAAAAGGGTTGTATGGATGATGTGTGTATTTGTGATTAAAGCTGGTCCTATCAAATACAACGCCGGTCATGCCCAGATGGTCTTTGAATTTGAAGAAGGAGGAGCGGTTCTGGCTGATCGGGAACTACAGGGAATTGTGAGTTCTTTTGAAATTCTACCGAAAAAGGGAGTCGGTTATGATCCCATCGGTAAGGGTATGAGTAAGTACTACAATAATTCTTGTACCCTTTCCTCCAAGCAATTTTCTTTTCTCGCTTCTGCAAGCCGAGATTCCAGGATTGAGCTCTATACCCTGGATTTAACCAGGGAAGAAATGGTGGAACTACTAAAAATTTCCCTGCGAGAGGCGCTAGATAAAGAATCCATTAAGAAAAATAAATATCACACGACAAGAAATAGCTGTGTAACCAACCAGTTTCGCATCCTAAACCTGTTTCTACCTGAAGAAATCAGAATCCCCGAATGGACTAAAGTCTTTGGACTCAAGATCCTAAGAACCTTCGGCACCATCGTCCCCAGAAGGGTGGGAAAGACCCTCAAGAAACACGGTCTCGTCAAAGGTGAAGAAATCTACGAATGTCCCGACGAAGCCATGCAGTACATCAAGAAGATCAGCCAGCAAGCCATATTCAAAGAACTCTATGAATGAGGCCTAAGCCGAATTCGAGAGGGCTGGCTATGGGTAGCTTCCGCTCAGCAGCATCTGGGACTACTTTCCTCGTCAGAGGTAGACTGAATGAGATCTAAGCCGAATTCGTACTGATTTGCTATGCGTGTTTTTCGCTAAGCAGCACCTGAGACTAGTTCCCTCTTCGCAGGTGACGATGCCACCTACTCATCACGAACCAGCCCCAACTACTACTTATCGAAACCCCCGCATCTACGCAAATAAGTACGAATTCGACTTAGGTCTCATCGACTGGGAATTTGGATTGGTGATTTGGTTAATTGACTTCGAGCTTTTTTGGTGTCTTTGCAATGCTCTTGGACTTTTTGTAGGATGCTGTCCTTGCCTCACTGACATGGGAGTTTTCAATGGCTAGAGTCACTGGTATTGGGGGAGTCTTTTTTAAAGCTAAGGATCCTCAAAAACTGAACCGCTGGTATGAGGAGAACCTGGGAATCAAGCTAGAATCCTGGGGTGGGTCTATACTTCAATGGACTGAAGATTCAGCACCGGACAAAGGAATCACTGTCTGGAATCTTGCCAAGAGCGACTCAGACTGGTTTGCCCCTTCTAACTCTTCCTTTATGATCAATTACCGCGTAGATGATCTGGATGAGTTAATAAAACAGCTAAAAAAGTCAAACGTAGAAATATTCCAGGGACCGGAGCAGCACGAAAATGGAAAGTTCGCCTGGGTCATAGACCCAGAAGGAAACAAAGTAGAACTCTGGCAACCCGAACTCATGAACTAACCACCCGGGCGGACACCTTAAGAAGTCCAACCTCAATTACCAAAGTACGGATCTTAAAGCTACCAAAAAATAAAACCTCTCCGCTCCCTTAAGAATGACGTGTAAGTCGAGTTCTTGGGGTATGGCGTCAATGGGTAGGTTTCGATAAGAAGTAGCTGGGGGTGGTTCGTGAGGAGAAGGTGGCATAGTCACCTTCGACGAAGGAACTACACTCAGATGCTGCTTAGCGGAAGATATCCATAGCCAGCACCCAAGAACTCGGCTTATGCGTCATACGTCATAGGTGCCGTAATCTCCGCACAGGAAGATGTTCTCTTTTTTGAGTTTTACTTTTTCAGTCTCGAGCGTCTTGAGGAAATCCTTGTCTTTTTTGATTTTCGCCAGGGTATCGACGGCTTCTTTGAGGATGACTGTCTCAAGATAATGGTCGGTGACCATGGGGTCATGATGGGTGAGTCCTAGCTTTTCAACCCCACCTGAAAGGGCAAGTAAAACTGCTCCGAGGGGAGTTCCATGCCCATATTGAGATCGAAACTTGATGTACTTCTCTTCATCGTATTGAGCATCAACAATAGCAAGGTTAGCGTCTTTAAAATGTTCCTTTAGAGGTTCAGATATCCCTCTCATATTGTCATGATCGGTACAAAAAACCAGGATTTTTCCTGTGGGTCGTTCTTCAAACCTATAGGAGATGCAGGTTGAGACACCGTGACTTGTGGGAGCCATCTTGATCACAATTGATTCAGCCAGAGGTACTTTTTTTTCTCTACCACAACAGATTCCATCCGAAGATTCAGCTCTGAGGAGCTCAACTCTGGTCGTATTCAAGAATCCCAGGGTTGGATGGACAACCATAATCCGTTCTTCAAAATTTTCCATGGAGTGAATGTTTAGATGATTTTCAATGTAATCAGATTCCACTGGAAAGAAAGGTCTTCGAAAGACTTCATCGACTACATCTCTCAACCCGCGGCCATGATCCACCGGGCCATAGATATGCATTGGAATTTCATCGACAAAGGTAGGTGGCGCAACAGTCAGACCAAGGATGTGGTCCCAGTGATAATGGGTAATGAGCACGGTGTATTGTAGACCTTGTCTGAGTAAGGGAAGATAGGACTGACCACAGGGAACAAAGCCCGTGCCGGCATCAATGATTAGCTTGGTATCGGATGGAATGTAATCAGAAAGAACCTCATAGCAGGTAGAATTGCCCCCATACTTGTGGCTTTCTGGATTACTGATGGCTATGCTGCCTCTTGTGCCCTAGGCTTTAATCTTCACACTTGAGTCCTTTTCCTGGATTGTCTCTTAAGACTTCAATTGCTCCTGAAAATAAAATCTCATTACGATACCAGAAATCTTGTTATGTAAACAGTTTGGTTGTTTCGAAATCACCTCTCAATGAATTCGCAGTGGTGCTAGTTTTAGAAAATACTCCAGGGGAATTTTTAAAAGTGCTGAGTTTTCGAGGCGGTAAAAAGCAATGAGGTCCTCTTGATCAACAACTTCTTTCGGGGTGGATTTAGTTACCTGGCTGCTCAAGGTCGTACCTCCTGATTAAGTTTTGGAAAGGAAGTACCGTATCTCAAGGGCAGTGGGGCTCGCCTTTCTTTAGAATTCTTGTTTTTCGTCTCTTTTTGCTGAATCGAAAGCGACTTTCTCTCAGCGACCTTGCGGTGATGGTCCACAATACGCTGTGAACTCACCAATGAGATCACGAGAGCCAGTAGCCCAATGATCATCATATTTAAATAGCCTTCTTTCATAAGATCGCTCCATTCACTTTTGTTACGCTCAGAAAAACGGAAGACTTGTACTGATCTTTTATGAACCGAAGGGAGAAATCCTGTTACGGTGACGCCTTTTTAAAGATTCCCGACCAAATACAGCAAGGAGAGCTGACCTTTTGTTAGTAGAGCTATTAAAGCCGGGCAGGGACTTGTGGGGCTCGATTTCTCAAGACTTTTAAGACCTGGCCAAGAGCACATTGGCCAGAGATCGGTAGTTTGGATTCAGAAAACAGTTCCAGTATTTCCCTCGACAGGTATTCCACCTGTTCCTTATTGAGTGCGTTTAAACAGCGCGGACTTAAGTATTGAGCGTGTATCGGTCTCATCTCAGCGAATGATGAAGCAGAGATCTTTCTAACCTGGCTCGGTCGAACTTTGTAGAACGCGTCCACGGGCAGAAAACCCAGTCGCTGGGAATCTAGAACCTCAAAAGAGGAAGGTTTCAGTTTTTCCAGTTTTTCAGCCATGGTGCTAGCGCTCCAGGATTCCTCTGAGATGGCCATGAGCTGGGAGTGTGTCAGGGCACAGAAGGCTTGTGGAGATAGGCGTTGAATGTGAGCTGAGGTCATTCCTCGAAAAGCCTCCGCGGGAATATTACGCAAGGACTTTAGAGTGAGCGAACCCAGGGTTCTGGGGGACAAAGCAGATAGCTGGATGGCATCGAGGCCGCTCCAGGCACTATAGGGAATAGCCTCCGCCTGAACTGGGCTCAGGGCTCTGATGGTTTCCGGCAGCACGAAACAAAGCTGGCTGGCATGTAGGCTAAACAGACTCTCTGGTGGAATTGCCCGCAGGGCACTTGGACTAAAACCTGGAAAGGCTTCTTTGCATAAAGCGCTGATCTGAAACTCGTTCCACCCAAAATGGGATTCAAATCGCATGCGCTGAAGATGTCGAGAGGTCAGCATTTTAATGGTCTCAAGGCCAAGACTTGAGATCTGTTCAGCATTTAGTACCTGCATCGCCCAGGGTGGAATCTGATCAGACTGTACACGGTTAAATGCTCCCAGGGCATCTGTTGAAAAGTTGGCGTAATGAGCCAGACTAAAACCGGAGAAGATTTCTGACTTCAGGGATCGAACCTGAACAGCCCCCATACCCTGGAGTGAAACAGGATTGAGAAGTCTTGCCTGGTCAACAATTAATCCCGATACCGCTTCCATGGTCCATTGGGATGCCTGCTCGGCGGAGAGGATCTCCAGACAATTTGGATCCAGCTCACGAACCTGTTTTGCGTTGAAACCTGTGAAAGCCTGTGCAGAGACTCTTGCCAACTGCCCGGGATCTAGGCCCGGAATGGCTCTGCTGTTGATATAGATTAGATTATGTTGATTCAAGGTATCAAAACAGTCTCCCGGTATGGAGCCAAGCTGTATGGCACTGAGAGAACCAAGTGCTTCAGGTGACATGACCTTTAATTGTTTATCTAGCATGCCTTCACAGCAGATAGGGTCCATGTGGCTCCAGGCGTTATCAGGGATTTTACGAAATAGTGATGATTTCAACTCTTCCAGAAGATCGGGATCAAACATGGCGAAAACAAGACCTGGGATACGCGATATAGAGTCCGTGAGAAGTTCCAGGACCTGGTCAAAACTCAACAGACAGAGATCTCCGGGAAGGACTTCGTCTGGATTCTCAGCGGTGCGAATCCAGCCTTTTCCGGAGCTAAGAAGTTCATAAGAGGGTGGGAAAGACAAAGCCTGAACCTGTCTTTGGGAGAGTTGATCCAGCTGGTCTGGAGTCAGAATTTGTACACATTCTTGATTCATGGCCTCAAGGGCAGCGAGACTGAGAGAACCAATACACTGGGGGTCCAGGTGAACCATCTGTTCATTGGAAAATTCTTTGAGTTGATTCGGGGCCAATAGTTTTACGTGTTCAGTCTCAAATCCCCTGATGGAGTCCGGGGATAGCCTGCGGATGAAAGTTAAGGGTAAGGAAGGAATCGACTTTGGGTCTAGCGAGGAAATCTGAGGGAGTGATAACGAACCAATGCACTTTTTAGAGATTACATCAAACCCGGCTTGTGAAAAACACCAGGAAAGAAAGTCCGGGTTGGTCTGGGATACATGGGAAGGAGATAAAGTTCTTAGAAAACCTGGAACGATTGGATCACAGTTGGCTTTGTTCTGACTTTCTGGAGGCTTTAGACTTCGCAATGCCCGCGGAGAAAGGAATCTCCCCGCGGCCTGAGGTATGGAGCACAACTGCTGCAAATTGAGTTCGTTGAAGTGTCGTTCATCCAGGCTTTTAAAGGAGCGGGCGGGTATGTTTTCAAGTTGATCTTCGCCAAGTGATCTGAAGACTTCAAGGGGAATATTCGCAAGGTGAAGCTTGGTTAGTACACAAAATGCCTGAGCAGGAATTTCAACTGCCTGCTTCATGGCCAGTCCCCTCAGAGCGCTTGCCCTAAGTTTGGCGAGCGATCCTCTTTTTAAGGTTGAGAATGCCTCAGCGGGTAGTTTTGAAACCTGGGCATCATTTAGACTATTTAGAGCTGTTGTATTGAGGTATCCCAGGAACCCTTTTCGTACCCAACTTAAAAAATCTGGGGGAAGGCAGGATACTTGAGAGGCGGTTAAGCCTGATATAGCGCTGAAACTAAGCTTGGAAAAGATCTTTTCAGGCAGGAATGGGATCAGAAACGCAGGAAGTGCGGAAATCTGCTCCGACTTCCAGCTCTGAATGCCACCGGGATGCAGCAGATGAAACGACCAGCGTGAGAGGGATCGTATATCCAGTGCACAGAGGCTTTTTGTTTCTGCGCGATCTAGTTTAGTTGTAATCAAAAGACCCCTATTCCAGGTGATGAGTCCTCATTCACCCTGAAAACTGGGTGTGCGTTTTTCCAAAAATGCTGAGGTCCCCTCTTTCATATCCGAAGATGAGCAGATTCGCGAAAATTCACAAGCTTCTACTACCAGGCCCGAGGCCAAATCCAGGTTCCTGCCAAGATTAATCGCTCTTTTTGCGCTTTGTACCGCAAGGGGTCCTCTCCCGGCTATGGTACTAGCTATTTTAAGAACATGAATCATGAGCTGGTCTGGTTCAAACACTTTATTCACCAGGCCAATCTCACATGCATCTTGGGCGCTAACCATATCTCCACTGAAGATCAATTCTTTAGCCAGACCTTCCCCAATCAATCTAAACAATCTTTGAGTTCCTCCATACCCGGGAATGAGACCGAGACTTACTTCTGGAAGGCCTAATCTCGCGTTGGTAGAGGCATAGCGAAAATCACAAGCAAGGGCTACTTCCAATCCGCCACCGAGAGCAAATCCATTGACAGCCGCGATGACGGGAACAGGAAACTGGTCGATAAGATCCATAAACTGCTGTCCAAAATGGGCTAGTTCTCGTCCTTTGGCAGGTGCTCCTTCCCTGAGCTCTCCAATATCTGCACCGGCAACAAAGGATTTCTCACCCGCTCCCGTTAGAACTAACACTCGCAAATCTGGATTTCCAGCTTGTTCCTGTAGGAGTGAAGTACCCTCTTCGAGTAGTGTCTTATTGAGCGCATTCAAAACTTTTTCGCGGGCAAAAGTTAAAACACCGATGCCGTCAGAAATCTCAAATTTTATTGTTTCCATGTTAATCCTCCATAAAAGGTTAATTGCAATACTTTGCTGCTACTGATCAAGCTGGAATAAACTTGCACTAGTTTCATAGGCGGCCTTGTCATCAATGGAGTGGGGCAATCTCCACAGAAGGTAATAGGGAATTCTGTCCTTTACGAAGCAAAAGACCAGGAGTCTTTGCGCCTTCCCTTCGTGTAAAAGTGGAAAGATACTCGCTCTTGCCTTGCGGGCGGTTCCTACGATCGTGAACTGACGAGGTAGATGAGACGTTATGGACTGAGGATCTGTTTCGAATTTTTCCCATAGAATAGGAGCTTTTCGTAAAAAGACCTCTGTAAAGGAGCGAAAAAGATCCAGAGCACGGGGGACCACCGAGGGAAAAAAAGGCTTGGTTCCCTGAAAAACCCTGGCTGGGGAGCTTGAAACGCTACCCTCGTAGAAATCCAATTCGCCGTTGGATAAGGTTTCCTTAAAGGTCCATATTCCGGCAAGGGAGACTGAAGTGCTCAGGCTGGTGCTGTTTATGCTTGCGGATTGAACTGGGCTGGAGATCCAAAGGACCATCGCCGCTAAAAATAGCCATCCCTTTTTTAACGGATTCACCACTGGACAAAATCCCTTGCCCAG
Organism: uncultured bacterium; assembly: GCA_964539825.1. Taxonomy (GTDB): domain Bacteria; phylum Muiribacteriota; class UBA6191; order UBA6191; family UBA6191; genus CAZIKF01. The sequence goes on from CAZIKF010000033.1 coordinate 10,107, forward strand.
TAACTCAAAATCAGGTCCGATCCGGCCCTTTTCATGGAAAGGAGAGACTCCAGAGCTACTGCTTTTTCATCAATCCATCCTCTCTGGGCAGCAGCCTTCACCATTGAATATTCCCCGGATACATTGTAGGCCGCCACGGGGAGGTCCCATCGGTTGCGAACCTCTCGAATCACGTCGAGGTAGGCCAGTGCCGGCTTTACCATCACTATATCTACTCCCTCTTCGATATCAATTTGAACTTCCCTTAGAGCTTCTCTTAAGTTAGCGGGATTCATCTGGTAGGAACGCCGATCCCCAAAGGAGGGGCTGGAGCCGGCAGCATCTCGAAAGGGACCATAGAAGGAAGAGGAAAACTTTGCCGAATATCCCATAATTGGCAGTTGGTTGAAACCATTTTCATCAAGGGCGGATCTCAAAGCGTAAACAATTCCATCCATCATTCCAGAGGGAGCAACCATGTCTACACCCGCATGGGCGTAGGATAGAGCCAGGTTCCCTGAGAGAAGCAGAGTTTGGTCATTATCAACGGTTTCCTCCACCAGGGGGCCGCAATGACCATGATCTGTATATTCACAAAAACAAAGGTCAGCAATGACGAAGAGATCCTTTCCAAAACTCTCACGCAGTTGGGTGATAGCCTTTTGAACGATTCCCTCGGGATTCCAGGACGCTGAACCCTGGGCATCCTTTTGCTCGACTATTCCAAATAGAAGGACCTTGTTCATTCCTTTTCTAAGCAAGCCGTCAACGTCTGTTTTCAGATCTTCAATACTTAGTCTGCTATGACCCGGCATGGAAGGAATAGCCAGGGATTCTTCCCTTTCGTGTATGAATAACGGAAGAACAAGATCTTGGACTCCGACCTGGTTTTCTTGAAGGCAATCTCGCAGGATAGAATTATATCTTAGCCTTCTCAGGCGAACTGAATGATTCATAGTGAACTTCCTTTACTCTTTCTATTTAGCAAATTTTCTTCCAACAGGTCCAGTAAAGCTGTTTCCTCAGGGGTCTTACTCACATAAATTTGTGTAAATCCAAGACTGTGCAAGGTTTGGGCAGTGCGCTCACCCAGGCAGAAAACTTTAACATTTCTGGAGGAGTACATCGATAGAGCGCGGGCCTGTGAGGAGGAATACACGAGTACACTGACTTCAGGCCTCAAGAGAGTTTCCAGCTCCTGATTGGTAGTGTCAAACTCAACTTTGTAGATTTCAAGTGTTTGAAATAACCATCCCAGCTTGCCTGCTTGAGAAATTTCGCCATGATTTACCTCACTTGAGCAGGGATATAAAATCAATTTCTGGGAATGGAGCTCTTTATCCAGCGACAGCATTTCACGAAACTGGCCAAATTTTCTAACCACCCTGAAATCCCGCCGCTGAAGAATCTCCAGGGCTTTGTCACCTACCACAAAGCAGTCGGGGTCCCATTCAGGGAGATCTTCGATCCGTTCCCATAGCTGCAGGAAGAAATCGCATGCTCTTTGGGAGCTAAGAAATAAACCACCGGGTTTATTGTGTTCTATGACACGTTTGAGAGTTTCAGGATCGCAGTTTGGGCAATATGAAACAAGCGGAAAAGATCTGGGATTTAGGCCCCGCTGCCTTAAAGACTGGAGTGTAGTTTTCGCACCTTGCTTATCGCGCAGTACCAGAACGTTCAGATGATCAGGTCTTTTCTCCAAGAAGATGCCCTTTTCCTCTTTCCCTGATCTCATAGATCAGGTTTGGAATAAAGTCCCGGTCACTAAGATCTCTGGTAGAGCCTGAGAGGGTTACAAAATCGCTGCAATCATCGCTGAAGAGGATTCCATTGAGAATAAATTCACCGGTTTCAACTTCACTATGAACACCAAGGGGGACACTGCAGCCTCCTCCAAGTCCGCTCAACAACTCCCGTTCCATCCGTACACATACCTCGGTGGTAGGGTCTTCGATTTTCTTGAAAATTTTCAAGATATCCTTCTGATTTTTACATTCCACGGCAACACAACCCTGCGCTACGGCTGGGAGAAAATAGCGTTCAGGCAATGCCAAAATACGGATTCTGGCATCTTGATCGAAACCGAGTCTCTGTAATCCTGCCAGCGACAAGCAAAGGGCATCACATTGCCCATCCAGAAGCTTGTTTACTCGAGTATCAATATTTCCTCTCAGCTCCACCGGTTGCAGATTGCTATTGTAATGGGTAATAAGGGCTTTACGCCGTACCGCGGAAGTGCCGATTCGAAATCCTCTGGGCAATTCCTCCAGCATTCCAAAACTTGCTTCAGCTGGAAAAACCAATGCGTCCGCACTGGTATCTCGGTGTAGACAGGCACCAATTGTTAAATCATCCGGGAGCTCGGTGGGGAGATCCTTCAAACTATGGACCGCACCGTCAATCTCCTTGTTGAGCAGTTTCTCTTCGAGTTCTTGGGTAAATACACCCTTACCTCCAATTTCTGGTAAGGGTGAGTCAAGATCTCGATCACCACTTGTCTCAATCACTATGATCTCAACAGGTCTTTTTTGTGTCTCTTCTAGCAAGGTTTTCACATGCTGTGCTTGTGCTAACGCAAGTTTTGAACCTCTTGTTCCTAGCTTGATTGGTTGTACATCCATTCCAAATCTTTTCCTTCAACGGTTGCTACACCAAGCTTACCAACTACCACTCCGGCAGCCTTATTGGCTAATCCAGCCGATTGTTGGTAATCAAGACCGCATGCAAGTGCCGCGCTCAAGACCGCGATTACGGTATCACCGGCTCCGGTGACATCGAAAACCTCACGCGCCTGGGTTTGGATCAAAATTGGTTTATCATCAGTAAACAAGACCATTCCCTTATTTCCAAGAGTGATTAACAAAGATTCGAATCCAAGTCGATTCTTTAATTCCTGTCCCTTTTGAAAAAGTACTTCACGATCATGCAGGTCTGTTCCCAAGGCCTGTTCAGCCTCTTGTTCATTAGGTGTACAGACGGAGAATTGACGATATTTTTGAAAGGTTCGATCCTTGGGGTCAACTGTAATAATCTTAGGAGTTTTTCTATTAAGTTCCCGAATTTCATCAAGAAAAGGTTCGGTGAGAAGTCCCTTTCCATAGTCGCTTAGGATGATTGCATCGAAATCACTCCAATGCTTCTCCAAATTTCTGAGCAGGATCTCCATTTCTCCATACTGAAGTGAAGTACGCCGCTCACGATCCACACGAACAATCTGCTGTTGTCCAGCGACAATCCTTGTTTTAATGGTTGTTGTTCTTAAAGGGGAGCATTCAATGAACTCGGTTTCCACTCCCTTTTCCTCAAGCAGAGCCAGTAGTCTCTGACCACCTTCATCACTACCTATTACGGCCATGACAAAGGTTTGAACTCCAATTGAGGATAGGTTATTGGCGACATTTGCCGCACCACCCAAAAGTGACGATTCTTCCAGGACTTCCACCACGGGAACGGGTGCTTCTGGAGAAATTCGCTGTACCGCACCGCGAACATAACGATCCAGCATCAGGTCTCCAATGACCAAAATTTTCTTCTGAGTTAATAATTCTGCAAAGTCTCGATTCATCGTCAGCGCCCATTCTATCCCGAACCTAAAAGGAATCCAACAGGAATGGAATCCATTTCATAGGCGAAGAATCAATTCCTTAGTTATTACAGCATCAACTCATGATAGAATGGACCCTTATTTTTGGTGTCTTGAGGCAACTTTATGGAGCTCCTCGGTAGAGACGAAGAACTCCTTTCACTTACTCAGTTTTTAGCCAGCGACTCCGGTCGAAACCTGGTTCTTCACGGGCCGAATGGGACCGGGAAGTCCTATTTCCTGAAAAAAGTTCGGGCTGTTCGCACATCGGATACAGACCTTTGCTTAACGCTGACCATCAGGGATCCTCTTGCTCCAGCACAGACTTTTCTCTTTGAAACCATAGAAATCTTATTGGAGTCTCTTAATTCCACCCAATTACAAGAAAGTATTCGGCGCGTACGGGAGATATTTGATCCAAAATTTTCTATTCAGGAATGGTGTCAGTCCTATGATTCCCCCTTTCTTGAATCAGGATTTCTTTTCTTAAAAATTCTCAAGTGCATCCAGCAAACAGTAGATGAAAAAATTCTCATAATTTATGACCAGGTTGAAAACCTGGGTTCAGAATCCCGCTCACTTCTAAAAAATGTGATCGAATGGAAACCGGAACAGGTCTATTTCATCCTGGGTCTAAGTACAACTGAGCCGGGAAAGGAGTCAATTCTTAAGGATTACGGCGCCGATTTTTTCTTCAAGGCAAATCAATATTTGGAAATGCGCACGATCGATCGTGCTCTTGAACAGTCTTATTGCGATCTCTACGGAATTGACGAAGCTCTCAATGAGAGTTCATTCATGTCCTGGGCTCTGGAGCAAAAGCGTCTCTGGCTCCTAACCCAGTGTTCCACCGACGAAGGACTGAGAGGACTTTGTGTTTTCCTGGCTCATTTTCCCAGCGGCTTGCAGCATAAGCAGAATCCTAAACTGGAGGATTATTTTCAGCATCTTTCCCGACAGAGGCTGCTGGGAGAAATCTTCTGCACCGAGGGTGAGCGGCTTTGCTTTTCCCATTTCCAATACTGCACAGATCTTCAGGAGAAATTTTCGGAGCAGTATGCCTCTTGCTATGACGAGGCTTACGAGGTCCTTTTGGAAGAAAACTTGTCCCACCGGCTGATTGTTAAGGAAATTGAAGGAAAGGGTATTGCTTGTGAAGACACTTTAAACCAGCTGATTACTACTTACCGTATTACCCTCACACTATCCACACTCGAGGACCTTGCCGAGGCTTCGCTCCATGAGGATTATTCTCAAGAATGCAAGCTGCGCCTTCAGTCATCTCTTGAATTTCTCGGCCTGGCAAAATCATTCAGTGAGCAGCAAGCCGATGAGTTTCGACAATATTTTGTGGATTTGGAACCTAAAGAAAAAGCAGAATTGGGTCCTTTGCTTCTACCCCTGTTTAAGAAAAACGAGGAGATACCTCTCTATTCACGTTTGTATCTAGAGCCCGATTTGATTCCCCATGAAAAGGAATTTTTCGTCTCCGCATGTTTTGAACGAATCAAATCCGGAGAGACACTGGAGCCCGAATCAATTCAAAGGTATGAAAAAGTCTTTGACCCCTGTTGGCTTGGTGAGTTACAGAAACTACTTTCCTATTTAACAGCAACGGAACAGGCAACAATTCCCGATGTAGATTCGAGTAGATTTCCAGTATTGGGAGCTTATGTAAGTGCCCTTGGTGAGATCGAGAATGAGAACTATTCCCAGGCCTGTAAACAGCTAAGAGAGGGTCTCAGTAATAGCTTGAAATCAAGGGATTTTTCCCTGCATTCCTTACTATTGACCAGACTGGCCGAGTGTTATGATAAATTAGGAGACTTGGATTCCCAGCTTTCTATCTATAGGGAAGCGGTCATAGCAGAGCAGTTCCTGGTTTGAACCATAATTCATGGATAAGGATTTTCTTGTAGACCTCGATCAGGATCATCCTGGATTTCGAGATTCCAGGTACGTTCTGCAACGCAAAAAAATAGCGGCGATCGCTGAACAGTATCTCGATGATCGTGTCGCCGGAAAAAATCCCCCCATTCCCGTGATCGCTTATACGCAGCATCAGCACAACCTATGGAAATTTCTATACACGACGATTCTGGACCTTTATAAAGATCACGCGGTGAGTGATGTATACGAGGGTTTGAGAGCGCTCGAACTTGAAGCAGATCGGATTCCCACCCTGGAACATGTGAACATGAGATTGGAACCACGTACGGGTTGGAGAGTTGTACCCGTTAGCGGACTGGTTTCTTCCAAACACTTCTTTTCGTCCTTACAGCAAAGAGAATTTTATTGTACTCAGTATATAAGGCACCATTCCCAGCCGGACTTCACCCCCGAACCTGATATTTGTCATGATGTAATTGGACATGTCCCGCTCTTAATGGCTCCCAAAATAGCGCAGCCATATGTGGAATTTGCTAAAGCTGCAGTACAGATTGAGGATAAGTACATCAAACGGCTGGAAAACCTTTATTGGTTCACTGTTGAGTATGGCCTCTGCTACGAAGATGGGATCCTTAAGACCTATGGAGCTGGAAATCTATCCTCAATCGCGGATTTAAAGCGTTGCTTGAATAAAGATCTGCTCCAACATAGTGAATTTGACATCGAAACCATGTGCAATACAGACTACGATCCAACCATTCAGCAACCGCGCCTTTTCGTAGCTGAGTCTCTCGACTTTGCCCTGAAAAGCCTTTCGGAATACTTTCATGAAAACTTCGACATGACGGTGGAACTATGAATCATTTTGAAAAACTAGAGTCCTATAAACTACATAATGGCCTCCAGGTACTTCTTCTGCCCGAAGAAGCCCATAACCTGGTGACCTACCAGATCTGGTATCGCGTGGGTGCACGCTTTGAAAACCCTGAAACCAGGGGGATCTCCCATTTTCTGGAGCATCTATTCTTCAAGGGGACAGAGAAGTATGGAGCTGGTGTGATCGATAGAAGGCTTAATGAAATTGGGGCCTTCAATAACGCGGCGACCTCAAAGGATTACACCTTTTATTACACGGTCGGGGTGAATGATCACTTTGAGGAAATGTTTGATATTCAGACAGAAATGCTGCTTCACCCAGCTTTCGATCTAGAAGAAATTAACAAAGAACGCGATGTGGTGATCGCTGAGATTCATCGCGCTAACGACAGCCCGGGACATAAATTTTATTATAAAACTATGGAAAGGCTCTTTGAGGGGCATCCCTATGCCCAGAGGGTTCTTGGTTTTGAAGAGATCATCGCTTCGGTCGGCAGAGAAACCATTCAGAATTACTTTCAGACTCATTACCATCCGGCAAATATGACCCTTGTTCTGGCCGGAAATTTTCCAGTGGAGAAAGCACGGGAATTGATAGATGCAAACTTTGCATCTATTGCCCGCGATGAGGGGTACCAGGCCAAAGAGACTCAACGGATCGTACATACCCCCGGAAGAGAACTTTTTTATGCCAGGACACAGAGAAATTATTCATCCTATGGATTCTTGGGTCCTACGTCAGATCAAATCCAGGACATCCTCGCGCTGGATATGCTAGCCGCTATTCTTACCGATAGCCGCAGCTCTCGCTGGAATAAATCCTTCAAGGAAGATTTGAGCCTGGTAGAATCGATCTCCTTCGGAGTTCATACCTCAGTAGAGCAGGGCCCAATTGTGATCCAGTCACAGGTCAAGGACGATCAATGGGGGGCCTATCATGAAGCCATGGAAACAGCCCTGGATCGACTCCGGAAATTTTATGTAACACGGGAAGAACTTCATACCGCCAGGGAGTATGAACTGACCCAGGCTGATTTTCGATGGCAGAAAATGAGTGAAAAGGCTCAGAGCCTGGGATATTACTCCTCCTTAAAGCAGCTTTCTTATTGCACGGAGTATAGGGATTGGGTGAGTCATGTCACTTTGGAGGATATCGTACGGGTGATAGAAAAGTACCTGACCGAAGAGCCGTCGATTACTCAAATGCTTCCCGAGGAAAAAGAGGAGACGGCTTATCGCGTGGAAGAAGTGAGTCACCATGGCAGCGAACATAGAATTGAAACCATTCGGGAGAATCAAACCCTGGTTAAGTTTGATTCAGGTCTTGAGGTGCTTTACTGCTATGACCCTGACGCTTCCCTTTGTTCCGCTGATCTTCTGGTGAAAAATCTCTCCGAGTCCCTGTTCAGATTTCCTCCTGGAACAGCGTATCTCATGCAAAAACTCATTAGCAGAGGAACGGCTCTTCTTTCAGCGGAGCAGATTATGAAAACCATGGATCAACTCGGTGGTCGTTACAGCACGGTTTGTTCCGATTCCTCAACCCGAAAGGATCTTTACCGCAACAGCCTGATGGCTCCGACAAGTGCATTCTGGGAGGCCTTTCAGATCTTTTCAAGTTTCTTTACACAAGCTTCCTTTCCCGATCGTGAGATCAGCAAAAGCCGGGACTCCATTCTATTGGAGATTAAATCTCTGCCCGATTTTCTTTCTGCTTTTTGTCATCATCACATGATGAAAAATTATTTCCAATCCCATCCTTATGGAATTCCGTTTGTTGGCTCTGAAAAGTCTGTGAGTACGATCACTCGTAGAGATATGGAGGAGTTATACGCGGTACTCTATAGTGCGGGAAATCTCCTGTTAACAATATCCGGTCCCTTTCCTCTCCAGGAAGTCATTCAAAAGACTCATGAATCTCTCAATCGAAATTTTGGAGCCCTACAGGTGGGATTCGAAGACTCCAAGATTCCAGAAGCCTTTCAGTCTCCCAGGCTGGGAACAACAGATAGTGTACAAAATACCAAAGAACAGGCTTATCTCATCCGCACCTATCCGGCACCGGGCTTCAGAGATAGCGGATTCTTTACCGCGCAGGTTACGAATGAGATCCTTGGAGGTGGTATGTCCAGCCGGTTTTTCCGGGTTCTGCGGGATGAGAAGAGCTATGGATATGAAGTGGGTTCCCGATACATTCCCTACCTCCCCTACGGCATAATCTATTCGTTTCTTGGAACTGATCCAGCTCGTCTCGACGATGCTAGCAAGGATTTTGAGACTTTAATCACAGAAATTAAAGAGGAATTGGTGGATGAGAAGGAACTTGAGAAAGCAAAGAATCTTGTCATTTCCAGGTTTTCCTTTGCCCGGGAAACTTTGGCTGGAAGGGCTTCCATGGCTGGAGCTTATCTTGCGAGGAACATCGATGCCTCATTTCTCGATTCCTATGTAGATTCAGTACAGAATGTGAGCGCTAAAATGGTCCAGGATTTTTCAAGACAGGTTTTTGCCTCAGTTTTTGAGCAAAGAGTTCATCCATAGGTAAAGTATCAAGGCCTTTCAGCCGAATTCTTTCTCAAAGGGGTCCTTCTTAGTGGATACACCGTATCGAAGGAAATTCATGAAAAAAGGAATATTACACTTCATTTTGATTCTGGGAACCATACTTCCGGTATACGCTCTACCCTATGCGTTGCTAAAGGATATGCGTACTTATTACGTCGATGATATCTGGGCAGAAGAGACTTTTATTGAGCCTGTGAAAAAATTCATTGAAGATGAATTTGCGCGTTATGGATACAGGCACACATCAGATAAAGATGAAGCTGATATTCGCATTCATCTTACCATCCATTCGGTGAAAAACCGTCCCCAGGCCGTGAAGCCCTTTTTCATCTGGCCAGTAACGGCTAGAAATCGAGACATCGGTGAAGCTCGAATTTCCGCTCGTGTAGTGGACAATGAGACCAATCGGGAAGTCTGGGCCAACTCAATAAAGGGTAGGCACCTGGAAAATATGCTTCTTGCTTGGATGGAGAGGCCAAAGAAGGCGAGAATGAAAGCCTTTAATAAGGCATTGGGATTGGTATTTGATCCCTATTTCGTTCACGAAATGCCGCTTTTTGACTGAGTCCTTTGATTCATTTTGAATTGTTGTAAATAGGATAAAACCAATCCTATCTAGTACAATAGAATCATGCCTAAGAAACCATTAACGGATTCTGAAGAGACTGACCTGATTTCTCCCGATGAAGACGAAGCCGGTTATTTCATCCAGATGTCCGAACATAATCTAAAGTATGACGAAAAGGGAAATGTTACACCGGAACTGAAGGATCTTGCCCTTTGCCTGACCTCATGTAAATGGGGACAGGGCGAGGCTGGTTCTCTGCTCATGGAACATCTTCTGGTAACCTTTGCAGAGTCTATGGTCAAGCCTCGCTATATCATCCTTTTGGACTCCGGAGTTTACCTGGCAACTAATGATACTCCCGTGGAAAGCCTCGAAGCTCTTACAAAGCTTGAAGAAGCCGGTGTTGAAATTTGGATCAGTGAGACTTCTGTTTCCGAGTATAAGATTCGAAAAGACATCCATGTAGGTAGAGTTGTGAAATTCATGGAGATCGCCGATCTTATGGTGACCGTAGAAAAGTTCGTGAATTTCTGAGATCCAAGATGGTAGACTTGCGCTCTTAATCCAAGATTGATACTTAGACTCTTAGCTCAGCTGGTTAGAGCGCTACGTTGACATCGTAGAGGTCAGCGGTTCGAGTCCGCTAGAGTCTATGTACCTTTTTAAAGGTATTCTTCGTCAATAACCTCTTTTAGCTTTCTAAGCTGCCTGGTAGTCAGCGGCACATCTCTGGAAACCTGCTGAATGGTATTCTCAAGGTCGTAGAGGTGAATCACCGGGTGCTTTTGCTGGGGAAGCTTGAGTTCTACATCCCTGACGGAAAAAACAACCATGGGACAAACCCTGGTCTTAATCCCTTTAGACTGCAAGAAAGACTCAAAAATTCGACTGGTTCTGTCAATTTGATTGATAGGACTGCGAAAATCTCTCTCATAGGTCTTGCCTGACTCGGATTTTTTAATCTGACACCATGAATTTCGCTTGGCGATGACCGTACCTCGAATGTTTTTTGTCTCGATGAGGATTACACCCTGGTGGACCAGCAATAGATGGTCGATTTCAAAGTGCTGCTTGTCCACGCGACCTTTGACTCCATGGTAGATATGAAAAACCTCTTCGAGATTATCGAGATACTCGCTCACAAGGCGTTCCCCGTAATCTCCTGATTTCTTAATTTTCCGCAGCCTACGCCAGTCTAGAAAATTATCTTTGAACAGTAGAACGAGAATAATGATTGTCTGAGCTACAATTATGAGATGGGAGACTTCGATTTTCATTTCTGTATGTACCTTTTACTTTCTGCTGATCATCTCACTAATTCCTCAAGAGCCGCTTCGGTTAGTTCCCATTGGGTTCCCTCGGGAGTATCCAGAATTTGAATTCCCTGAGATAGAAGCTCATCACGGATGTGATCAGCCTCTTCAAACGCTCGCTTTGAGCGCAGGTCGGTTCTATTTTCCAAATGCTTCTCTATCTGTGATACCTCTAATTTTTTTAGATTCAAATATTTTCCATGCACCTGCTCGAAGAATTCGGAGGGTTTCCTTTGAAACAGTCCAAGAATCTTTCCAAACTCACCGATTACCTGGAGAATTCCTTCAATTGCAGCACGTTTAGCAGGGGCTTTCATTCCTTTACCTGTGACCAGCTCATTCAGGTCCTGGAACATTCGGTTAAATACTACAATTGCCCTTGGAATCTGAAAATCATCATCCAGATTTCCAATGATCTCAGATCTATAAGATTCTTGAGAATAATTCTCGGGCACTTTTTCTAATCCTATGGGTCCGGAGGACAGGAATTGCTGTGCCCGGCTCAAGGTTTGATAAGCATAGTAGAGTTTACGCATCCCCAAAGTGAAGCCCTGGTGATGAAAATTTAGATCAGAGGAATAATGAACCTGAAAAATGTTCCATCGAATGACCTCCGGATCGTACCTCTCAATGGCGTCTTTAATAGAAATGAGATTTCCAATCGACTTAGACATCTTTTGATGTTCCAGAGTCATAAGGCCGCTGTGCATCCAGTAATTTGCGTAATTACCTTCCGAGTGGGCCTCAGATTGAGCAATTTCATTCTCATGATGGGGGAAAACAAGATCTCTCCCTCCTCCATGAATATCAAAGCAACTTCCCAGAATTTGTGTTGAGAGAACGGAACATTCGATGTGCCATCCAGGTCTGCCCTTCGCCCACGGAGAATCCCATGATGCTCCTTCGGTGGTATCCTTCTTCCATAGGGCAAAGTCTAGCGGATCTTGCTTGGATTCTTCCGAATCAATGCGGTGACCCACCAACAGTTCCTTTGGCCTTTGATTCGACAGTTTTCCGTAATCCGTCTTCTTCAATACCCTGAAATAGACCTCGCCGTTTTGCGTTACATAGGCGTAATCGTTGTCGATCAGCTCTTGAATGTAGGCTTGGATCTCAGGAATATAATCAGAAACCTTGGGTTCATAGTCCGCGGGTTCCACTCCAATTAAGGCCATATCCGCCTTTGAATGCTCAATCATCTCACGGGAAAGCTCCAGGGGAGAGATTCCCAATTCACAAGCCCTATCAATGATCTTGTCATCCACATCGGTATAGTTTCTCACATAAGTCACATCAAAACCTCGATACCTGAGGTACCGAACAAAGGTATCAAAGAGAATGGCCTGCATGGCGTGGCCAAGATGGCATTGATCGTATACTGTGACTCCACAAGCGTAAATACCGATCTTACCTTGCTCTAAAGGCTTGAATATTTCTTTGGAATTGCTCAGCGTATTTGTTAGCTGAAGAACGGTCTGTGTTCCCATGGCATCCTTGTCCAGGTTTTAAAGAAGGGACTTTTAGCCCTCAATATCAAAGGAACCGCCTGGTAGAGATCAAGGGACAATTAAACTTAATACTCGTGAAAATCTTCCACGATACGGTAGCCCATTGCCTGGATCTGGGTTTTTACATCGTACCATGCGATCTGTTCATGGCTTGCGTCAGAAAACCCTTCGAAACGTTCTCTTTTAGATAGAATTTCGATGCCAATTCTGTAACCACCCACCGTCTGGCTTACCCAGCACTTTGAGCTGCACAGCTTCCCTTCATCATCACGAACCTGAAATCGTTTCACAGACATCGCCAATCCCTGCCCAAAAGGGCTCATCCGTTCCTTAGAGGCCCAAGTTTATCGCAGAGTTTCTTGAAAAAAAAGAACTTTCTTAAGAGCTTCCATAGTCTGGACGGAGTTCTCAACGAAGATGGCACTTGAAAAACCCTCCAGCGGTACAAGCTCTTTCTCGACTAGCCCCTTCAGTGCAGACTCAAAAGGGTCTTTCCAAAGGATTAGAGGCAAGTCCGTTTCCCCGCATTTCCACAAGGTCAGGACCATCATAATCTCATTAAAAGTTCCCACATTTCCAGGCATGGCAACGGCTGCATCAGCCATATCGATGAGGATTTTGAGTCGATCCACAGTATTTTTTGCGGGAATTTCCCTGGTTAGCCAGGGATTGGGACCGTCACGAAAGGTAAAGGTTTCACTGGTGACTCCCAGTGCCTCCCCCTCTTCTTCACTGGCTCCCAGCGAAACAGCACCCATGATTCCAAAATATCCGCCAGAGAGTACTTTCCAGCCTTGCCTGGCCAGCATGGCTCCGAGTAATACACCTTCCTGGTAGATGGGATCAGTAGGAGACAGCGAAGAGCTTCCAAATACAACAACGGTTTTGCTCATGGGGGTAACTGGATTTAATTCTGGGGTTCAATTAGCTTTAACTCTTCGAGCTTTCCGATCAAATCCTCACGAAGAATCGGCTTGGTCAGATATCCCTGGCAGCCAGCCTCATGAGCCTCAAAGAAGTACTTGGACTCATAGGAGCTGGTGATAATTACCACCTGAACTTCTTCACCGGGCTTGACCCCCCACTTCTCTTCTTGCTCGCGGAGTTCCTTTAGTATATCGATTCCATCCGCTCCACACAGGTTGAGGTCCAGGCAAAGAAGACTGAAGGGCTTCTCCTCTGTTCTGGCTTCCTCAAGTTTGGCCAGTGCCAGGGATCCGTCAACGAGAGTTTCCACCTCGCCGTAGGACTTTAAAAACTCAGACAAGAGCTCACAGATAAAGGGTTCATCATCGACAATTAAAATACGCATGAAATCCGGCCCCCAGCCTTCAGGAGCCCTCCGTTTTAGATGGGTGCCTGGTTAAGGCGTCCTCTACCATCTCATAAAGTGTTTCAGCCGTAATTGGCTTGTTACGTACATGGAGTTTAGAAAACTTTTCTACACTTTCTGCAAATTCTGGCATCATATCCACATAGTAGACACCACTAAGAAAGATCAAGTGTGCATCATAAATCCATTTCTGAGTATCCGCAATATCGCAAACCATCTTGAAACCAGCTCCATCCGGTAGAAAGTTATCTACAACAATCACCCGAAATTGTGATTCTTCCAAGAATTTTTCTGCTTCAGCTACGCAAGAAGCAATGGAAACATCAACATTGTAGCGTATGGAAAGCAGCTGCTCGATAGTAGAGGCAATGGAATCTTCATCTTCTATGATAAGAACTTTCTGTGGCATACGCTAACCGTACCATGTTCTCCAAAGAATTTTCCACGGGTGAAAAATTTACCTTTGCGAATTAACGGTATACTTTAAGACAATTCCAAAAAGGACTAGATATCCCAAAAAGCCAAGGATGCTGCTCCAGTGAGAAGTATTCTCATGGGTCGCGGAAAAGCGCTCCCAGACCGAGACAAATGCTGAGACAGCCAACTGTTTTGGGTCTTGGGTTTCACCCTTACTTAAGTCAAAACCATTGGCTCCCAGAACCTCCAAGACATGGGCTTTATGAGTACCTGAGCCCTCTTTTGGATCCAGGCCTTCCAGTACCAGGGCACAGATTTCAGCCAGTCTCCGTGCGCCTTGAGAATCACCGATTTCGGGTTTCTGAAGTCTGAGCTCCAGTTCTTGAGTCCATTTTTCAATGGATTGCTTTGCTGAGATTTCGCGTCTCTTCTGAAGAAAACTTCGAAAGTGAGTGTGGATTGTTCCCACCTTCGCTTGCATGGGGTGACCAATTCCAGCGAGATCTGCAGCCTCAAAGAAGATATCTCTTGTTTCTCGTAGATCCCACGAAAAGACTGAGCTGGTACAGGGAATCCACAAGAAGAACCAGAGAATTGAGGTCCTTTTCCAATGGGTTAGATCTTGAATCCTGAGCGAGGGAACAATAAGATCTCTATTCCTTAATCCATGGAATTTGGTAGACATGAGAATTTCAATATTATTCCTATTTTTTGTTAACCTGGGTACCGTCATTTCCAGCCAGTATTATATCTGGCACTGGCACATGCGGCACGAATTTGATCAGTCTAGTCTTAATGCTCTATCCAAGATTCCTATCAAGGGCGTTTTCTATCGTACAGGCCACTTTTCCTATCCACTGAACCAACCCCGTTTTTCTACCCTGGCTAAATCTTCGGGATTTCTAAAGAAGTTTAGAAATCTTAAGACATTTCAAGAAATTCACCTGGCTTATTCCTTCGGAAACTCTGGTTTGGATCCCTTTGTACGAAAATATCTGAACGACAGACCAGCAAAGGCTACCCAGTGGATTTCTGAGCGGATCATCGAGGACTTCAGTCTCTACCGCAGCTTAAATCCCAGGGTGGTGGGAATCCAGATTGATTTAGAAGGAGTAGGAATTGATTTTGATGTTTACGGGAGGCTTCTAGAGAGGCTCAGGGAAGGGATTCCCAAAGTCCTGATCTCGATTACGCCTATGTCCTCCTGGATTAAGAGGAAGGGATTCAAAGCGCTGTCCAGCCACGTGGATTTGCTGGTTCCCATGCTCTATGACTTCCAAAGGTCGAGAGTTGCCAACGCCCCGCTGAAGGTAACTGATCTCCATTGGCTTGAGAAAATGGTCAAGCTCTATGATCAGGCCGGAAAACCGGTGATCTATGGCCTTCCTACCTATTCCTACTGTATTGTTTATGATGAGTCTGGAAAAATGCGGCTGTCCTGGGCGCTGATCTCACCAGACTCAGTGACCCAAAACCCGCGACTGTCCAAGGCTCAAATGACTTATAACGAGTCAAAAGGCCCACTGAAGCTGACCCGTACAAGAGACCGGGTTCTGACTTTTGAGGTTGAGGAAAAGCTGAAGTTTTCAAACCTGGCTTTTGGGAAAGGCTCCCGGGTGAAATATAATTTTCTGTCGCCGTCTTCAGTGGCCCAATATCTGACCGCGATTGAAAATACTCCATCTCAGTGGGGTCGAGGTGTGGGATTTTTTCGATTTGGTGTCCCTGGGGAAGCCCTGGTTCTCGATGCGTGGAGACTAAAGGAAGCTGTACGTCAATCCTTTGGCACGAAGGTAAAGGTTCAGGCGGAGGTTTTCTTTGTTTCAGCAACAGAGTTTTTTCTTGCCTTCACCAACCTGGGAAGACCGACCTATTTCGGTAAGACAGGCTATCAGCTTAGTTTGCCTGGTAAGGTAGACGCTCCCCTTCATTCCCGGGGAGATTTCGATCGGGTTCTCAGGATCAAAGAGAATCAATCCACGAAATTGATTCTCGAAGAAGACTATTTTGACCGCAGGGAAATGCTGATCAGCCCTCTTTTGAAGTTAAACGGAGCTGGAAAGACCCCACTACCCATTAAGATCACCTTCGAAAGAAGCGATGGCATCACTGTTCCCTTGAACTGGGAAATCCAAAGGGATGAAGAAACCCGGATCCTCACCCGTTGAGGATCTTTCTTTTATCTATTTTCTACTAGTGATAGGACCTGGGTAGATTTCCAGGATCTTGTCGACAAGAATATCAACTTCATCAAAGAAATCAGGTGGTTCCAGCGGACGGCCAAGAAGTTCTCTGGATACCCGATTGAGATAGTGTTCCTCATCCCAAAAAACTCTGTGAATTCTCTTCTCTTGCACAGGGCGGCAGGATTTGGCGATCCTCAATGCCCTTCTATACCTGCCTGCGTTTAGATAGATTTCCGAAATTTGCAGAAGGACTCTCAGGCTGCTCAGGGCTTGATCTCTGTAAACACCCAGATCCTCTTTCCAAATTCTATGCAGATTTTCCATTTCCATGGGCGTCATACTGGATTCAGGAATCTCCATTCTAGAGGCGAGTTGAGAAGAGATTTGACTGATATAGATTTCAATTTCTGGTGCAAGCAGGGAAAGAATGTGTAAGCCAAGATCATCATGTCCCGTATGGAAACTTGTACGGGCCAGAGCGGCTTGATTTCGAAAAGCTTGTAGTGCGAAGAATCCACCCTTCTTCTTCAAGTTATCTAGCAGGGAAAGCACCTTAAGAACTTGCTTTCGAACCTGCTGACCTTGTTGGTATGAGCTGAGATTAGACTTCAAGTCCGCTTTTAGCGCTGCGCCTTGATCTTCAGTTTTTAGTTCTGGTTCCATTTTCTTGATGAGAGCGCGTGTGGCTCTGGGGCCGAGTTCCCGGACTATTGCTGCAGGTGTGGGTGTTAGTGGATTTGAGGTTTCTAGCTGCTCCCCATGTCGGCGCCAATCGGCTGCCAGGACTGGATTCTGCATCACTCTCCCACCTCTTTTGTATAGACCTGCCAGCTTCCTGGAAGCGTTGGAATGACCCCCTTCAGCGGCTATTTCAAGCCAGTCGAAAGCCTCCTTGGAACTTTGGGCATCCTGGGAGCCATAGTCAAGGATCAGATTTCCCAATTCATAAGCCGCTCGGGCATTTCCGCTTCCGGCCGCTTCGGTCAAGAGATGCTTGGCGACATTGTAATCCCGCTTAACACCAATACCCTCCCGATAAAATGTGGCCAGGTGTGTCTGTGCGTCCAGGAATCCCTGCTCAGCGGATTGGTGTAGCCAGTGAATTGCCATTTTGAAATCGTCAGGGTCTCGAAACCTCTCAAGGTATAATCTGCCCAGGTGGTATTGAGCCGGAGCAAAACCATTTGTGGCGGCGATTCGACATAATTTCATCGCTGTTCCAAGGTCTTTTTCAACCCCCTCCCCGAGTTCATAGAATCGACAGAGAGTAGTTTGTGCGTTTGGATCTCCTCGATCGGCCGCACTGGTGTACCAATCAATTGCCTTCTTAACATCTCTAAGGGTTCCATGACCCCTTTCAAAGTTCTCGGCTACACGCACCTGGGCAGGAGTAAATCCGGAATTTGCGGCTTTCTCAAGCCAGCGATTTGACTCCTCTTCATTCTTGGGTAAGCCCAGTCCCTGTTTCATCAATAGTGAAAGTGCCACCTGGGATTTTTGATGTCCCTTTAAAGAGGCATGGAAAAACCAGTA
Organism: uncultured bacterium; assembly: GCA_964539825.1. Lineage (GTDB taxonomy): Bacteria > Muiribacteriota > UBA6191 > UBA6191 > UBA6191 > CAZIKF01. The sequence goes on from CAZIKF010000033.1 coordinate 27,861, forward strand.
CACCGCGTAATCCCAATTCTGCTCGGCTGAAGTTTCATCGGAATAGTAGAGCCCTAATTCGTAGGCGGCCTGTGCGTCTCCATTTCTGGCACTTTCCTTCAAGGAGTTCACCGGGGATGAAAACAGGGGCGTAGAAGGAAGGAAAAATAGAAGTAGGAAAATAAAAAATAACTGATTCATGAAGTGGGAATGGTGTCTGGCACTGACTCTCACCTTTTAGTTTTCGGGAAAGGCCGTGATTCTATGAAGCGATTCGTTTCAGAATCCTGTTCAGAACTATAGGAACAGATAAAAGTCACCAGAATTTTCCATCCCCTCTTGACGAACTTCTATGGATTCGCATAATCGCGGGCTTGATTTTAGGAAAGGAACCTCAAAATGAATAATCTATCTATGCTTTGTAAGTGGGCACTGCTTGTGTCCTGCCTTTTCACACAGTCCATATTTGCTGATTCTCCAGACACCGTTCCTGAAGGTTCAACTTACACTCCCATCGCGAAGGAGGCTACGGTTGAACAGGTATTGGATGTAATCCGGGTTTACTCAGCCAGCCAATACGGCAAGGCCTACCTTGAAAAGCTTAGAGGGGCTGGTTATGCCTGCAGACCCGTCATGAGCAGCTTATGGCGCTGCTCCAAGCACCTTAGTTCGATAAACAATGACGAAGACGAAGTGAAGAGAAGAATACAAACACAGGTATCTAAATTGTCTGTTGTCAGTTTTGGAATTCTCAGGGGTAAGGCTTCGTTAACTCATGAAAGCGATGCCTACAATGAATGGGAAATTCCGCAGAAAATCTCCCTTGGTGAGAATCTGAAAGCTGATTATTACCGGCTGCGTCATCTCCAGGGAACAGAATATCTTAAATTGCTTCCCGGGAAGCAGGGTAAGGGAAAAGAATATATCTGGAATGGCAGGAAGCTATTTAAGATTCTGAATTTTGCCATTTCCAACAAAGAGGGTTTTACCCGCTATATGGTCCAGAGTTCCTACAAATAAGACCAATTTATTGACTCCAATTCACAAGGGTATCCTCCACGGAGGTTGCCCTTGTTTGTACCTGGGGCTTTGGAAAAGGAGAGGTACCCGGTTTAGCTATTTGTGATCCCTTTACGGAATTCGGGAGGACAATCTGAGCCTCGGGCAGCGGATTTACCCTCGGACGGATATAGGAATCCCACCAGATGCCGTTCACGTCGGGGCTATAAGTATGTTCTTTAGGTATGGTTTTGGGATTCGTGATGGGGATCATTTCTCCTCCAATCACCTGGTATCGTTTGGGTTCATCCTTTGGATCGGGCTGGCTAATGATTTCATCAAGATTCTGCTTGTCAGGTTCTGCGGGCTGATCTTTTTTAGTTTTGCCGGGTTCTGACTTCTGCTCTATGGTCTTTTCGGACCCGTCATTCGTTTCCTTCCCCTCTTCTTTGTCACTGTCTTGCTTGTCGGAATCCTCGTTGTAGTTTCCATTTCCTTCTTCCTGGTCCTCGTCATTGTTTTGGTCTTCTTGCTTGTCTTTCCTTGCCTCCTCTTCTCTCTGTTTCTGAATTTCTTGGTTGCGTGCCTCTTTTTCCCTGCGGGATCTTTCTTCAATCTCAGAGCGTATATCCGCTGTACTCCTGTCAAAATCCACAACTACACCAATTTCAGCCAGATCCTCGACCAGTCCCGTAGGCATTCGATAGACACCGTTTTTAAGATAAAAATCCACAGCGAATCCCCAACCTTTGGACATGAGCTCTTTCAATTCGGGTGTACTGTGTGAATTTTGCGACAGATAGGGCAGCCCATCAAGACCAGAGAGAATCAATGGTCTGGAACGCTCTGGGGATTCCCCAGGGGGAACAGCGTTCGTGGGATAATCACCCTGGGGAAGATCACCAGGGTCTTCCAATTCGCCCCCGATTAGCTCCACATCCTTCCAGCCAGGACGTGAGCTATCCGTTTCATTGGTGTAACTATGGGCTGTTGCGAGTATGAGTAAAAGTAGGATGAAGTTCATGATTTTTCCTTTGGAGCCAATCAATATCCAATCCTAGTGTGAAGGAAGAACTCGGGAATCCCCGATAATGAAAGTGGAAATTCGAGTTGTTCTGATTGTTCCAAGACTCTTGTCATGTACCAGCAAAAACCATAGGCTCAAATTATGAAGGACTCAAAGAAACAAGGCGTTAGCCCATCGAATCCCAAGGGACGTGTGCAAGCCGGTTTTAACACCGGAACCCAGGTGCACAACTCTGAGGCTGGCTACACCAAGAAACAGAGAAAAAGGAACAAAGTTTCTACCCACGACCCTGATCCCAAAGAATGATGGTGATTTCAGGGAGTTCCCTGGATCTGCCTGAGGGTTGAGATCAGTTCCAGTGCCTCTTTGCAGGCCCCGGCAAGCTTTCTCCAACCAAGGGCTCCCTGGCTTTTGAGCCTCTTAGAATGACGTTGGGAAATCTCTAAAACTGTAGAATGAAACACGAGAATCTTACTGCTAATTAGAAATCTCTTCAGCTGTTCGGTGGAGAATTCTGAAAGACTGCTGGCCTTCTCTTTGAGGGATTTGAGCATGAGCGAACCCAATTTCTGCCATAGAAGATCGCGCTCACTCTCCCATGAATTCCTGTAAGCATCCTCCTGTGCGGAGTTGGTGAAATAGAATCCTCGCGGGGTCCTCTCAAGACGTACATACTCAAAGGATTCTGTAATCTTTACCAGTTCTTTTAGTTGAACTTCATTTAAGAAGTGAACGGTGGAAGAGAGATGGAGGGGGCGGGAGAGCTTTCTATGGAGTTCCTTCTTCCTCGTGATAGGAATTTCCAGTCCCAAAATACGACGATCAAGGTAGAGCGTGTGGAACAGTTCCAAAGATCTGACGAGGGCTCTACCAAGCTCGTGATATTGATTTCTGAATGTCCTATCTGCTGCTCCCGGAAATTTCTTTCTGATTAAATCTATGGCACCTGGTTTCAGGTTTAAGCTTTGTTGGTCTGCTTTTAGAAAAGTGGAGATTTGAGTGTTTTCACGGAAAGATTCCCTCATCACTTCACGGGTATGATCCGGCATCTCTTCGAAGTAAAGTTTCGCAGCAAATTCCATGTAGGCAAGAAACACCCGCTGGCTTGCCTCATGATAGGCTTCTGGGAAAATGACCTCCCATTCTTTGAAGGACGGGACTTTACCCAGTTCTAGAAGCTCTTGTTCTCCAATTTTGGCAAAGATGTCCCGCACAGCCTTGACCGGGATGACCTGGTCTTGAATGATTTGCAACTGTCCGCGTCTTTCTAGTTGGCCGGAAATTCTCTGATGTTCTTCTTTTGGAAGACAGTGAAGTAAAGTAGTCATCAGCGGCCCTTTCAGGCGGTCATTCAAAAGGGTTTGGAGATGAGGATGTAATCGGGGAGCCTGGGCTAATACCGGTGGTTCAAGATTTTGCGAGAGGGACACCAGCAGCTCTTCCATTTCATTCAAAGTTGCCCGAACCTCAGAAGTAAGACTGAGGTAAATCTTGAGATGCTTATAGAGTTTTAAGAGGAGGGATCGTCGGTATCCTCCACTTTGAGCAAGTTCAATGAGAAGAGTTTGAGTTGGCTTCGATAGGTCGGAAAGAATCTTGCTTTGAGAGTTAACTCCGCGTAGATAAAGTGTTCTCAATCCTGATTGGACACCTTTGTTGGAAGCAAACTCGAAGAATAAATATACACTTTGCAGTTCTGGCAGAACATGGCAAAAAAACAGGGGCACGGAGGATGCCAAAAAATGAGACAGATCCTCTTTAGGAGGATTGAATCCAAGGATATTCCAAATACCAGGCCTATTTCCTATGGAGTGAATTCGTTGAACGCGGTCTTTGATTCGCGTACCAACCAGGGAATGATCCATTTGCAGCTTTTTTACAAACTCCCTGGTCATTTGCCCCAGGGAGCGAATCAGTTTTCTATTCGAGTTTCCCGTGGCTTCCTGTGAATCAAATGCTGAGAGAAATGCTTTCAGGCTTGTAAATTCCCGGCCTGGGAAGGCGTCTTTCAGGAATTCAGGAGTACTCAGGCTTAGTTCTGACAACCACTCTATTAAAGGTTTCAGTTCGGCTTGATTTGAGAAAAGTAGGAAGTCCGCCGCGGTTAGCCCTATCCCGATCTGCATTTGTTCAAAAACTGGATTCTTAATCTGGCTTAAACGGATAGGAATTTGGCTGTCATCGGTTTTTACCCTGACTGGGATCGAGCTTGTCTCAGGAGTCTGTGCTTTTTGCGATTCCAGGGAAGACTGCGCGGTATCCTTTTCATGGAAATCATCATAGAAGGCTTCTGCGGAGACTGAGAGCGTGGTTAGGAGAAGAAGAAGGAATTGCTTCATTCTGCCTCTCCGGGTTCTTCATTGGCTCCAAAGAGACCGAGGGTGTCCTCAGAGGGTTGGAAATTTGTTGAGGAATGGGGACTGTCTTCAAGAAAGGGAATCCAGCCAGTATCCAGAGAGTGATTTAAATTGGAATTTGAAGGACCCAGGTCGGCCTCATCATGGGTTTTAGTCCCTCCATGATCCAATTCTGTGCTGCCGTCATTGAAATTATTTACCAATCCATTAAAGGTGCCATCTGCTGAGGGTTCAACGACGGAGGGAGCCAGGTTGTTGTCCCCTCCTTTTAGATGCTGCTCCAGGGCATTGGCTACCTCTACCATCTCATTTTGTGTGAGCGGTCTTCCAAGACGCTGCTCCAGTCGATAATTAAATCCGACGGTCTGTGTAGATACATGGCTGGTAAGGAAAGGATTATCGAACCACCTGGGTGAGTTGGAGCTAATCGGACCATCCTTGTGCTGAAGCAATTGATCTTTGAGAGCCATCTGAAAATCCGCGATTTGAGTCCCACCTGGGTTGTTGTCACCATCCTTCTGGTCAGGATCGGGGGTGTTGCTCCAATCATCTTCAGGCACAGTTGGTCCATCATGATCGGGAATCAGTGAATTAACGTGGGTTTCTGCGTCGTGGGCTGTAGCGGTAATCTGGTTATCAGTGTCCTTTATGCTCGCATTTAGTTGAGTCTCCGCACTGTCAATCACGCTATCAGCCACCAGGTTCGAGATATCCGCTGCTGAGTCAAGATCACCGTCATCTACTTTGGGTACCATCTCGGCTGGCTCTACCGCTATGTGAATGGGCTCAACTCCATCCACCTCAACCGGAATCTCGTCCGGGGCAGGTCCTTCAATGGTTACCCCGTCATCCTCGATGTAGAGCGGTTCTTGGGTTATAACCAGGGGCTCGGTCTCGCCGTCGTTGAGAAATTGATACTCAACCATGGATCCGTCCCACCATTCACAAGCAAGAGTGATCCCCTCCTCATCCTCAATTTCGTACAAAGCCCCTCCTTCTTCCTCACATAGGTAGGCAAGTTCTTCCAAAGTGGAATCCTCAGGCATCAAAAGGGTGCATTCTCCATCTTCCCCCAGTACACCGCCGATCTCGGCGCACTCAGGAAAGGCAGAAAACTCATCGGCATCTTCAAGAAACTCATCTTCGAAGGATGGTGCAGAGTTGAGAAAATCCCAGGATAAGCGTCGATTGATAGGAATGGAGCGGGCCTGGGCCGGGCTTTTGCCGTGTTGGGAAAGGTTCTTGACCAGGGGTGCGAGATGATGTTTTTGAAAAGCTCTCAGAGCCACTGGTTTCTTACCGCGGATGATGCGCGGTTGATGGGAACTCAAGAGTCTCAAAATGGTATTGATTCCCTCCCTGGGATGCAGATCCTTCAGAGCACTGATAATTCCTATCAATTCCTTGATTTGAACTGCCCTTGGTTTTCTTAGATCCAAGATTCCATCGGAGTCTGCTGGCTGTAATACAATCTTTGTGTCAGCGGTGAAACTTCTCTTCAAGCCGTCCAGGAATCTCTCAAATAAGAGGTTTTCTATTTCCCTTTCATTAGCATTGGATAGAATCTTCTCAGCCTCCTCTAAAGATTTGGCAGGATCTATTCCCAGGGGATCGAGGCCCTCTATAAACTTCGCCACCTGGCTTTGATTCCCCTCTCCCAATTGTTCCAGGCGATCCTCAATAAGCTGGGTATCCGTCTTTATCTTCCGTGCCGTTGAGAAGATTTCATCCATTTCGCTGGTAATTTGTGAAAGAAGAGAGAGTGCCTTTGTCCCTTCCTGGGTATTTATCTCTTCCAGTTTCCCGGAAATCAGGACCTGGAAAGACTTCAACAACTGGTCCGCGGATGCTATGTTTCCCTTCTTGCGCGCATAAGTTTCAAACTCCTGAGACTTTAAGAGGGCTTTGATCTTATAGAAATCCAAACTCATTTTCTGACGTACGGATACAACTCTCTCTCCCTTTTCTCCACTAATGTCCAACCAGGTGATCATCAGGCTTGTATCCCGTGCCCTGAACCCTTCGGGTGGATCGTAGTGACCCCGAATCATAGCTCTGAGACTCTGTACTCCTTTGGAATCAGGTTCGGTTGAAACCAGGAACTCGAAAAATCCCCTCCCTCCCTTTTCTGTATAGAAAAAGTCTTTCATTCCGGAGGGTTTGTCATGCAGAATTTTTTCTTCATCGGATGTGCGAATTTTTCCTAATAGCCATTGGAATCCAGACTCGGCAATGTAGTAAGAACGAAGCTCTCTCTCGACTTGTACATCTTGTTGTCGTTGTGAGCGAAGTAGGAAGTTCCAGGCCAGAACAAAGCCCAGGACTACCACGAGTCCCAGGGAAACAGCGGGTATGACTCCCCCTCTGCGACAGTTTTTCTCAGGGCAGGGCAAAAGCATCAAAAAACTCCACGAATGGATCTCCATCCCGGCTGGTCAATTTTAAATAAAACTCAATGCCCTTCTCAAAAGGACGGCGAAATCGGAATCGGGAAATCTCGTATTCTCCCGGCGATAGACGAGCCAGGATTTCCTTTTGTGGACCTTTTAATCGGTAAAAATTACTTTTCTCATCAAGTCCAAAGATCATGATCTCCTTTCTGCTGTTCTCAATTACACACAGAGAAGAGACCTCACCTTTCAGTGGTTTTAACACCTTTTTGGCTCCTTTGAGCGAGAAATGCAGTCCACGGATCACTCGCTTTGCCTGAGAGAGTGCGCTCAATTCATCAATTTTACGCGTAGAGGTTCTTGAGCCCTGGAATAGGGACTGGAAGAGAAGACCCAGAACAACCACGCAAAGCCCGGCTGAAACCATAATCTCGATGAAAGTGAATCCCCTCTGAATTCTTTGAGAATTTCTTTTACCACAATTCATAGTTCTAATCCCTATAGGGTGATAAATAGGCATGTAAGACCACACTTGCAGAGGTCTGATTCTTTGAGGATTTCTGCTTTATGTCTTGGAAAGAAACCCTGATCTCGACACGTTTGAGATCCTCATTATCCTGTTGATCAGGGACTGAATGAAACAGCACTTCACAGGTATAGGACAGTAGTTCCTGATGCAGACTTGGATAGTCCTGAAGGGAAATACCGCCCAAAGAACCATCAAATTCTTGGAAATGGGGGGAAACTCTCAAATCACCTTTCTCAACAAGTCCCCGAACCTTGGAATTCTGTAACCCTTTCAGAGTACCGCTTTCACGAACTCTCTCCAAGAGCCGTTCGAGTATCCTTTTGGCAGCAAGGTTTGCGTAAGCCGTCTTCTTGCCTACATTTTGTTGGTGAAGGTTTCCCGACATTAACTGGAATATGGGGAAGAATGCAGCCGAGACAATTGCAAGGGCGACAATGATTTCCAGAAATGAAAATCCCTTTCTGATGCCCGCTTTATCCAATGCTCCCCCTTTGAGATAAGAGAATCACAACCCATTATACCCCCCTTTATAGATTTCCCACGATCGCTTAACAGGACTCTTTGCCCACACAATAGAACTGAGGTATTTTCAAGGACATGCAGGAATTTTCAAAGGCGATCCTGGATTCAGATCCCCAGGTCAGGCGAATCGCTTTAAATGACCTTTTGAGCTCAAGGGAGGCACAGCGTGAGGCAACTCTTGTCCAGGCGCTCTCAAAAGAGACTGATGTCCAACTCAAATATGAGATGCGCAAGGGTCTGGCAGAAATTCGCTCACTCGGGCAGGTCACGGAACCATCGGAAGCCGTTGATGATGGAAAACTGAATAAGGCATTTGAGAGTGATGATCCCGAACAGCTTCGCAGGGCATTTTATTTTGCTCTCAGACACCGGAAGCGGAGTTTTCTTCAAAAGATGGAAACTCTTTGTTCTGAATCTGATGACTCCTTTTTAAAAAATTGTCTGATCAAGATGTACTTGCTAGAGGGAAATCAGAGCTTTTCCAAAATCCAAGTGTATTTGCACGAACCTGATCCCAGGGTGGTTTGTACTGCATTGGAAACCCTCTCTTCCCTTGGCAGCAGTTCAGCCCTGGCGTCTATTGCCTCGATGACCTCCCATGAAGACAACCGGGTTCGTTCCACAGCGATCAAGGCACTACACGAGTTAGGGGATGAATCGGTGTTTCAGCTTTTTTCCAAAATGGTGGAGTCAGAACACTCAGCCTATAGGGATTCGGCTGCTTACTCCATAGCGGCGCTGAAACTTGATAGCGGGGTGGGATTATTAGAAAAGCTCGTGCGCGATGAAGTTGAAAGCATTAGATCCAAGGCTTTGCAGGGATTGGAAAGTCTGGCAAATGAAGGCAACGAGCGAGCAAAGGAAATTGTCTCAGCCTCTTTGCAGTTAAAACCAAAAATTTACGAAAATCTTCCCGGAAAGGCTGCGGCACCTGTAAGCAACCTTCCAGAGGCCCTCTATTCCGATGATAGTTCTCTGCGTCTCCAGGCACTAAAGAAATTGGGAGACAAAGGAGATACAGAGTCCGTACGCGCGATTTTACAGAGATTGAAACTGGAAAAGGATCCCAAAGTGGTTTCCGCATCCCTCGCGGCTCTATCTAGAACCAGGGCTCCTGTGGAGGTGAAAGTTCGTTTTCTTATGGCTCACCTCGCTCACCAGAGTGATAGGGTCCGCGCCAACGCGCTGGAAGCGCTTTCCGGTCTATTGCCCGAAGATAGAAAGGACTTTTTCCTGGCCTATCTCAAAGATCCCAATAATCGTGTAGTGGGTAACGCGATTCTGGCGTTGGGCCAGTCCAAGAACTATACAGAAGCCTTTTCACCCTATGTTATGGAGGCATTGGAGGATCTTCTATCTTCTGATGAAAATGGGAAATTGACCGCCCTTTATTGTATAGCCTGTCTGGAGCCTGAAGAGGCTCTAGCTATGATAAAAGCTCAACTAAAGTCCACCCCCAGGCTTTCCGATAGAGCCCTTGAAATTCTTGAGCAATGGTCGCTGAATTCAGCAGGGGCAAAGGCTGTACTTGAAGAGTTTCACAAGGAATCCCAAAGCCTGGAGACTCAGTCGCTCCCCCTGGAGGAACCTGAGTCCAAGGCAAGAATTCCAGATCGGGATCAACCCAAGAAATCTACGCGAATCTCTGCAGCCCCGCCAAAGAAAACCCGCTCAGTTCTTATACCGTGGTGGAGATCTCAGGCACTGATCCAGGTAGTCCTGATCCTGGGAGGATTCTGTCCGGCACTTCGCTGGATTTATATCCTGATTTCCAATGAAGCCAACCTGATAGTACGTATTTTGAGCTGTACAGGTCTGGTCCTATGCTCCCTGTGGATTCTGATGGCAATTCTCCTTGACACCCTCTTACGTCAGAAGAGCATGCGAGTTTTAGAATCAATTCTTTTTTTCGATACCCTCTTTACCCTTATTTGCGGCTGTTTACTTCTCATAGAGGGAACTCCACTGGCAGGAATTCGTTATATGATCCTTGGTCTGTGTACCATTGCCTATGTACTCTACAGCTTAAAAAAGCTGAATTCCTAAGATTCCAATTAACCCAAATAATTTTGCAGTCCTTGCATTCCAAGTCTTGCCATTGAAGAATGGTGAGAGCTAAACAAGGAGTTTCAATATGTTCCCGCGCCTAAATAACTTAGTTAAGTCTGTGAGCCCGATTGTCCTGAGCTGCTGCATCGGTCTAGGTTTTCCAACTGCCCTCCTTCAGGCTGGAGAGGGTACCTTTCAAGTTCCCAAGTTTCGATCTCTACCAAGTCATCAATTGGGTGGATTGGAGTATAGATTTCTAAAGAAGGGTACCGGAAAGAGTCCCCGGGTCGGTCATAAAATTGTAGCCCATTATGGTGGATGGCTCGAATCCGGGAGTGTTTTTGACAGCTCTTATTCCAGGAATGAAGCCTTTCAATTCACGCTTGGAGGCAGGGTGATCAAGGGATGGAATCTCATGCTCAATAAAATGCGCGTGGGTGATGTTGTCGTGGTTAAAATTCCGCCTTATCTCGCTTACGGAAATCGCGATATCTCCGTAATTCCTCCTAATTCTACTCTCTATTTTCAAATTGAACTGATCGACTTTCAGTAGACGGGAATCGTTTTTGAGACCTTTTCTTCTTCTTTTTTTGATTTGTACTGTTCAGAGTCAGTCCGAGCCTCCAAAAATAAAGGTCTCTCCCTGGCCTCAAGCGGATTTACTATTTAAGCAGGACCCCAGGTTTCGAGGTGGTGACGGGGCTTATTCCATCGACCTGGGTGGGGATCGTGTCCTCTGGCTGATGGGGGATAGTTTTATCGCCAAAAGCAGCGATCTTAATAGAAAGAGCTCTACCATGATTCGTAACTGTGTCGGCATTCAGCTTGGGTCCGATCCCAGTAAAGCCAAAATGCGTTTTACATGGAGAAGATCCAATTCCGCTCCGGCATCTTTCTTTCCAGAAGATGGATCGGAATGGTTTTGGCCTGGTCATGGAACCACTTTTGAAGGGAAGCTCCTCATTTTTTTGATGAGACTTCGGCATAGTGAAACAGTATTGGGTTTCCAGACTGCTGGATGGGAAGCAGTGTTAATTGACAATCCGAAGGATAAGCCCAGGTTTTGGAATCTCCAGTGGTTGGATTGTCCAAAGAATGGGTGGGAGATTCTGGTGGGTTCTGCCGGGGTTTTTGTGCACCAGAGCTATCTCTATGCTCTTAGTGTGAAAGAGTCTAAGAGGCACGAAGCCTTCCTGGTGCGCTGGCCTGCTAAGGATGCGTTTAACTCTAATCTCAGTAATCCTCAGTGGTGGGATTCCAGCAAGGAGAGCTGGACTTCCCAGGGGAAGCTTTCACGAGAGCCGAAGGCCTTGTTTCCTGATGCCCAGATTGAATTTACAATGCATTACTCTAAATTTTTCCAGGGATTTTTGCAGATTCAAACTTCAGGGTTTGGAGGAGCGAGTCTGGCCTCACGACTTTCTAAGAACCTGACGGGTCCCTGGCCAGGGAGTATGAGGTTTTATACTCCTGAGGAGGCATGGACGCCTTCAATTATGATATATGCGGGTAAAGCCCACCCGGAACTCAGCGGAGCAGGACTGGTACTGACTTACGCCACCAACTCACTCGACTTCGCTCAACTGATGACCGACGAGAGCCTCTATTACCCTAGATTTCTAAAAATGAATTGGGAGTAAATAGATCTAGAGCATTTACATAACTAGCCTGCAGAGACTCCACAATTTCAGATTAAGTACTTCTCTATACCGAAAAGCAAACGGACTACCTGTTGTAGGTTCATGACCAAAGTAAGCTCATCCTAGATGAGCAAATGTTTTGAGCATAACTCGTGTCTCTTTTGCAAAACGACCTGGAACTGTGACTACACCAGCACCAGGTTTAGGCTGTTTAGAGGGAAATTCAAATGAGTTTGGAAACCAGTCACGTGACAGGTGGCGATGCTAAGCATCGAAGATGAGAAATCTTAGTTTGAGCCCCAGGGGTTTCCCCCAGAATCTTTCCTTTTCCCATCATTTTTCTTGACAGGATTTTGAAGCAAGTATTTTCCCAGATCTCAGTTTCCTTCCAGACCCTGATCCTGAGAGCCGGATTCTTAGATAGGAAGGCTGGCGAGTGCTTTCTTGAATTTATCCTTCTAATTCTCTGATTCTCCCCTGGAAATCGCCCTGAAACCCCCATAAAAAGCGGGTGTAGAATTAGTTAAGAATAGGGAAAAGGAGCAGCAATGGTTTTAAGGGTTTCTGGGCATGTATATGATGAACTTCATGAGGAAATTGTGGGTATTGTAGGAGAGCACCACAGCATAGAGGCAAGACTGATTGATCATCTGCAAAGGGCAGAGAGAATTAAACTACCTCAACATCGAGGTCAGACTTCCTTGTTCCGCTATGTTGTGGATGAACTCGGCTATAGTGAGTCGGTGGCCTATAACCTCATCACGGTCGCGCGTAAAGCCAGGGAAATCCCTGCCATGAAGGAGGAGATTCGCAAGGGGAATTTATCGGTGTCCAAACTGCGTAAGGTTTGTCCTGTGATCAACAAGGAGAACCAGGGCAAGTGGATTGAAGATGCCAAAACCAATAACACCAGGGAGCTTGAAATGAAGGTGGCCTCTGAGAAAACCGATCATGTGAAGAGAGCCAGTCTCAGAGCCGTGGCCAGAGATACCCTGAGACTGAGCCTGGATATCTCATCAGAATCCAGGGAGAAGTTGGAGCGACTCAAAGATGTTCTTTGCTCCAAGAGAGGAAGGGATTGCCCATTGCAGGAAGTCCTCGATTTTGCCCTTGAGACCGCAATTGAGAAACACGATCCTGTGTGTAAGGCAAAGAGAGCGAACAAACGCAGGCAGAAGAAGGCTGAGTTAGTAAAATCTCAGACAAGCTCTTCCAACTGCGATGAGCATAAGTCTGAGAAAACAAAGCACTCTTCTCGTGGTGCCTGTCCCGTGACAGGAGAAACTAAAGAATTGGAAATGGGAAATGGTGAGGGGGAGAAATTAGCATTGCCTGGCAGGAGGGGCGGAAATCAAAGAAAACCTATCCCTGCTTCAGTTCTTCATGAAGTGCGGAAGCGAGACAGGGGGCAATGTACTTTCAAGGATATGCTGGGACGGCGATGTACCCATAGTAGATGGATTCATCTTCATCATATAGTGCCCGTCTCCCAGGGAGGAGATGACCAGGCTACCAACCTCAGGACTTTATGCTCAAACCATCACAGGATTGTTCATGAACGGCTGGAAAAAGCCGCCTCTTGTGGGTGAATCTATCTTAATCATAAGAAGCCTTCATCCTCTCCCTTAAATCCATTGAATGAGCGTTTCCCATGGCAAATCCTCCTTTGCCATAGAGAGCGGAAAAAACACCCAATAATTGGACACTATCTGCAAAACTGATCTAGCGAAGGTCGATATAGGCGGAGATTCGGTTTTTCTTAATTACCAGGTTCTTAATTTTTACCGCATCGGAAACTGATTGCAAGCCTGCTCCGGGTACTAACTCTGAAAGGTTCAAAACTAGCGATGAGAGCTTGCCGGTAATGGTGGATCCTTTTGAGACCACCGATTCGACACTTATTTTCTGCTTTTTAGCTTCAGCGCGTTTCTCCCTGATCGCTTCCTTAGATAAAACCCTCTCAATAAAGGGATTGTCTTTGAGAGCCTTGTCAAATTTCGCAAGGCCATCTGGATCCTCCGGGAGATAGTCTCCTATCTGGTCATGAATCAACTCGTTGAGCTGCTCTGATAAAAAGTAAAAAGTCTTTTCCACTCCCGTTCCGATCACCCACTTTGAAACTTTATCAAATGCCTTGTTCACGATCCCGGTAGGCAGCCATGACACATTGGGAACCTGTGGAGACCATCCGCTTCCCAACACTAGCTGTATTTCAGGTTTTACCCGAATGGAGTTGGGTTCTGTCAGCATGGTTCTCTTGAGAAAGATCTTGGTTGTTGCGTAGGCATAACGATTGCCAATCCAGGGCCAGTTGATTTTAAAAGCCCACTTTGCGGAAATATCCAGGGTGCCGTCATGCCTGTGATAGATGTTCAAGCCCTTGAAATCATGGAGCTTGATGTATCCCTTAAGGGAAATGGTGAAATCATCAATGAGATAATCGATGGTCCAGGACTTGGAAAAAACTTTTTGGTATTTCCCAAACTGCCCTTCCAGCGCGTCCTTAACAAATTTATTGAGGCTTTGCGTGTTTGCGTGAACTTCATAGGGGCTGGTTTTTGCGGGAAGCTCTTTCTTAAACGCTCCAAGCATTAGTCGATAGCCCTGAACGACAGGGACGACCTTGATTTTTCCTCCGCTTGCGCGCCTCTCAAGAGTTGCCTGCACGTCAAAATCAATTTCTGGAAAGTTGCGATGCAGTTTCTTAAGGTTTCGTTCTAAAACCTTCCGGTCCAATCCATTCACGAGTTCGGTCTGTTTGCTTAGAAGCTTGAAGACCTCGGTAATTCCCTTTCCTTTCTTGATCTTAAACCGGGTATCTACGCTAACTTTATTTCCGTTTCCGGGAAGAAATTTTAAACGTGTTTTGACTGGCAGCACCAGGTCCGGCATCACAGCGTTGAGAGCATGAGTTAAGACAGAATTCGCGTTGGCGTTGATGTAGGCGTTAACATCGCTAAGCGAAGGATTGGAGCCAAGTTGTCCAAAACTGCCATCACTATTGGAGTTTCCAATGCCTTCCTTCAGCATGAATTTTTCATGATTGATGAGGAATTTACGTACGCTGGAATACAGATCTTTCTGTGGGCTTTTAAGATCGCCGACCAGGTCTATTAATGATTTGACGAGACCATCGACCTGTTCTTCATGAACCTTAACTTTGGAGTCTTTGGCCAACTGCTTCCAGTATGCTTCACCATCGTCTAATCCAGCCAGCAGGGATACTTTTCTCAAGAACGGTCCCGTCCGGATGTAATAGTATTTTTTAGATTTAGATCCGGAACGAGAATGCTTTCGAAAGGAATCCAGGATTAAGGGCGTTCTTGGATTGAAATACAAAGAGTAGGTTGCCCATCCGGCAAAAAATCCGTCATCTGCTACAAGTTGGTCCCAGCGGAAGTCTCCAGAGGGACTATTTCCGGGTACTTTATGTTTGGAAAGGTAGGTCTGGTAGGCACCGTTGCAGGACATCAGGATTAAACTGTCGAGCTTTCTGCCGCCCAGCCAGTCACGCACTTCGGTTGCGCTCAGGTAGGCCTTTGAGCCCGACGCAGGATTTAAGAGAGAGCTTAAATGGGATGGATCTTTGAAGGCGTACTCAGAAGGGTAATAGAGTGCGACACCATTACCGGTATCGCCATGTCCATAAAAAAGAACCAGTGAGGTTTTGGGGTCCTGGATGGCCGCTTTTACGGCGCTTTTATAAGCCCTGGCGCTACTATATTTGGAAGAATAGACCCTGACGATCTGGTAGCCAATTGCACTAAGTTTATTTTCAGTTGCCCTTCCGTCAACCAGGTATTTTTTTGTGAAATTATCAATGGTTTTCTGGGTGGAAGGAATTCCTGAAAAAGCCTTTTTCATGTTGCTCGCCAGGAGTTGGGCGGTTGGAGGTATGGCGATCTTTCCGGCTCGGATGATCACCGCCTTTTTATTTGCGGCATCGGGATTGTAGAACCTGCCTTTTTGCAGACCACTCTTGGGCGGTTCGCTCCCCGTGTCTTCTGAAAGTGTAGCGTCTGGGCTTTCCTTGTTCTCCTGCACATCCTGGCTATTGACCGGCGTGGAAAGCCCTTCCATCCCTGGTTCTTCGCCAAAAGATAGGAACACAAAACAAGAGACTACCAAAAAAACTGAGAATAGGCGTGAAAGAAAAGAGGAAGGCATGAATCCAACTACGGGAAAAAACTTGGAAAGGTTCCCATATAGAGAATTCTTTTGCCTTATTATTGATAAGACGACCCTGCTTTTGAAACCAATTTACAATCTTAGCGTAGAGTTCACATACGGCATTAAACCTTTGCTTACTCTGGTCAGGGAGAAATCCATGAAGATGAAATCCATACTTATCGCCTCTTTATGCTGCATGATAGCGTTGAATTCCCCCGTTATGGCAGAAGATTTCTTTGAAGGTCTTGAGGGTGAAGAACAGGAGGAAAGTACGGGCTTTGATCAAGCTGAGGAAATCCCTCTCTTAGACTTTGAAGGTGATGATATCAAGGATGCCAAAGCAACCTGTTTTCCCGCCGGCCGCTTTACAAAATCCTAGCTAGAAGCTGATTTAAAGGCAATTCTTTCGGACCCGGATGGCTATGAGAAAAAACTCTTTTCTGTAATTTGGAGACAGAAACCTCAGTGGGTTCCAGAGATGCTTACTCAGATTAAAGGCTGGGCGGAGTGTCTTGGTGGACACGAAAAAACATTTCAGAAATCAAATGAGGGAACTTCCACCAGGACTTTTCAAAAGGGTATTACACGTCTTAACGATGCTTATGGCTCTGTGTTGAAGATGGTTAAGAATGTTTATCCGCCACTTGGTAATACAAGATTTGCTAATTTCGATTTTGCCAAAAGCGTCGGTAAATTGGAAGGACCTGGATCTGTAAGTGTTCGCAGAGACCTGGCCGCCCATCTGGTGGACAAGATTTCAGCCTCCAAAGGCGTGAGACGTGGTGCCTCCACCGGGCATATCAAATACCACCGAACCGATGATTTGATCCAGATGATCAAGGGGGACGATGGAAGTCTTGCCATTATCGAAAGTGAGATGAATGCATCTATTGGAATCAAAATCCCGGCGATGTGGGAAGCGATTTTATTCAATACCTGCCGGGCCAAGGGAAAGGATTATGTATATGGAAATTTCAGCCCTTATGGCGATTGTCCCAAACATGATCCTAAAGAAGCCCATAAGGTTGTAGGCGAGATCATTGGTCATATTTCAAAGAGTGCTGGTGAAAACGCTTCAAAGGGGGATCCCAAGGTCATGAAGGCCCAGGCCTATTTCCTGGGTAAAATCGTGGGTCATATGGAAAAAGGGTTCCTGGCTGCCAAAGAAAAACTCGCCAAAACAGAGAGGGAAAAAATTGCCTTCGGATTCAATATCGTGAAGTACAGCCTCAAAGTGGTTCGCCAGTTCACACCCGCAGCAGCCCATTCCGCCCTCGATCGGGTACAAGAAGCTGCTGACAAGCTCTATAAGTACGAACTCAACCAGGAGAAAATCGATAAGAAGGAACTCAGAAATCTAATGGAGTTGGTTTTCAAAGCGGTGAATATTGGATTTCACTCTGCCCTGCAGGGAGATAGTTTCGAGTCAAGAATGACCGGTTCCTACGAATTTCAATCAAGCCTTGAAGAGGGACGCGGCAGTAGTACGAGATAATCGGGCCTATTGTCAGGCTGAAGTGTTCCAGTTGAGCCAAAATGAGTCGAGGGACCTGGTTAACTCCATTAGCTCCAAAAAATCGATAGGTTTCACTACATAGGCATTTGCTCTGAGCTTATAGGAAGCGCAACGATCATCATCAGCATCGCTTGAGGAGAGGATGACGATCGGAATATTTTGAAATTCTTCGGAGTTTTTCAACCACCGAAGAACTTCCAATCCGTCCATTTTCGGGAGTCTCAGGTCCAGGAGGATCAGGTCTGGGTCCAGGTGTGTTGATTCACTGTATTCGCCTTGCTTTTGGAGGTATTCGAGAGCCTCTTCGCCGTCAGCAACTCTCTTCATTGGGGTTGTGATCTCATTCTCCTCCAGGCTTCGATAGACCAATTCCGCATGGTCATGATTATCTTCCACCAGGAGAATACTCTTACTTCGATCAAACATGTGCTCCCCAATCCCTGGGCGCAAAGGATAGAAAACAGTGCGTTTTTTACCCATGCGTAAACGGTTTCCCCGTTTGGTCCTATAAGCTAAGTATAAGCTCTAAATCACTATTGAATAGGATTTTGAGAAGACTCTTTTTAACTGGTCGATAGGATTCAAGGAGTGAAATTCAGGAGTCTCTTGGTGGTGGAGAGGAAAACTCAAACCAGAAGAGCTTGAGGGTTTCTGTCAGTGCCACCAGGGTATCGTAATCGATAGGCTTTACTACATAAGCATTGGCTCTATACTCATAGGCCGCCAACCTGTCAGTTTCCGCATTACTGGTGGTAAGAACAACTACTGGAATCAAATGATACTCTTTGGAGTTCTTGATTTCTTTGAGCACTTCCAGGCCGTCTAGCTTCGGCATTCTTAGATCCAGGATGATCATGTCAACTGCTCTGTGCCCTTGCTCATAGGCACCTTTAGAATAGAGATAGTCCAGAGCCTGTTCGCCATCCGCAGCCCGATCAACAGTCACTTCAAATTCTCCCTCTTCAAGGCTGCGAAGGAAAAGCTCTGCATGATCATCACTGTCTTCTACATATAGAATATGAGGAACTTTGGTTTGCACAGGCTCTCCTTTGCCAGTTTCGAACTATCTGGTGGAAACCACCGGGAGAGTGAAGCAAAAGGTTGAGCCTTTGCCCTCTCCTTCAGATTCAACCCAGATTTTTCCTCCGTGTAGCTCTATGATTCTACTAACAATAGCCAGTCCGATACCAGTACCTTCTTTCGTGATGTCTACACGGTCAAAGAGACCAAATACTTTTTCAAAATGGCGTTTTGCAATACCTATACCATTATCTTTTACAAAAAAAACGGTGCCGACCTGCTCCAGGCGCGCACCGATCTCAACCCTGGGACCAACTCCCTCCCGGGAGTATTTTATAGCATTCTCAATGAGATTCTGAAATACTTCTGAAATCCGCAGACGATCACCCATAACGGTCGGTAAACGGGCATCGATACTAATCTGAACCTCCTGCTCGGCAATGATCCCGGCAAGTGCTTGCTTGATCTGTTCGACCATCTCTGTCATTTGGATTTCTTCGAATTCAGCATGGGTGCGACCTATCTGGGAAAGTTCCAAAATTTCCTCAAGCAGGGTCTTCATGTGGTTTGCGGCAGCGGCAATCCTCTTCATATCGAGTTTCATTCGCTCATGGTTTCCACTAATCGCATCCTTCTCAACCATTCCCAGGTAACCACTTATTGTCACCAACGGGCTCTTGAGATCATGAGAAACCGTATAAACAAACCTCTCCAGTTCTTCAGTACGCTGCTCTACCTGCTTTTCAAGGGACTCATGGGATTTCAGCAGTTCCTTTTGTGCCCTGTGCAATTCCCGCTCCAGTCTCTTTCGCTGACTAATGTCCCTGATGGTAGTGGTTGCCCCCTTGACCCGGTCAGATTCATCCACCAGAAGTGACATGGTGATGGACGCGTCAAAATAGGATCCATCCTTTCTGGCCATGAGAATCTCCGCATCCAGAACCTGCTCACCTTCCAGGATTTTCTCCAGGTTTGAAAAAGGCTCCTCCCGTCTGTCTACGGGAAGTGTAAGTGAGGTGGGCTTTGCGATCGCCTCCCCTTCGCTATACCCGAACATTTCAGTTGCGGCCCTATTCCAGGCGGTGATTTTTCCATTCAGATCTTCGCTAATGACCGCATCTCCCATCGAATGCAAAATGGAGGCAAGGTTTTTTTGATGGGCCATCGCCTTTAATCTCTCAGAGATATCAATAATGGAGGCTACAATTACCACCTCTCCGTCCTGAAAGATTGGATTCAGTCCAATTTCTATTGGAAATTCATCTCCGTCCTTGCGCAGGGCAAACAACTCTCGCTCACCTCCCATAGCTCGAATATCAGGAGATTTCATATATCCCTCCTGAGCGGCTTCATGTCTCTCTCGAAATCTTTCCGGAATCAGGATAATGACAGGCTCCCCCTTTAGCTCCTCCCTGCGGTACCCGAATTTGGATTCGGTTTCTGAATTCACCTGAAGAATATTTTGGCTGGAGTCGACCACGACCATGCTCACAGGGGAATTCTCAATGATTCTCTCAAGTTCCGACTCCATGAGCTGAGATCTTTTTGCCCATAAGCCTACCGCGACAACGGACCAGATCGCGAAAACCGCCAGTAAACGATTTGTGGTCACGATCCAGGAAGTTATGCCCTCGGGTGAAAAAAACCATCCCAGCAGGACAAGAAGAGTGCAGATGGTTCCGAACACAAGTGTGACCCGCAGGCCCTGGACACGTAGTGCGAGTAAGAGGACCAGAATATAAGGAACTCCCCCGGCCACTCCAAGCGGAAGGGAAATATCTATGACGAAGATCACCAGGGACAACACAATAGTCACTGGTAGGAGAAAGAGATTTAGCTGCATGCCAATCCAGCATAGACTTCCACTAGCCACAACGACAAGTACAAGAGCATTGGAGATTCTACTCGGATTTGGGAAACAATCAGGTAGTTTGAGACGTAATGATGGTTGTGATACTTCCCGGTAAACCAATTTTCACCAGGGTATTGATCCTTCTCTGCGTGCTTTTGCCTCTAAAGGTCTGCTCTGATGAGAGTGAATTTTATTCCAGCCGCGCCAGTGACTTGACCACCTATCGAGCCAAGTTAAGAAAACAAATTATTGTTGGCGGTACCAACGCCAAAGTGGGTGAGGCCGCATATGTTGCCCGGATTCTTACCAGGACTAAAGAGGATACCTACAATTGTACCGGTACCCTGGTTTCGGCAGAGTGGGTTCTCACGGCTGCCCATTGCTTCTGGGATGGAAATGAACTGATTTCATCAAAGTCCATGATTGCTTCTTTTGAAAATTTGGAGGTAAAGAGAAAATCTAAAATTGACAAGGTCTATCAGCATCCCAAGTATAAGTCTCATGGACCCACTTATGATCTGGCCTTGTGCCATCTCTCCAGTCCCCTTATGGAAATCGATCCGGTGAGCCTTCCAGGGCCTACTTTCCAAGTTGATGCAGGTGTCCCGGTAACACTCTATGGATATGGCGACGTTTTGAAAAAAGGATTCAATGAGTGGAGTGACACTCAGATGGCCGAGAATTTACAAACCGCTACATTGCCCATAATTGATAGGTCAACCGCGATGGATTGGATCACCAAAAAGGTTATTTACGGAGAGGAAGTGTTTGATAAAGAACTCATTCCCCAGCGTAAATCACCAGACTATTTTGAGATCGTACGATCCAGTTATTCTGACCAGGAATATAAGGATTTTCTGCAGCAACTGGATTTCACCTTTCCAAGAACAGGCTTATATTATGTAGGCTCTGATCAGAATAAGACTGCCTGCTACGGTGATAGTGGGGGACCCCTGATCTTCCAAGGCCGTTCGGGGAAACATCAGCCCACGCAAATCGGAGTTCTGCATTCCGGGTACTTTGGCTGCGGCTTTCATCATTCTCCTAATCTTTATATTAATCTCAGGGTACACCTAGATTGGATTCATAGAATTGTGTTCGTAAGGAACATGAAACTGATAATCCCGAGAGCAGAAAAAAAGCCTGTTTTTGAAGGCGTTGAGATTTAATCCCTCAAGACTCAGAATCCACAAAGACAGTTTTTTTCATTGATTCTCTTTCGGTAAATTCCTTAACCCAGGCTGAAAAGGTCTCGCGGATTGGATCGAGTAGATCTTTCGGTTTGACTACCAATCAACATCATAAAAGGAAAAATTTTGTAACCACTTTGATTCTAGAATCCTCTTAGTGATTGAGTACCAACCAATCTACAAAGAGGAGAAACAAATGAACTCAAAGAAATGGATTTCAATTTTACCCTTGTTCCTGGCCCTTTCCATACTTCCCGGGCAGGAAGTTCAAGCCACTGATGTCCCGAGTGATGGCAGTGAGACAGCACAGAGGAAGAAGTCCAAAACAAAGCACAGATTTCAAAAGTTGCTGAGGAAAGTAAAGTCCGAGAATCCCGAGCTATTCCAGAACTTTCAGGATTCCAGGGGAACCTGGAGGGATTTGAGCCCTGAACAGCGCAGAGAAGCTCGCCAGAACTGGATCGAGACTACTCCGGGAGCAAAGGCATATTTCCAGAAGTCCCTTGTTAAGAAGGCGCGAAAGGACAGAGTGGAAAGACTTAAGAGTGAAAATCCCGAGCTCTTTGATCACTTGAAGCAGGCCAGGGAGAGTTGGAAAGACTTGGATAAGAAGGAACGCAGGGAAGCAAGACGAGAATTCGTTGAAAAGAATCCCAAAGTTAAGCAGCTTTTCCATAGGAAGAAAGATCGTCAGGAGAGAAAGAAGAAGATTAAGGCTCTGAAAACGCAGAATCCGGATTTGTTCAAGTTGTTGAAGGAAAAACGCAAGAGCATGAAGGATCTCAGTACCGAGGAGAAAAGAAAGGCCCGCAAGGAATTAGTGGAGGCGCATCCTGAACTAAGGGATATTCTCTTGGGTCGCAAGCGGGGAAATAGGAGAGACCGAAAAACTAATCTTTAAAAACTCAAATTTCGAGCCTGGAAATTAAAAACTCCAGGCTCCTTTTGTGTAAAGTCAGTATGAATCAAGATTTTAAGGTTTGGAAGGAGAGAAAAGTTGCTCAAAATGGAGTCTTTGGCTCAAGAGATTGGAAGTTTGGGCCAGGTTAAATTGTGAGCGGACTTTTCTTACAATGGTACGTCGGTTTTCTCTACCGGAAACAGCTTCAAAGCAAAAGCTCAGGTAGGTCGCTGTACCCCGTCCATAATGATTAAATATTGCGCCGCTGCCCCCCAGGGTCTTGTATTCAAAAAGGCTGACGGCATCCGAGTCAGCAGGTGCTAACACATCCGGGCTGCGTAACTTATCTACGCTGTCTTCTCCCTTTACATCGAATTCCATTTCCATTCCGATTAAAGATTTTACCCACGAAGAGTTCCTGCGATAGATTGCACCTAGTACTTTTTCGTAGAAGAAAGTTCTGTATAGATTCTTCCCCAGGTTTTCTCCGCTGATAATCAGGTTTCCACCACCGCCTACATAGTCACTCAATGCTCGTCGTTCATGTCCATTGAGAGTGTCATTGACCTGTGATCCGAAGAACCAGATGACAAGCGGATACCTGAGTAAAGTAGCCCGGTCAGCCGTGCCGATTTTTTTATCGTATTTAAGGTAGAGTCCCCGGAGGGCCTCTTCGTAGTACCTCAGACCTTCTGCCCCCTCGTTATCAATCACCAGGAGAACCTTGGAAATTGGGGGGAGCGATGGAGGCCCCTTTTCTAATCGGACTGAGATAACCATGTCGGAATCGATATGTATTTGACGTTCCCAGGTTGTATAGCCGCGAGCATAGACATAGATATCATAAAGATCTTGGGGAAGAATGACTTCGTAGTATTCCTTGCCGGTATTGATGGGCGGAATATCTTTTTCAAGGAAAAAAATCTTTGCTGGGATAATCTTGTCCTCACCATCGCGGATGTCAAAAATCACGGAGTAGTTTCGCAAAGGTTCAGTAGAAAAACAGGCTGAAACCAGGAGTGCGAGGAGGAACGGAATCCCAAACATTGAATGTAAATTACTAATCTTGAACATAGGGTGGATGACTTATTATCCGAGTTTAGAAGGGGGTTATAATAATAAACAAAATGCATCTGTCAAGGGTCATTTAATAGAAAATCAAAACATTTATTCCAATGTGTATATTTCCTCATCCTTTGATTTGACGTTATACTCTTTCTGGAGGGTTTCGTTCATTTTCATTATTGGTTCGGCAGTCTGAAAATTCGGAGGCAAGATGAAGGAATTTTATACAACGGTAGAGGCGGCCAGATTGTTGGGAGATGACGGTTCCAATAGAGTTCATCAGGAGATCCAATCTGGAGAGATTCCCGCCTTTCGTATCGAGGAGGGAAAGGATTTTGGCATTACCCGGTCGGATTTGATCGAGTATATGAAGACCCATGCCATCGTAGTTCCAGACTATCTCAGTGATCCTGAACCAAAGGTCATGATTGTTGATGATGAGACTAGTTTTACTGATCCACTTGAGGAAATACTAAACCATCATGGCTACAAGGTCATCACGGCGAACACCGGCGTTTCGGCGGGCTATCGTCTCAAAGCCTTTAAACCGCACGTTATCTTACTAGATATGGGCCTGGGCGATATGGATGGCCGGGAATTTATGAAAATAGTGAGCGGCGACGAAGAAATGCGCAATGTAAAAATTATTGGGATGTCCGCATTTGTACGAAGGGAAGATCTCTCGTCCGAGGAACTCTCCCATATCTGCGACTTTTTGAACAAGCCCTTCAAATATGATCTTCTTTTAGAAAAGTTGAACCTGGCAGTTGAAAAACTTGGGCCAAGGCAAATCAGTCTCTGAGAATCGGCTTGAAGTTAAAAGGTCCCGCCATCCCCTTGAGGTCAGAACCCCTTCCCTAAAGAAACTATTTTAACTGTCTAGAACACTTCGAGTAGTACCTGGTTTTCGCAGCATCTTGTCTACTTCTCCAAGGTGTAATTCCTCAGTGTGAATAAGTTCACGGGCATATTCTTCCAGCATCACCGATTCACCTTCAACCAGGGATAGTAGTTCTTTATATGCACTGAGAGACCTTTGTTCATGATCAAGCGATTCGGTTAGAATCTCTCCTACATCATGCTTTTCAGTTTCTAGAAGTTGCCCAATTCCAAGGGAGGGATGCCCTCCTAAGTGGGTGATCAATTCCCCTGCCCTATTTGCGTGAGCCAGGGATTCGTCGGCCTGCTCGCGTAGCCAGGAAACGATCGGAATTCGGTTATAACCGTAGATCATTAGAGAGTAGTGTGTATAACGAACCACGCCAGCCAGTTCCAATTCCAAGATACTGTTCAGTACTTCAATAACTCGTTGCTTATTCATTTTGTCCATCCTGTGTTATGAATTCTCTACAACCGGGTAAGTGAAATCGCTTTTGACTCTGTAAGGCCACCAATCAACACCCTTAATCCCATGGAAAGTTGAGCAGAATACCATCGATCAAACATATCTGCAATCCTGGTTACTGCCCGCCAGGCGCTCAATATGTCTAAAGACCGTGAGCAAGAATTGATCAATTTTCCGGCATTTAAAATTTAGCTCCTGAACCTATTTTGATTCGATTAAGCCCAGCCAGTTTCCATCGCAGTCCTGGAAAGTAGTGAACCTCTGTGATTCCCCCTCAGAGCGGATTTCTTCCAATTTTAGACCCCTGTCGACCAGTGCTCTAGAATCCTCATCGAAGTCTTCTGTCGAGAAATAGGGTACAGGTGGGTAGCATCGTGAGAAATCAGCGGTATCGGTTTTGTGAAAATCGAACTGTACACCCATTTCATCGTGTCGTGCTGATCCGTACCATTCGCTAAAAAAATTTCGCTTAAACCCGAGAACTTCTTCATACCAACCAATGGTCTTCTCTACATCCTCTACATAAAACATTACGTGGGATAATCCCTTGAACATCACTCCTCCTAAATTCTGGTGTTTGCCCCAAATTTTATACCATCAATAAAGTGGTATTGACACTTCCGTAAAGATTCTTAGCATGGATTGTTTTATAAATCTAATAGGAGCAAGAAAATGCAAAAAATTATTACTTTGTTTCTGGCATTATTCGCTGGGACAAATTCTTTCACGGCCAGTCTGGCACTGGTAAAAGTATCAAGTTTCGAATATCACCTTATTGGCGGAGTCACCAGCGGAGTTCAGGACATCAAGCTGGAAATGAACCGTCCCTCCCAAGTATTTACCGGCGAGAACTTTATTGTGGTCACAAGTTCCTTTGAGACCAGACTCTTAGCCAATGACGGTACCAAACTTCATGATAAGGAAATTGGAAATGGAAGGACTAACTGGGTTCATATCGGAGAAAATTTTGTCCTGGTAAAATTTCGTAACGGGACATTCTGTTATTCCATCAATGAGGATTTGGAACTGGTAGCCGCCGAGGTCTCACCCAATAGCTATGGCTCACCGTCACGCATCATTATCTTTGATTCCATGGTTATGCATGAATGGGGTAGCAGTGGCGCCTATACCACCTATCTTGAAGAGGGCATCCTCAAAACAAAGAAAATCCACAATTACCGTTTGCAGCAGGTGTGGTATCTACCTGAGCCCACCAACAGAGAAGATCAACGGCAGAAGGAAGTTTCAGTAAAAATGAGTTCCCACGACGAACTTCACGAAATCAAGGAAGGAAAGGCTGTTTTTCCACTAACAGAATCACAAGAATAGGAGCAATTCCTTTCCAGTTCATTAAGGGTCCGCTAAACAGAGTTAAAACTGTTTGGCGGCCCTTTTTATATAGAGCGGCCTCCCTATGCAAGGAGACCTATACCGAAAAGCAAACGGTATGTCCGTTTGCAGGTTCATGACCAAAATAAGCTCATCGCAGATGAGCAAAGGAATCTACAGATTCCTGGTTTGGCCGGGAATCCGGGCAAACCAAATGCGTTTGGGCATATTTTCAAGGCTGACAATCCGTATCGATTAAAACCTCCTTTTCCAAACTTTTTCCTTTAGGAGGAAACAACCTGCAGGCTCCTACGTAGGCATCGATATAGATCTATCTTTTTAATTCGGGAGTTTCCAATGCGCTTGAAGTCGATGTTCCTTTTTCTGGCCACCCTTTTCTTTTCCATCCAGGTGGGTATTACCAATCCACAAATCCTGGATCCATTTGACTCTCTCAGGGCCGGGTTTGCCCATGGCGAAGAGGATCCCAATTCCCAGGGATTTGGCGACTTTTCCTTCGTGGAAGGTGAGCAGAAAGGCGACAGCAGCGATGAGCTGGAACCCGCCTATGACCCCTATTTGGATGCCGTTCCGCTTCAAACATTTGATCTCAAGTCAATTCAACAGTTAAGAGCCAGCCTGGGAATGTCCTATAGAGATGGGAACGACCCCTATGCAAAGGAGTATGCAAAGAAAGACCCACTAACTCGCTTTCCTGCTCTTCAGTACCGCGATGATCAATACTGGGTCATCGATAATTATCGAGCTACCAGGCTCACGGGTGAAAGAGGCGAACTCCTCGAGGATGGTTCAAAGCGTGAGAAAAATGAAGTGGAAATTCGATGGACATCTGCCTTGATCGATCTTGATAAATTAAAGAATGTGTACTGGGTAATGACAACTTTCAACACCAGGGTCGGGCCGATCAAGTTCAAAACCGGTCATGCCCAGCTCTATTTCGAATTCGAGGATGGTGGCGTTCAAACGCCAATGGGTAACTTTGATTCCCTGGTGAATTCTTATGAAGGTTTTAGAGATGCTGGAACTATTTTCAATCCTCTTGTAGGGATGCTTGGCAAGTATGAATCCATTTTTGTCATGGGAAGCTTCGAGGATATAACCCTCAAAGCATTGATGGTATTTAATGGGGTGGATCTCTACCATCTTGACATCAAGGGAGACGAATTGAAGACTCTCCTCATCAATTCGTTGGCCCAGGCTACAGACAGGGAACATCTCAAAACAAAGAAGTATCACACCACCAGAAATTCCTGTGTCACCAATCAAGTAAGACTGATGAATAGCTGCTTACCAGAGAAGAGACGCATCAAGGAATGGCATACATTCCTGGGCTTCAGAACCATTCGCACCCTGGGCTCAATTCTTCCAAGTCAGATTCCCAAAACGCTTAGAAAAACCAAATTGATGCTCTCCGAAGAGCATTACATTGGTCGTACCAAGATCGCGGAACTCTATAAAAAAGGAGCCAAACGAATTGAGATGCAGCATCAACAAACGCAGAAATTTGAGTTGCTCTATGCAGCTCAGTAAATCATCTCCATTCAGAATCATTAGTGAAAATGGAGAAAGATGCGCATTTTAATTGCTCTGGTGTTAGCCGCCTCTTTGGGATCTATGGTTTTTGCGGGAGAAGAGCCAGCGACCGAACCTTTGCAAGAGGTGCTTGACCTACCAGAAGCCACCACCACCGAATCAGAGCCATTTTTTCAGAATTCGACCCCAGAGTCGGAGGCTAGTCATGTTTTTGCGGGCTTGCCTGTGGTGGGAGATCAGGTCTGTGAAGACTACATGGTCTTGGAAAACAATTCCTATAAAGTGGGTTATTGTAAATCCAGAATGATCGCCCTGTGGTCTGCCTACCGCTTTTTCCAGGTGGATGAGATCAAATCTCCAGAAAAACGACCTTCTTATAAGGATGATCTAAGAACCGGAATCAAATTGGGATCCAAAATCTATTCGAAGACCGGTTACGATGCTGGTCATCTAGCTCCCAACGCTGGAATCTATAATCGCTATGGGAAAGCGGGACAGGTGGAGACCTTTCTTCTCAGCAATTTTGGACCCCAGACTCCCCGCTTAAATCGGGGACCCTGGCGTAGTCTGGAATTCAGGCTGCATCGGAAATACGCTCAAAACCTGGAAGAGGTTTGGATTGTCACTGGACCCGTGCTTAAAGAAGGTCTCCCACTCATCAAAGGTAAAGTGCCGATTCCCAATGATTACTACAAATTGGTTGTAGATCTTAAAGGAAGCGATCCCCGTGTCATGGCTTTTTTGATGCCTAATACTTCCAAGATGGGAAATCTTTTGGACCAGGCCTTTATCCTCAAAGCGGAAGATGATGGAAAAATCGCCTATGAGGGTCTTGAACGTACTTTTGTTGAGACTCTAACCATCTATGAACTAAAGTCATTTCTGGTAGCGGTAGATGAAGTGGAAGAAAGGACTGGAATAGATTTCTATTCGGAACTTTCGGATACAGTCGAAGATGAATTGGAAGCCGCTCAACCCACGGAAATCTGGCCTGAGTTCAAGTAGTGAACCGAGGTCGTGGGATTTTGGAGTCCCTGGGCGGCTGCAAGATCCACTGCTCTGATCATCCGCCTTGAACGTAGCGCTGCTACGCCCATCGTTGTCTTCACAGGCAGAGAATCTTTCGCTCGCCCAGGGACTCCAAAATCCCACGACCTCGATTCACCTTCATCTTTTTTGGTTACTGATGATCCCTTGGCTTTGCCTTGGGATGATTGATTCCATACCTCATCGTAAAATCCGTGAGTCGAGTGCCGAAGCGTGGGTGCTGTAGAGTGT
>CAZIKF010000034.1:0-56055 GCA_964539825.1 uncultured bacterium
CTCTACTATCTACATCGGTATGTCCTCCCGGAGATAAATCCAGATTCCTAGCTTGAAGAGAGAAAGGGGGACAGTCAACTTTTCGAGGGTTGGCTCTCTTTTCTTCTTTCCCTTGAAGTTTGGGAGCTAAGTTGGGGTATTACCGGTTTTCAGGTGGGGGATTAGCCCTGATTTGGGCGTTGTGTGATGCTGGTTTCTTAGTTTTCTATCTAACGAATGGTCTGCTTCGTGGCATTGGGGCTGGGTTATTCACTCCTTTTTGGAGTTTTGAGGCATGGAGTTGTTGGGGTAGGACTTAGTCAGGTGGCGCCAGGGACCTTGTTGTTAAAAGAAAAGGGGTCAGACTAGTTTTTTGACCGCGGGATCCATCTTTTTCTCCGTGGTTGAATTCTCCCCACTCTCGGTCCTTCAACGCGTCCCCAGGTGGTCCCTGGTTTCTATTGTGATTTTCCTATTGGTTTGCAATGAAACCTCTGCCCTTTAATGGCTGCCTCATACATGAGGCCTTTTTGACCTTTTACGATTACTGCCGTGCCATCCTTAAAGCCAATATTTCTTCCCCATCCTTCCTCCAAAATAGCGAGGGAAACTGAACCGCCAAATTTGAACTCGCCGCTTAAAAATATTTGAAAAGTATCAACATCCTGAAACAGAACTACCTCCGAATATATTTGGCCGCCGAGCTGTAGACCAAAGGATACCTGGGTTAATTTGCACGTACCGTATAGATTTTCTCCATAGAAAAATTTCCCATTTCCCCCGCCTCCCCCGATTCCTATGGCCACATTGGCTATTCTTGGAAATACTGCATAGCCCACTGAGCTATTAATCAATGCGTTGAGAGAGGGATCAAAATCTCTGAGCTTCTGGATTAGAAGCCGGGCATTTTCTTCCCCGCTTCGTTTATATTTTTTCTTAAAAGGGTGCCAGCCTGCATCGCAGTTAGAAACAAGTATTAGTCCGATCAGGATAGCTACTATCTTATGCATTTTAAATTCTTTGGTTGGTAAGCTCGTCTTATATTCCGGTTCGCCATACTATGGTATCACGTTATAAAAAGTTGGGGAAAAATGGGATCCAGGATCAGGTGCAAATAATAAGTGGCTGGTTTTTAAAGGGTTTACAAATCGATGCCGCCCTATTATTTCTTTGCGCCTAGCTTTTCCAGGAAGGGTACTGGATTTACGAAGCTTCTTTTGGAGCCGTAGCCCAGTCTGGATGTTGGGAAATTTTCTGAGGCGTCCCAGATTCCCAGATGGAGGTGTGGGATGTTGCTGTTCCCATAGTAGTAGGGTCTTATTGTTCCTATCACCTGGTTTGCTTTCACTTTGCTGCCCTCCTTGAGATCTGAACTCATGTGGCCGTATAGAGCGAAATAAGCGGTTCCGTCCGGCTTCTTGTGACGCACTACCAGCGCAGGACCGGTTTTGGAAGGATTTGCTCCTCCGAATCCTCCTATGGCAGGGTAGTATTTATGTACGATGCCTTTCGATATCGCATGGATTTTATCATCAACGAAAGCGGGGTAGTCTTTGGCTAAGTGCTGGGTTCCATCTCCGTACCAGTCGCGATCATAGGGGCCTGGGTATCCGCATTCGGAACATGGGTGAAAGTATTTTGGTTGGTCGGGGGTGCTCTTTTCTTTGTTCCCTTTTTCTCCCAGCAAGTCATCCAGGGATCCAATTGTATTTTCCTTGGGTGGATTCTTGTTCTCGCCTCGGGGTTTAGGAATCTTCTTGGTGCTGTCAACCACCGCTTTGGTGGGTTTTGAAGGGGAGGGTGCTTTGCGCATTTTCTCAGTGTAGACAAAGCCAAGCAGCGGCATGATTTGAGAGCTTTCCCTTAAAGCAAGGTTGGAGCCTAGATCTACCTGGTAGGCTACATTGCAGGATTGCCGATTTTTTTTCCAGTCACCTTCATGGACTTCAAGATCATAACGCGTTCCACTAACCTTCTTAACCTTGATCACTAAGCCCACGTGTCCCTTTTTCTTCAGGGAGTTTTTCTGTAACACCATGACAGCATTCCTGGCCGGTCTCCTTCCCTTACCAAATCCGAAATTCCATTCCTTATAAATCTTAAGCGGAGCTTTTCCCAGTGAATATTTCCAGCTCCCCTTTGGTTTCTTGTGCTTCTTTTTTAGCTGGGCGGCCACATAGGACACCGAATTACCCCTCAGGAAGGGGAGTTTTTTTCCCTGGTCGCAGGTGAATGAAAAGGATGAGATGGTGAGTGAAAAGAAGAGAATTATGGGGGGTAATGTCTTCATGATTATCTAAGATCCTTTCGGGGTAAAACTCAATTCTCCGACAGGCTCTTGGCCTCCTTTTCAAGTGTATTCACTGATGATTGGAATTGTAAGTGTTTTTAGCCCGGATTTTTTTTGCAGGTTCCGGATTGAGAATCGACTTTTTGGCAGGTCCTTTCCCGGTCATCCTTCAAGTTAATTCCATTGAGGTCAAAGACTGGTAACTCGAAGAGATGACATCTGGCGCGAACCGCTTAATTGTCAAATTTGGCAATTAATTTCTATTATTGGCCGTATGACGTCAAAGATGGCACTTAGTAAAGGTATTAGTATTGCTATAAGTTGCTAAATATGGCATATTAAGTATGAATAAAGGTTATAAAATGACAAAAGGGGCAACTTGTGAGATTTGTTGAGGAGCTTTCGGATGGCGCTACTTTGAAGCAGATAGGTAGTCGAATTGCACGTTATCGTCTGAACAGGAATTTGACTCAAGATGTTTTGGCAAAGGAAGCTGGTATTTCTAAGAGAACACTTCACAGGATCGAACACGGGCAGTCCACCCAGCTTTCAAATCTGATCCGTGTTTTACGGGCACTTAATTTGCTCGGAAACATGGAGGCCCTTATTCCCGAGCCTGCTATCAGTCCAATTCAGCAAGTCAAAATTCAGGGTAAAAGGCGTAGGCGTGCCTCTTCGAGCACAAATGAGCAGGCCTCGAAAGTACCATGGTCATGGGGGGATGATGAATGACCAATGCTACGGTAATGCTCTGGGGTAAGGCTATTGGGGCTGTAGGATGGGATGAAAAGGCGGGGATTGCCAACTTTGAGTATGATCCTGCATTTGCAGGCAGTAATATTGAAGTTGCTCCTCTGACAATGCCCCTATCAACCAGCATATATTCCTTCCCAGCCCTACCACGCGACACTTTTCATGGACTTCCCGGCCTTCTTGCAGATTCTTTGCCAGACGCATTCGGTAATGCTCTCATTGATGCATGGTTGGCACGCGAAGGGCGTGACCCCAATAGCTTCAATCCTGTCGAACGTCTTTGTTATACCGGAAGTAGGGGTATGGGCGCGTTGGAGTATAAACCGGCAATTGGAATTTTAGGTAAGAAGTCTACACCTGTAGATGTTCAAAAATTGGTCGAACTTGCTAGTAAGATCTTAACTAAACGTGAGAAGCTTCGGGCTTCTTTTGCTCCTACCGATGAAGAAGATTCCTTGAGCGATATCTTGAGAGTCGGTACATCCGCAGGAGGAGCCAGGGCAAAGGCGGTCATCGCCTGGAATCCAGAAACGGATGAAGTGCGCTCAGGCCAGGTCAAAGCTGAAAAGGGCTTTTCTTACTGGCTTCTGAAATTTGATGGGGTTTCGGGTAATAAGGATAAAGAGCTGGAAGATCCGGTGGGTTACGGTCTGATCGAATACGCCTATTATAAAATGGCACTGGCAGCCGGAATAGAAATGACAGAATGTCGCTTGCTCAAAGAAAATGGTAGGAGCCACTTCATGACCCGTCGCTTTGACCGCTCCGATTCCGGTAGAAAAATCCATATGCTTTCCCTGGGGGCCATACAACATTTCGATTTCAAGAAGGCTGGGGTTTACTCTTATGAGCAGGTACTGCGTATCATCCGAAAGCTGGGAATGCCTATGAATAGAATTGAGGAACAGTTCCGAAGGATGGCGTTTAACATCATCGGGCGTAATCAAGATGATCATGTAAAGAATATCTCATTCCTTATGGATAGATCAGGAATCTGGTCTCTGTCTCCCGCTTTTGATATGACCTATAGTTACAATCCAGTCGGTGACTGGACAGGTATTCATCAAATGATGCTCAACGGCAAACGCGACAACTTCTCAATTGAGGACTTTCAAGCTTGTGCCAGGAACATATCCATGAAAAGTGGTCGCGCAGAGGAGATACTTCAACAGGTGCAAAAGGTCATTCTAAGGTGGATGGAGTTTGCGCGAAAGGCCGGTGTGCCAAATGAATTTGCTAAAAAAATCGCCAAAGCCCATCGTACGGACATTCTAGATTCGGGCTCTTGATCCCGCCATTTTGGGCTGCAATACATTGTTTGATGAATTCATATACAGTATCTCATTGGATGATTCATGCCGATTGAGGAGGTTTGCCATGCGAGGATTGAACATATCGCTATTGATTCTATTTTCCTGGAATTACCCGATTTTTTCCTATGAGGTTTATGGACCGCCGAAAATAGTGCATGAAGCATTGAAGAAGATGACCTATCGTTCTGGTGTAAAAAAGGCGGTTAGAGAACTTCTCAGGGAGTCCCCTTTACAAGGAAAAAAGAACTCCAAGCTTCTGGAAGGGGTCCTCATAAAAATTGAAGGTTTCTACGGAAGGGCCAGGGGGCATGATATCTTGAGAGTTGTTTACCTCTCCCAGGTCGTCTGTCGGGTTTATGGGGTCATGTACTTTGAGAAGGGACCTGCGTATTTCTATATTGATTCCTATAATTCTTCTGATGACTGGAGAGTAGTGGATATATCCCTTGCTATGCGACCGCAGGAAATCCTGCCAAGAGAGCTTTATGAATGAATCCCCTTTAGACCAGCCAGCCGAGAAACTTGATGGGAAGAATCTTCTTTATTCTATTCAAAAGATCACTCTTGAAGGTTCGAAGTTAGCACTTAGCCATTTTGGGCACGCGTCTTCACGATTAAAAGTGGACAGTAGTACTGTCACTGAAGCTGATATTGAAGTCGAGAAGCTACTAAGGGAGCGCCTGCATACCTTGCTCCCGGGGGCCGCTTTCATTGGCGAGGAAAGTTTGGGTGACCCTCTCTCTTTAAAAAGAACCAGGGAATCTGAGTGGGTGTGGGTAGTTGATCCCATTGATGGCACAGCGCTATTTAGCAGTGGACTCAGTACCTATGCTGTGTGTGTCGGTCTGCTTCGTAACGGAATCCCATGGGCTGGCTCGATGGCACTTCCAGCTCTTGGGCAATGCTATAGTGCTCTACATGGACTGGGTGCCTTTCTCGACGATGTTCCCATTTCGGTGATGAACGAAGAGCCTCCCCTGGACCAGGATTATCTTTGCTTGTCTCGCAATGCTCATCATTACCTGGATGTGAACTATGCCGGTAAGGTACTTTGCTTTGGAAGTACAGCCTATCATTTCGCGTTGGTAGCTGCTGGAATCGCACTCGGAGCTGTGGGCCGGGCACACATATGGGACCACGTGGCTACCGCGGCCATTATTAAGGAAGCCGGTGGGAAGATTCGACACTTGGATGGTCGAGAGGTGGACTGGGTAAAAGCCTGTGATGGGGCACACTTTGATGTTCCCCTGGCTGCAGCTTCACCCGTTTTATGGGACCGAATGGTGAAAGGTGTCAGTCTGCGGGAATCCCCCAAGCACTCTTAGGTTGGCAGGGCACTCCAGTTGCTTTTGGGTATATGAGGTGAAACCATTCTAAGAAAATTCCTTTTCTTTCTTCCCGGTCGTCTTCTTTCGCTGTTACCCAGAAGTGTTCAAATGTTCCTGGGTCGTCGATTGGGTGACCTGGCTTTTCAACTGATCAAGAAGCGTCGTGAAATCACGATTGCAAACTTAGAAATCGCTTTCCCTGAGCGAGAAGCAAGACCTCTGGCCAGGGCTTCTTTTCAGCATCTTGGCTGTGTGCTGATCGACACACTATGCCTCCCCTATTTGATTTCAACTTTGAGAAAATGGATTCTTTACGAGGGGATGGAAGTCTTTGAGCGTTGTGCACAAGAACAGCAGGGGGTCCTTCTCCTGACGGCTCATTTTGGGAGTTGGGAGGTCATTGGGCTTGCTACAAAGCTCCTGGGTCTTCCCATGCATGGGCTCTATCAAAGGCAGACGAATCCATTCACCGATGATTGGTTTTACCAGCTAAGAGCAAATTCAGGACTGAAATTAATTGAGAAGAAAAGCGGGCTGCGTGCCAGGATTAAAGAAGTCATTGTGGCTGGCGATCTCTTTGGT
This sequence comes from uncultured bacterium, assembly GCA_964539825.1. Classification (GTDB taxonomy): domain Bacteria; phylum Muiribacteriota; class UBA6191; order UBA6191; family UBA6191; genus CAZIKF01. The sequence goes on from CAZIKF010000034.1 coordinate 6,246, forward strand.
TTGGTCGGCGACCAGGGACGGGGTCAAAGAATTGAGTTTTTTGGGAAGGAAACAGATTTTCCTAAGGGGCCCGCCACCCTGGCCCTCAAGCATGGTACTCCCATGTATTTCACGGTATGTATTCGTGAAGGTAATTTCCTGAAAGTGAAAGTTCTGGGGGAGGTTTCTCTCTTGGAGGGTGACACTGAGGAGGAAATTGTCTTCAAAACTTCCAAGGCTTATGCAAGGCTCCTCGAAGATCTGGTCAGGAAATATCCAGAACAATACTTCTGGGTTCATGATATGTGGAGACTGTTTAAGTAGACTTGACAACTAAACATCAAAACGATATTATTTCAATATCATTTTGAATATTTGAAAGGGCGGTTGTCATGAGTCGTGAAATTTCTCGTAGTACTCTGAGTGGATGGTTCATCTTATTGGTTCAACTCCTGGTGTTTGTCGGCGGAGTGGTGATGCTGACCCAGAGTATGATTATTCCGGCAATTTTTGCACTCGTTCTCTTTATCTTTAATTTCTTTGGTTTTTTCGTTCTACAGCCCAATACATCACAGGTACTGGTGCTTTTTGGGAATTACAAGGGGACTGTGAAAAAGAGCGGCTTTCACTGGGTAAACCCGCTTATGTTCCCCGCTGCCCTTCCTTCTCTCAAAGTTTCTCTAAGATCCCGTAACCTCAACGGAGAGACTCTGAAAGTCAATGACAAGAAGGGAAATCCCATTGAAATCGCGGCTGTTGTGGTCTGGCATGTTTCGGACACATTCCAGGCACTTTTTGAGGTGGATCAATTCAAAGAATATGTTCGCATCCAGTCAGAGGCAGCGGTTCGACTCCTGGCCAACTCATATCCTTATGATCATGGCGAGGATGGAGAAACGACACTGAGATGCGGGGTGGATGAAGTCTCGAATGCACTAGCCAGAGAGTTACAGGAAAGGCTCAAGAAGGCTGGCGTAACAGTAGAAGAAGCTCGTTTATCACACCTTGTATATGCTCCGGAAATAGCTGGTGCCATGCTCAGGCGTCAACAGGCCGAAGCGGTGATAGCAGCCCGTCAGAAAATTGTAACTGGTGCCGTAAGTATGGTGGGTATGGCACTGGATTACCTTAAGGAAAATGGTGTTGTGAATCTTGATGAGGAGCGCAAGGCAGCGATGGTTAGTAATCTCCTCGTAATTCTCTGCGGAGATAAAGAAGCAAGTCCAGTAATCAATACGGGCACTCTATACGCTTGATTCAGGCGGAAGTAAATCTCTGCTTATGTCTCAAAAAAAGGATAAGAAGTCTTTCTTGCTTCGCCTGGACCCAGATCTATATAAAGAGTTGGAAGCCTGGTCCCAGGATGAGTTTCGCAGTGTCAACGGACAGGTGGAATACCTGCTCGTACAAGCCGTGAAAAAGAGGAAAAATCTGTAAATAGGCTCTTAAGAATTGGTGTCTAACTTTATGGGCGGCAAGTCTTCAATGGGTTCGGTGAAGCTGTCAATCAAGGGTTGTAGGCCTGCTCCGTATCGTTTCCATGCTGAAATTGAAGACTGATAGATCGGTTTTCGTACTTGCGACGCGCTGGCCGTTTTTACTGCCCTGTCAGATTGATGAAAGTTCAGACAGTCTTCATGGAAGTCTAAGGAGCAATGTTCAAGAATTTTTCTGACCTGTTCTTCGTTATTCAAGACGGTATCCTCGTAACAAAAGTCTAAAAAACGGCCCGGTAGAACTTCTCTCCAATGGTTCATAAGCTGCGAGTACATTCTGTAATAAAGACCTAGATCTCTCAGGTTGTATTTATAAGAATGGATCGCCTGAAAATAATGCTTGAAGCATGATAAACAGGTGTCTATGGGATTGCGATGGCAGTGAATGATTACGGCATTTGGCAACATGAGCGCAATGCAGCCGATAAACATAAAGTTGGCTGGCATCTTATTGATTAGCCTGGGAGAATGGGTGTCATATCTATCCAGTCCCCTGGTATAAGTCAGACCTAAATCCCCCCATTCTTCCGATGACATCGCCTTTACCCTCTCCTCGTTCAGCCCGGGGGTAAAGATTCCTTTTTCAAAGAGCAGGACCTTGAGATCGGGGATTTCACCCGCACCAAAGACATCGGGATGGCAGGCTAGAATCTGCTCAGTTAAAGTGGTCCCTGATCGGGGCATACCCAGGATGAAAATAGGGCGAGAACTTGAAGCGCCTCCATGAGAGTTACTGTCTAAAAAATCTGCACTAAAGGTTTTCTGAAGGGAAAGAAAAAATTCCTTTTCCTCCTCCATAGGAAATGGGACCTGGGTGCGCTGCAGATGATTTCCTTCCAGGTAATATGCCAAGGCCCCCTCAAAATCATTGAAATCATCATGGGCTTTCCCGAGGGAAAAACAGACTTGAGTTCTGTCGGATGGAGATAGTTCCCGTTTGCGATATACGTTCTGGAGGTGGCTTAACTGGGGAGAATCTTCTGCGTATTTAAACGCTATGGAGAAATTCCTTAAAAACTCAATATTTTGGGGTTCGAGTTTCGCGGCTTGTTCATAAAATTCCAAGGCCTCCTCTTTCTTCCCCTGGTGATAGAGTGACAGCCCCAGGTTCATCTTTGTGTTCGCATGGTCAGCATTTGCATCAAGCGCTCGTCGGAAGATCTTAACCGCATCATCCAGGCGTCCCCACTTATGATATAGAGTTCCAAGGTTGTTTAAATGATCCATGTTCTGAGGTTCCAGATCTATAGCTCTTTGCAGGTAGGTCTCAGCCTCCACCCAATGAGATCGATCTGTCAAAACCAGCCCCAGGTTCGCGTACGGCTGAGCGTAGTTCTCCTGGATTGAGATTGCTCTTTTGAGATGCTCTTCAGCAGAATCCAGATCTTCAAGTTTTTGTTCCACTACCCCCAGGTTATTTAGAACCTCCGGGTGGTTAGGAGAGACTCTGAGGGCTTCTTGATAGATCACGCGCGCTTTCTTCCAGCTTTGCATCCGTTGGTAGGAGACCCCGAGAAGAAAAAGCACATCCAGCTGATCAGGGGAGGTTTTTAGAAAGGACTCAAGTACATGGCAACTTTCTTGAAAACGGGAAAGAATCTGAAGTTCGTGAGCCAGTCGAATCGTGATTTCTACGTCCAGAGGTTGAGTTTCAAGGGCCTTGCTAAGGAATCGGACGGCCTCATTCCTCTTTCCCTGCAAGCTCAATCCGTGGGCAAGATTTTTTAAAGCGTGAACTGCTTTAGGATTGATTTCAACGACTCTTGAAAGTGTTTGACAGGCTTCATTGACCCTGTTTTGCGACAATAAGCAAGCACCCAACGGCTCCAAAATTTCCACCTTAGAAGGGAATTCTCGGGCTAGATCGGATAGGAGTTCCAGCGCTCGCGGCTGATTGTTTAGCTTAATCTCAATGATCGAAAGGTAGAAACGAGCCTCTGGATTGGAGGGATCATTGGCGAGAACCTGCCCGTAGACATTTTTTGCCTCAGTCAGCCTTCCTGCTTGAAAATCATCAAACGCTCTTTGGAGACTCATATTCATAAGGCGAGCATTCTAACCTGTCAACCAAGTGTATTGTCCACCTGAAGGTTCACCCTTGGGTTTAGCCCTTTCAACAAGAGGTCGGGAAAGGCAAGAACCCGGTCTGGGTATAAATTCGGACAATCGGCTTTCTTTAGGTGTCCAGGCAGCATGTGGGCGGGAGCTATAAAAGTTGGCACCACCCTGAGATTAGAAGAAAGAAGAAACCTTTTTGGCATAAACATCGTAATAGGTATTGAGTGAAAAGAGGACTCCACCATTTAGGGAGTAGGAAATGCGACGTTCAATCAATAAAATTTTCCAGTTGGTATTATGCGGTGCCCTTAGTGCTTCTAGTCTGCATGCATATATGTATCCTTCTCAATACGGCTCTACGGGCTACGGGAGCAACTATTCCCAGGGCTCTTACGGCTACGGTCAGGGATACCAGGGTTCTTCCTATCAAACCAGTTATTATGGTCAGGGGTATGGGAATTACCAGCAGGGTTACCAGGGGAATTATGGCGGCGGCTATAACTCGGGCATGGGAAACCAGTTTTCTTATGTAGACAATAATTGGATTGAAGATCAGCTCCGCTTTGCGGTTACGGACGTACAACAAAACCGACCTTATGGGGCCATGCAAAAGCTCCAATCCTTAACTTCCTATGTTCAGCAATTTGGTGATTCAGCTCTTTACCGTCGAGTACAGTTAGCCATTCGGCTCGGTTATAAATCCTCTTTAACAGCTGAGGTGCAAGGTCTTTATAATGACTGGAAGGCCGGAAAGATGAGACTTGGCTGGGAGTCTGGAGCCAACCAGAGCTACGATGGTCAGGATGACATCAGCAAGGAATATATCCTGGGCCAGTTAAATTCTGTGATTGGAGATCTCAATGGAGGCAAGCAAAATCGCGCTCGTCAAAGACTGATGGGCCTACAGTCCGCAATCCCGCCACGTGGTAATGAGCGTCTCGTACGCAGAATCTACTACGCATCTACGGTTTCAAGACCATCCCAGATGACTTCTGAAGTGAATGTTTTGATTCAGGAGATCCAGTCGGGATCTCTGATTCTCAATGACACAGAAAACAATGCCGCAAATTACTATTATGGATCTGGATCGACTGATCCCTATTCCCAGCCCGATACAGGATATCCCGGCGGTGGTGGACCTAACATGCCTCCCTTTGGCGGGGGCGGGTTGCCAGGAGATGGACCCAGGTATGGAGACACTACTTACCTACCAGATTCTGGAGCTCCCGGACCCGGAGGGATTCAGTATCCTCCTCCCGGTGCAGGTGCGGTATGGCCTCTTCAGCCCACACCAACAACAGGACAGCCAGGTGTTGTGGACTATCAGAATCCAGTACAGAACCCACCTGTAGCGGGTACCAATGTCGCTCCCAGTGTTGTACCGGCTGCCCCAGTTGTAGATCTTCCCCAACTGAAGGCTAATGTCGCCGCAGCTTATTCAAAGTTGAAAGCGGCACTTTCTGAAGGAGATCCGGAAAAAATCAAAGCAGCTCAGTCCGAATACGCTACCGCTCAGGCGGCGTATGAACAGGCAAAACAGTAGCGATAGAACAGGTAAAGATTCGTCTCGTAGGTGCCGTTTTTTTCGGCACCCTATGGTTTCAACATCTAAACTCCTTTGGGGATTATTATCTCCCCCTCCTATGGCTCTTTGAGAATCTGATTTTTTTCGGATATTTTCTGGCTTACCTGGTTCGAGTTTCTCCCGTATCGGTGGCCAAAGGTTTTTTGGAGACGGTCTTTCCTTTTTTACCAGCCATGCTGCCCTTCTTGCTGGTCTACCAGGTCCCCGGGTTCGAAGATTTGCTCAGCCTGGATGCGAGTCGAATTTTTCAGCTGGCTCCCATTACGAACCTTCAATACGCTAATCTTCTACAGGGAATCCTTCTTTTGGGTACCGGGTTAAGCGCACTGGGTGTTCTTAGTCTTCGATCTTCATTCAGCATCATGACGGAGGCAAGGGAGTTGGTAACCGGTGGTATTTACCGCTACATTTCACATCCAATGTACCTGGGACAGTTTCTGACCTACTTTGGAATTGCCTCTTTCCATTCCTCACGCGGATCTTGGATTCTTTACGTCGTCTTTTTGGGTTTGCAATTCGTACGACTGCGCTTAGAGGAGCGTAAGTTAAAGGGAGCGTTTTCAGAGTATGATGCCTATCGAAAATCCTGCTGGATCGCCCTATAGGTTATACTGGAAATCGTGACGAACCAGGGTTGATTCATGGCGAATATATTCTTTGGAAGAGGAAAGAAAAACCACCTCATAGTTGATACATCTTTATTAGGGCTTCGCGGCATTTTTGTAAACCAGGAAAACGAAGAAGAGCCTGTCCTGGAAAAAGCATTTTCAAGCCGTTGGTCCTCCCATTTAACCAAATCCCCAGACGATTTCGAAAAGAACCTGCAGGCCACCCTGAAATCCTTTGCGGCCTATTTTCCTCCGCGTCAATTTCTGGTTACCTTCTGCTCAAGCGATCCCTCAAATAGGGAAAAGTTCGTTCAAATTCAAAATATAGATGAGGAAGATGAACTGGAAGAATATCTTATTTCTAAGAAGCTCATGAAAGCCTCTGAGGATTTCCTTACCGATGTACATGTGATTGGTCCGTCCATCTCGGAGATCAAGAGCCATCAAGACCTGATCATTCACTCGGTACAAAGAGAGTTAGCCCAATATGTGATGGATACGCTCGAAGAGACAGGCTATGAACTTGAAGCTCTCGAGTTTCCGAGTAACTCCCTGATTCCCTTCCACAATCTCTTTTGTGAACAAGCTGAGAATCAAACCGATGCGCTTGTTTACATTGGCTGGGAAGTGTCCATGGTTTCTGTCTTCTTTGGCGGAGTTCGAAGATTCTCCCATATGCTTAATTTCCGACTCCTTGATTTGATGAGGCTTTTGGTAGATAAGTTGGGGGTGGATGAAGATTTTGCACTGCAGCTTGTTCGTGAGGAATTATTTGAGGTTCTGCTGGACGGAAAGGAAGGGAGAGTTCAGTATCCCGAGGACCTCATGAATGAAATCAGGGAGGAGATGGATTATCTCCTCGACGAACTGAAGAGGTCCCTGATTTTTTATTCAGCCAGGGTAGTTGAATGGAAAGTGGAAGCTGTGGATCGAATATTCTTTACAGGTTTGGAGACCCGTATTGACCCTTTCTATAATCTGATTGCCAGTTCTTTTCCGATCCCTTCCAAAAGAATTGTCCCAATTGAAGAGATTCGATTCTCCGATGAAGTGAATGCCAAGATTCCGAAAGGAGCTGAAAGAGATGATTTCACGCTTAGTTTTGGACTGGCTTTACGTCATCTGACATAATCCATGGCAAAGAAGCTCGGTAAAAGAGCGGGAAAGAAAGGTTTCGACACCCGCGACTATCTTGTAATTGGAGGGTATGTAATATTTGCCCTCTGGCTCGTCTATCTAGCAACAACCGGGCGAGAAAAAAACCGCCTGATCAAAAGGCAGTCCTCACAGATTACAGCTCTGGAAAAAGAGCGTTCTACCGTCAATCGAAAAGTTAAGAAGATGGCTAAAGAACTTTCTGAAGAGAAAGCTCGTGTGGAGAACTCAGCAGCCAAGCTCAAACGAGAGAAACAGGAATATGATTTTGTCGTGGGAACTTCCCTGGAGTATGCGAAAAAGAACAAACTTCTCATGGCAATCTGGGAGGCCATAGACAAGGTTCGTAATGTGGCCATAAGAGATGTCACCGTAGAAAAGAATGACGTGACTTTGACTATGGTGACCCGTTCCGATGTTTACCTCACCGAATTCATGACAGAACTTAATAAACGTAAAGATCTAATCAGTACCATTCGTATCAAAGAGAACAAAGTGGAAAAGCTCAGCAAGAAATCTGATCAGGAATTGTTGGTGGGTTTACTTAAGATCATAGCGAAGAGAAATGATCCTTCCGCAGGAAGGGGATTAGGTTCTAAGGGAGATGGGTAGTGCTCAAAGCCTTGCGAACCAAAGAGCTTGTCCTCATTGTGATCGTAATTATTTTTATTCCGCTCTATGCCTTCTATACGCAGGTAATCGCGCCTAAATTCGGTCAAGGATTGATCAACGCGAATAGGAATCGAATTAAGAAGCTCGCTGAAAAGGTAGAGGAAATCAGGACTACGGAATCTTCGAGGGGACGAACCCTGGCAGCGTTGAAACAGCAGCAGGCTCAAAATGATGAACGTGTGGCAAGAATGCGCAAAGAGGCTGATGAGTTCAAGCGCTACATTTTAAATGAAGGGTATGAGGTAGAACTTTATCAATATCTGTTTGGTCGGGACGCCCGTTATTCCATCATCGGACTGGGGAACAGCCCCCGGAGGGTACCCAAGGGAAGTTATACAGAGATTATCTATGGATATACCTGCAGGGGAAGGTTTCCTGATGTGGTGAAAATGGTTAAGAAGATCGAGAATACCTCTCGATCTCTCTCTATCTCCAAACTGAGTTTGGAACAGCCCAAGAAAGTGAAGGACTCCTCCAAAAAAGACGATGGCTCTGTACTGGCAGAGATGCAGATTCATGCGATATTTTCCTCTCTGGATACAGCCTTAACCTTTGAGGAATTTCAAAAATCCGATCTAAAGCTGGATTTACGAAAGATTGACGGCAATCCCTGGGATACTGACTTTGGCGAAACTCAGAGACAGTCAGAAGGCCCTACGGCACCTATCAAAAAGCTCTACTTGCAATCGGTAATCTATACCAAAGATCCGGGCGGAAGAACCGCGAGATTCTTGGAAAAGGACCCCTGGTTTCGGATAGGTGATGAGTTTCCCATTGAAAAGGGGAAGCTGAACACTATGGTTCGGCTGCTGGCTGTGGGTGGCCGCTACGTTGTGGTAAAGCATCTCGCCAAGAACCTTGTCTATAAGATCACTTTAAAAGTCAGTGATCAAGATGGAGGTCCTAAATCCAGCAATCAAAAAGAGCAAGTGGAGTTGTAGGGCTTAGTTTTCCCCGCCATACAGAAATTATTAATTTCAGTTCTCTTTTGTCCGATAGTTTCAGGGAAACCCCATTGTTTTGGGGATGTGGATTTTGCACCTTTCCAGGGAGCCTGAATGATTTTTGGGAATCGCACCGTAGCCTGGTTCTTGATTCTAATACTGATTCTTGAGCCTGCCCTTGGCATTGGATGGATTTTCGCCGCGGAAGGAGATCAGCAGCCAACAAAGAGGGCTCCAACGGTTCGAAGGAGAGCCGCATCTACCCCGCCAGCAAGTGCTGCAACTGACCAATCTGCTCAAAAAGTAGCCCAACCTGTTGAAGAGCTGGTTGAGCCTGGAGAGGAAAAGTTTCTAACTGAACTTTCCAAGGTGAAGGTTGATTCCGTCGAGAAAGCTCGAAAGGATGCCAGGGAAGTTTATGCCAATCTCACGGCCGAAGAAACTCGATGGACGGAAAACCTGGATATTCTTGGTCCTGATGAGACCTCACCAGTTCTAGAAGACTCCATCTTTGGTCAGAAGGGCAAGGAAAGAATCAATCTGCTCGCAGATGACATTGAGGCAAAAGCCTTGATGGATCGATTTGCGACAGAATTTCGATTAAATATTGTCTCCAAGTCTATCAGCGCGCGAAACAAGATTAAAGCGACACTCTATGACCTTCCACTTGAAACTGTCTTTCAAGTTTTACTGGAGCAGGCAAATCTTACTTATGAGAAACGCAACGGCATCTTTTATCTACAGGAAAAGGGAAAAGGGCAGGATTCCTTTCTTAGCGAACGCTTCTTTAAACTAAAGAGATACGCAGATTTCGCCTTCGCCCGTTCGCTTATCGATAACATAGCTGTCACCAAGGGTTCAAAAATCATAGCGAATGAATCCAAGCATACCTTTTTCGTTGTGGAATATGAGCGAAACCTCAAGAAGATTGAAAAGGTTCTGGCAGAACTGGGATATCTCGAAGACCTGGATCCCGACGCTTCTACTTTCTACTACCACTATCTTAGTTATAGTTATGTGAATGCGACGGTGGTGAAAGAGATCATTGAAAAGTATAAATCCCTGGAAGGGAAATTCACCCAGGAAGAAAAATCCAATCGATTCATAGTTTTCGAATCCCGGGCAAGATTTGAAAAGATGAAGGAGGCCCTCTCCTTCGTGGATGTACCCCGCGGACAAGTATTCATCGATGTACTCTTCGTGGATCTCACCCGCTCAGATAGTGAGAAGCTTGGAATTGATACCGTCATAGACTGGAATCCCGGTTCGCCGACCAACGCGGATCAATTGGTTACCACTCTTGCTACCGATGTGACTAACTTTTTCAGTTATAAACAACCTTCCCATCTGACCAACATCAAAGTCACCGGTTTTAATGGAAGGTCCAAATCCAACATTCTGAACAATCCCAAGGTAATGGTTTTAAATAACGAAAAAGCGGTGATTGATGTCACTGAGAAATTTCCTTTTGTAACCAATGAAAATCAAAGTGGAGTGATTTCCTCCAAAATTGAGAATGTAGATATAGGGGTAAAGCTCGATGTTACGCCGCGGATTAATGCGAATGGTGAAGTGGAGATGGAGGTAAAACCGACCATCACCGTTCTTAAGGAAGTGAAGAACATCATTACCAAGGTGGTAGATACCAACCAGGCCAATTCAAAGGTCACCGAGACAAGTTCTGAGTTTCCAATCACGGATGAGCGCTCCATTGATACCAAGGTGGTAGTACCAAGCGGGAGGACACTGGTCATTGGCGGCTTGATCAAAGAGACGGACCGAAAGGTGGCGGACCACATTCCAGGATTGGCCAGACTACCAGTCTTGGGGCCACTTTTCCGCAGGAAGTCCAATGGAGAGGAAAAATCTCAGCTCTATATCTTTATCACACCAAACATTGTACGAAGTGCCCCGAAATCCACAGCATTCACCACAAAAGAAGATAAGAGCAGATTTGCCTTTTTTCCGGGTAGGAAAAAGATCCATGTTTCAGAGGAAGTGGATCGTTTGACAATCGAGCGGATGGGCAAGAGGGTAAGCGACACTACCCTAAATGGTGATGAAGCAGAAAAGGTTGCCAAGACCCCCAAAGAGAACTCAAAATCCAAAGAAGCCACAGCGGCTATAGATGGAGATACAGTTAACTTTTCTGCGTTCTTGAAGAAGATCGCTTCTTTGAAAGAACAGGAGAAAGTGGACAACTTGCAAAGTTCACGAGAGGAAGTTAGACGAAAGAAGAAGGAAAGAGGATTTGAAAACCTGATTGAGCAGTTAAAGGAGGACATCTACGATAGTGAAGTTCATTCCTCTTCTGTGCCGCTGACGATCCCCGCGTCTATGGGAAATCCGGCATCTATTCAACCATCGAGGGAAGTATCCACAAGAGACCAGGTTCTTGGAGAAAGGGCTCAAAGAATTTCTAACCTCCTGGAGATGTGGGAAAAGGAGCCTGTGGATGGGATCATGGTGGAAGAAGATCAAAAGGCCAAACCTGAAACGAACTCGGCCCAGCAGCTGGAAAATTTGAAGGAGATGCAGGAAGTACCTGTCATTGATGAACCTGTGAAATCCTTTGAAGAGCCTCAGCAAGAACCCGTAGTAGAAGATGTGCCTGTCTACGAGGAGGAGAGACCACTCAGTATTCAGACTCAAAAAGAAGAGGAACCAATTCTAGATGTACCTGAATTGGAAGAAGGGATTTCTCTTGAACTAATTTCACCTCTGGGAGAACAGGGAAGATCAAGGGTGGAGCCTGGAGTTTTTCAGACTGGCGCGGAACCTCAGAGTGAATACAAAGAGACACAGCCTGAGAAGCCCTCCTCTAAAAAGACTCCTCGTTCTCGTCCTTCTCGAAGCCGTAAGACTCCAAAGAGGAAAAAAGTATCCTACTTTAACTCCAGTTTTGATTTAGATCTGAAGGGACTGGGACCGGCTGAAGTTATCGAGCGGCCTCCATCCCAAAAGAGGGCTTTAAAAGAAAAGAAGGAGACTGGTAATCAGCGCAGAATCGCGTTGGAAGGCAGTGCGGAACCTTCCTGGGAATCGGAGTTTTTCGAAAAGAACATGGCTCATGTCACAATCGCGGAGGTTCAAGAACCTGATCCCGACTTTGAGGCCAGGGAAGACGTTCAGGATGTACTCCATGAAGAATTGAAGATACCCTCCCAATCTAAAATACAGAGGTCCGCTACCCCAGTGCCTCCAGAACCAGTGCAAAGGTCTTTCTCTGAAGCTTTGAATGTAAAGAAAGGGAACCAGAATCAGCAAGCCGCAGAACCTATCATGCGTTCGAGAGATTCTAGAACCCAGAAGATTTTTGATGAACTGCTAAAACATCAGCCCAGAAAAGTGAGGCCAATGGGGACTACACCCAAAGGAACGAAGGTTACCAAGGCCAGTTCAACTGATGAGAGAACTCAAAAAATCTTCTCTGATCTATTTCCACCTTCCCAAAAGCCTGGTATTCCAATACACGAGAGCCCCGCCTCAAACATGAAATCAAAGGCACAAGAGCAAAGTTCCAAGACCATGCCCAGAACATTGCCCAAAGCAGAAAAGAATGCCAAGGAAAGAGAATTCGAGGTATTTCTCAAATCTATGTTTGAGAAGCCTCCGGTGAATGGGGCAGATTCTAAGCTAAGTTCCCGGCAGCCGGAGCCGCGCTTGAGGCCAACCAAAGAAAGAGAGTTTCTCGAGTTCCTGGATTCTTTGTAAACCGAGGTACGGACTTTTTTAGGCCATCCAGCCGACTACAAGATACACTGCTTCGCTTATCGTCGTTGAACGTAGCTTTGGCTACGCCCTTCCTCCTCTGCACTTGCAGAGCACCTTGTAGCCACCCGGCTAACCTAAAAAACTCCGTACCTCGATTTACTGATTTAAACGAAAATTACGGGTCTGATTGCATGGGGTTGCGTTTAGGGGGAGCTTTATTGGAGTTTGCTGTCTTTTTGGATTTTGTTTGTCTGGGAGTATAGGGAGGAAACTTCATAAAGGGGTTCGTCTCCTCTCAAAAACCCGGGGTCGCCGGAACTTCTGAGGGCTTCTCCGTATTCATCAGTTACAGGTGTATTGATCTTCCATACCTTTACCTGGATGGAATAGACCACTGTTTCTGAAGTACTCAGATCGGGGCTGAATTGGGTACCGGGCAATAGGTTAGTTCCATTTAAATAGGTAAAGACGGATTCCATCCTAAAAAATCCTTTATTGTAGAAAATTTCAGCGGAACGAATTCCGTCATCGCGGGGAAAGCCAAGTTCATCCGCACTTCCAGTGGGAGTGATTACGGTGAAGGACGCTGGATAGTCACCAGCATTGTCATCCAAAAAATTATCAATGGTCTGAAACTGGGCTAGCCAGGAATCCAGGAGTAAGTTTCCCAGGTTCAGGGCACTCAGCTGGTCCCGCTGTTTTACAGCACTTTCCGAGACATTTCCCAGGGCTGTGATCAGCGGAAAGATACCTACAGATATCACGGAAATCGTGATCAATAGTTCAACCAGGGTTACTCCTGTATTTCTTTGGCAAGAACCAAACATCTTCAATCTTTACTCCCAGGCCAGAATCATGGATTGGTTTCCCTTGAATTGAATTGCATTCGGGTCTGAATTGAAACAGTCTGCATTGGTATCACGGGAGGGTACGTAGACTACACATCCTGTTGAAGTGATAGATTTAGAGGTGGAGTCGTATAAGGACTTGTAGGTAGCAACCCATTTACCAGGAGTTTTACATCTACCCTGGGTATTGCCTACAACACAGGCCGAACCTCGAAACTCACAGCATGGTTTACTGGGAATCGCGTTGGTGTCACAAACGGGGATTCCATCTTTTATTGTCCAGGCAACACAGTATTCACCCACATACTCAAAGCTAATGGGAGTACTGACGGTTTTATCAATGTCCTCGGTCATTTCCTGCTCCATATGCAAGAGGCCCGAATGAGAAATATAGCGTACCTTACTCTGAAAAAGCAGGTACTCGACCTGAACGCTCTGGGTAGTAATCAGGTCTGCTAGAGCTATGGACATGGTGGAGAAAACAACGATCAAAGCAAGTACCATGACCAGGGTGTTTCCCTTACACCATTTCAGGTCTGGTTCGGAACCCGAGATCTTCTCAAAACTTGGACATATCATGTGGATAGTGACCCGCCTCTATTATGACATAGCAATCGGTGTTTGACAGGCTTTCTAGGGGTGTTTAGAATCCTTACTCACTCCCGAAGTTCAAATTTCCTTATTTATGAGATATCTAACCATAGCCATTCTCTGTTCTATTTTTTTTTATTGCGGCTGTTCTAAGAAAGATAGGACTGTAGAGAAGTTTTTGAACCCATCGATCCCTCATCTTGTACATGTACGTTACAAGGAAGGTACCTCAGGTGCCCAGGCCTGTGCTAAGTGTCACCAGGAGATCTACCAGGAGTGGAAGCAGTCCTTCCATTCCCAGGCTGCAATATCCCACGCCTTCATCACGGAATCGAATCAGTATGAATTTAAGCGCTGCATATCCTGCCATGCGCCGCTTTCACCCGCTTCGGGAACCAGCAGACCTGAGGCTCGTTCCTGGAAGATTGAAGAAGGAGTAACCTGTTCTTCGTGCCATGTGGTAGGGGATCGCACGGCAGGTCCCCTGGAAAGTGCCGCCCCCCACGGAACTCTGAAGGATGCGACTTTTTCCGATTCAAAAATCTGCGCTCCGTGTCACGATACAACTTATAAGGAATGGAAGGAGAGTTCTTATTTAGCTGAAGGGACCAGCTGCCAGGCATGTCATATGCCGTCAGTCACCAGGTACCTCTCGAATATGGCTCCCAAGTTGTATCGTAAGAAGACCTCCCATAAACATAGTTTTGAAATTGATTTTGAAGATGCAGTTGATCTTAAGATTACAACTAGCAGATTGGTGCCAAACCAAATCGTTGTTCATGTGACAAACCAGGGAAGCGGGCACGCCCTTCCTACCGGAATCTATGGAGATACGTCCATTTTTGTCGATCTTCGAATATTTGATGGAGATCGCGTTGTTTTTTTTCGTGAAGAAAAATTAAGTGCCAGAGACGAGAATTCGATAGGGGCTGGTGATACAAGGCGGTTTTTCTACAGTTTTAGGCCGCCCGGCCCTAAGTCTTATTTGTTAGTGGCCAGGGTGATGTTTGCTTCATCAAATTATGATCAAGATCAAAAATTGGCTGAAGTTCAGCGGTATTACTACGACTCAAAGGATTAGGTCCATATTATTGGGACTATTCTTCTTCGTACCAGGATTTTTCGCGCAAGAAAAATTGGTACACCCCGGGGAATTTATAGAAGTTTCCGGTGTTCTCAGGGATATTTTGGGAGACTATTATGTAAGTACTCCCGATGGAGTTCATTTCCTCGTTTTGGGTGATTTTGACGCTGTGATGAAGGCTACTTTGGAGCCTGATGCATACTCGGATATCGCTGAAGAACTTTCCTACGATCTTAGACGGGGGGATGGCACCCTGGATGTTGTTCTTACCGGCTACTACACTGTTTTGCTCGATACAGAAGATCAAGTTATCCATGTTTTGGTTGCCGGGAAAGGAGAGGAGTGGAAAGATTTCTCCCTAACTCTTACGAATCCAGGACCATCTGAAATTCCAAGCGGAGAGTTTTTTCTGCTGGAGCCCCCTGAATATTCCTGGCATTGGACACTTCCTGAATTACGAGAGCCCGCCGCTGACTTTATGCTCAAATACCTGACCTATTCCAGAAAGTTAGAGCGTGACACCCAGAGATTCATTGACCAGTGGCTACAGGAAGCCGGTGCTGAGGGGAATGAGCTATTTAGCATCTATCTGAGGTTTGCTAAGTGGAAGGCTTTTATGGCCAACGCGCCCCTTTATTATTCATGGCGCAGAAGTCTTGACCGCTACCGTAAAATACTTGTGAAAGAGGTTAAGGAGAAGATAGATCCTTCATCGATTTATTTAAGAATTGTAAAAAGAGATTATATGATCTACGCCGTGGAGAAGGGTACGGAGCGGCTGGTTTTTGCCTTTCCCATGTCCTATGGTCTCAATCCTGATTCCGCTTCCAAAGAGGAAGAGGATGATTGGAGAACACCCGATACTCCAGAGGAATACCGCACACCAGAGAATACTCCCATGAGGATTGGGCGGAGATTAGGCTATTCGGTTCGGCCAGGTATGATTACCAGAAACCTTGGAATTGAATCCAATCGACCCGAGGATAAGTTCTGGTCTAAGTGGGGTATGAATGTTGTGATCCACGGAAGTCCCAATTTCGCTTCCATCGGTACCCGAGCCTCTCACGGGTGCATTAGAATGCTCCCGGTTGATGTGAAGGAACTTTTTGAAATTACTCAAAAAGGGACCCCTGTCATCATTCAATAACACTGCTGATCCGTGTTTAGAAAGTTGCCTGGAAACGGTTTTTCGCCTTTTTCCCTCTGATTTCATCAGGGCGCTGCCAAGATACTAAGTACTTCGTAGCCCATGTCTTCGATGGCTTCTTTTATCCCTTGTTGACTAATCTTTGAGAGATCGGCGGCAACCTTGCCTCCAGCCCCTTCATAGGTGATATCTACACTTTTGATTCCTTCTACTTTTTTCAGGATTTTCTGAATCCCCTCAGCACAACCATCACAGGTCATTCCCTTGACCCTTACATGATAGAGTCCTTTGCTAGAACTCACTGATCCTGCTTTTGTTTTTAGTGTGCTTAAAACTTCCAGGAGCTTTTCCTTAGGCACTCTCTTCTTATAGTCTGGTTCAACAAAGGCATAGCGAATCAAGGAAGTTTGATCAATGAGAAAAGTGGCTGGTATGGGTAAAACCATGTCAGAGTTAGCGTTCCACCTGGAGAGATCTACGATCTTCTTGTCCTTATAAAGCTTTGCGGTACCCTTGTTGACCTGGAAGGCTACTCCATATCCTTTGGCAATCTGGTTTCCAGGGTCAACTAAAAGGGCAAAGGGAAGGTTGTGGTGCTCATGAGTGTCCCTGAGCTTGTTGGCCGCTTCCGGGGCAATTCCAATGATCGTGGCACCCAGGGCTTGAATCCTGTTGTTAAACTCTTTGAGTTCCTTGAGTTCCCGGTTACAAAACGGGCACCAGCCTCCACGGTAGAAACTGAGCACAACGGGTCCGGATTGGAGCAACTCGCTCAGGGAGGTTTC
Organism: uncultured bacterium; assembly: GCA_964539825.1. Taxonomy (GTDB): domain Bacteria; phylum Muiribacteriota; class UBA6191; order UBA6191; family UBA6191; genus CAZIKF01. The sequence goes on from CAZIKF010000034.1 coordinate 22,912, forward strand.
CTGACCTAGATGGTTCCGAGCCCTGAAATGGAATGCCCTTGCCCCTGCTTTCAGGGAGTTCTTTGAGGCAATCTTCGCCGAAGACGGCATTAGTTTGCTCTGCAGGTTTTTAGAGACGGCAGGTATTGAATTCTGATCGGAGGGGCTTGCGGATAGGGATGTTAGCAGTATTAAAAATGGAAGGATTCGCATTGGATTCTCCTCGGCCTCAAAAATCGATTGTGCAGAATTTATATCCGCAAACCATACCGTTTTGGGGGATAGAATTCCAGGATTGATTCAAGGCGGGAACCACCGTACAATGACCCCGCTTACCTGAAAGAGAGATGAGAATGCTTCTGGAACTGTCCATTTCCAATTTTGCCATTATTGAACAGCTTCAAATCGCATTTTCTCCCGGCCTTAATGTGATCACAGGCGAAACTGGAGCGGGGAAATCTATCTTGCTTGCTGCCCTTGGGCTTTTATGTGGTCAGAGAGTCAAGTCCGGCGCGGCCAGGAACCCCGAGAAGCCAATTTGGGTGGAAGCCTTATTCTCACCGGGGACGGATCCAAAACTAGGGGAAGCATTGATAAACCTGGGATTAGAAAAGCCCGAGGAGGAGTTTTTAATCCGGCGTGAAATTCTACCTACCGGTAGAAACCGTGTAAGTCTCAATGGGCATCTCTTACGTGTAGGTGATTTACAAACGCTCTCTGCTTATCTCGTTAATGTTCATTCCCAATTTGATACTTATCAATTACTTGATTCCCGAACCCACTTTGATTTTTTAAAGGGATTGGCTCAAGAAGAGTTTAAGGATCTATTTACTGGATATACAAAGATTTATTCCCAATATAGAGAACTGGTTAAAAGGCGTGAAACCGCTGAACAACGCAGTTTAGAGATTGAGAGGACCCGTGAGCATCTAGAATCTGAGATTAATGAAATTTCCATTGTATCCCTAAGGATTGGGGAGGAAGAAGAGTTAAATCGAGAACATCAGAGTCTGGCAAATCAGGAAAAAATTGCATCCTTACTAATTGAACTTAAACAGTCCTTGGATCGAGGTGAGGAGAACAGTTTGGTGGGAGTCACTCATAGGATTTCAGCGCTTCTTGAGTCCCTGAAATGTCTTGATGATTCGGCGGACTCACTCTATGACTCCTTTGAAGACTTGCGGATTCGATTGGAAGAGTTTTGTGATGGGATTGGCAACTACCAGTCCCGGTGTGAGCAGGGATCAGAACGAAGTCTAGACGATGTGGAGTCCAGAATTGGGGAGGTTGAAAAACTAAAGAGAAAATACGGGATCGATATTTCAGCGATTTTATCCTATGAAAAAGAGGCTGCTGAAGCTCTTTTTGAACTGGGCAAAGAGCAAATTTCCCTGGAGAAATTAGATAAGGATATAGAAGAATCTGCTGCGGAATTAATCAAGATTTCCGGCAAACTCCTCAAAATGAAAAAAAGGGCGGCGGTGATTTTGGAAGAGCGGGTAAATTCAGTGCTAAAGCGTCTTGCTTTACCGGGAGCCCAATTTTTGGTGAACTTTGAGTGTAACACCAGCGGAATAGTAGCCACTTATGGCGGTGATACCCTCAATCTAGGCCCGGAAGGCTCTGAGAAGGTGGAATTTTATTTTTCCTCGCACCAGTCTCAAGAGCCAGCACCCCTGAAAACAATAGCATCGGGAGGAGAGATTTCCAGGGTGATGCTTGCTCTTAAAGCATGCTTTGCCTCCATCCATTCCATTCAATCCTTTATCTTTGATGAGATTGATACTGGTATCGGAGGAGAGACTGCTCATGACCTGGCGCAGGTTCTCACGGAAGTATCCAAAGATAGACAGAGCATCGTAATTACGCACCTTCCCCAGATTGCCGTCTGTGCTCAGGAACATTTCAAAGTTGAAAGGGAAACACGAGCCAAAGAGGTTTTCACCCAGATCCTATGTCTTTCCAGAGAACAGGCACGAGAGGAAGTGGGAAGAATGATGGGGGTCAGGGCCTCAGACTCCCAGAATCGACAGAAAATGGCAAAGATCCTCGAAGAACAGGTCAGGGGAGAGTCCAACTCGTTGGACACCTCAAGTCCGGCATAGACTAGCTCTAAGAATTTCTTCTAAATTCCGATAATATAGAGGAATAGTACTAATGCGAGGCTGTTTTAAATGATCGTAGAAATTCACCCTGTCATACCGCAGGAAAGATTGATTTCAAAAGTCGTAGACTGTCTTAGAAATGACGGTATCATCATCTTTCCCACCGACACCTGTTACGGTATCGGGTGCTCTATTTTTTCCAAAAAAGCTGTGGGTAGAATTTATCAGGTCAAAGGGTTTGATAAAAAGAAGCAGCTTAGTATTGTCTGTGCTGATATAGCTGATATTTCTCGCTATGCTGTAATCTCAGATCTGGCTTATCGGAATATGAAACGCCTCTTACCCGGACCCTATACCTGGGTACTTCCTGCTACCAAGCTGGTACCCAAGAAACTTCATAGCAATAGAAAGGAAGTCGGAATCAGAATTCCCGATAATAAAATTTGTATGGAGTTGGTGAGAGCCCTTGGTCATCCTCTGCTATCCGCAGGCGCAGGTGATCAGACCAGAGGATTGCCCGGAACCGTAGCCGGCGACCTGGATGAACTCTATGGGGAAGTGGTCAATATGGTGGTGGATGGGGGTGTTCTTCAAGACACCTACTCTACAGTTCTCAAGGTGGATGATAACCGTGTGGAAGTTGTTCGCCAGGGTCTTGGTAAAGTCGACTTTTTGTGAGCGAGCTATCCTTGCTATATATGGTCTTTAACCTGTCTGAACAGTTTAATGGGAGGCTACCGGGAGTGGGCGAGACAATGCTTTTGCCAGGGCAGTATTTCTTAATTAAAAAGTACCCATTTCAAGTTGGAGCGGCAAGGAGAAGGCAAGAGGCACTGCAGACAAAGAAAGTAGTCCCCAAAACCTTTTTTGATTTCTTTCTTTATCACGCAGAGAGTTCGGAGCTGGAGTCGGGAGACTTTTCTCAGGATTGGAGTCCGCTGTTACTTAAAGCTAGCAAAGAAAACGCGGTGATCGTATTTGAAAAGAAATCTGCCTACCCAGAGGTTCTATTTTTTGACCCCCTGGCTCAACTTACCCTTCAAAAACTCCTTCAAGTAGATCAAGCGCAGTTTCAGGAATCGGTATAACGGGTGCCCCCAGGCTCTTTTCCAGGTCGGTCAACTTCACATCATCCAAAAAGACCGGTGTGTCAAACTTGAGACTATTCATAGGCAGCAAGTACCGACCACATTCACCCTTCGGTACTTGAGCCAGAATATCTCCCCCTACAATGAGGCCTGAAACTGTGACTGAGCTGCCAAAGTGCTCGTTCTTGATTCCATAAACACGGATCTTCTCTCGATGATTATTCTTGAGTTTAGGGAGCAGATATTTGTGAAAAATCTCGCTGCCATCCATACCGGTAATCAAGCCGATCCGCTCTTTGGGATCTGGAGTATTTGGGTCATAGAAAGACTGGAAATCTTCTAAAAATTTGGTACTGCCGCCAATACCATTCTCCATCAAATCATAGTGCTCGTATTCCCCGGGTTCTGGGAAAGGTACGTCAGCCCGAATGTAAAACTCATCGGCGAGTTGTACAAAGGAATTCCCCGTTTCTTTGCGGATTTTCTGCTGGAACTTTTGAACGGACTCCACACAGGATCGAGCTTCTGCAGGTGTGTGGGGATTCATTCTCTTTAAGCGTGATTGGAATTGGGTTAGCCCTACGGGAACTACCCCCAGTGCGCTCACGCCTGGATAGAGCTTGGAGAGTTCTACCATGGTTTGTTCAAGGATTTCTCCATCATTAAGTCCCGGGCAAATCACCGCCTGTGTATAGACTTCGATTCCAGCATCGAGTAAGCGTTGGATTTGAGGAATAATGTCTTCAGCTAAAGGATTCTTCAGCAGTTTCCTACGTGTGCAAAGATCTGTCGCGTGTACGCTTACATATAGCGGTGAAAGCCGATATTTCTCAATTTTTTCAAAGTCTGTATCCGAGAGACCCGCAAGAGTCACATAATTACCATATAAAAAGGAGAGTCGGTAGTCATCATCTTTGATGTAGAGGCTGCGGCGCATACCCTTGGGCAATTGATAGATAAAGCAGAAGTCACAATTGTTTTGACAGCGTTGAATTCTGTCAAATAAGACATCATCAAATTCAAGCCCAAGATCTTCATCATAGTCCTTTTCAACCTCAAACTTGAGCAAAGAACCGTCGCGAGCCACTTCGATGTGAAGGATTTCGCTAGCTACTTCATAGCGGTAATCGAGGATACTCTCTAACTTAGTACCGTTTAATGAGGTGAGAATATCTCCAAGCTGCAGTCCAAGTGTTTCTCCAAGTGATCCTTTCAAAACCGAGACGATCACTCCCCCTTTAATCTTTTGTCGATCGATTCGGTTTGACTGCATGGGTAACTAACTTGACTTCGCTCTTTCCATATATTGACCGCTACGGGTATCAACCTTGATAGTCTCATCAATATCAATGAAAAGAGGGACTTGTACTTCAAGTCCAGTTTCCAATGTTGCGCGCTTTGTAGCCGTCCCCGAGGCGGTATTTCCCTTCACTCCGGGCTCCGTATAGGTGATCTTGAGATTCACGGCTTGTGGCAGCTCGATGGTGAGCGGCTTTTCCTCAAAAAAAGTGATTGAAATATCCATGTTTTCAAGCAGATAGTTAGAGTTATCACCCACTGCTTCCTTATTAAGATGAAACTGCTCAAAATTCTCATTATCCATAAAGTGAAAATCAGTGCCGTCAGTGTAGAGGAACTGCACTTTTCGATTGTCGAGGTGGGCTCGTTCCACATTCTCTTCCGTTCGAAATCGCTTTTCAAATATTGATCCGCTATCGAGATTGCGCAGCTTAATTTGGGCAAAGGCTCCCCCCTTTCCAGGTTGGGTTGTATAGAAGTTAATCACTTCATGCAAAACCTTGTCCAAGATAATCACATTACCCCGTTTTACCTGGTTCACCCCAATTTTCATTGTATTTCTCCCTGATGTATTGCAATTGATGTAATCATTAGTAGCTTATGTGTATAGCTGTGAACCGGCATTAAGTCAAGGGGAGGGGGGTTTTGAATAGGGCTTCTGACTCCCGTGTCCGAAGGGCACCTGGGAGGCTTAGCTGCTTCTAAAAACTTGTCTTTGGACGGTATTGATCAACTTTGAGTGATTTTCTGACCGCTTCGTGTACCGTTGAGTATTCTTCTTGAGATCGCGTGTAGATCCTGATCATAAGCATTCGAAAGGGAATTTCATCATAGAGTCTCTCCAGGGGAACCGTATCGAATGTTTGAGAGTGAGGATCATAAATGGAGATATGTTTCACCGTGTCTCTGGCTATGTTTTCTGGTCTAAGCGCAAGAAAGGGAATATCTACCCGAATTTCCACCGACTCGTCTAGTTCTGTATAAATGAGGTCTCGCATTTTCTGCTCTACATCGGCAGGATTAAAGAGGCTGGTCAGGTGATCTTTTGGGAAATATTGCATTTCATGCACGCATTTCCAGGTTACATTGGCATTTAGGATTCGGTCCCAATCTTTGGCAATTTCACGCATTTCATCATTTTCATGGCTTGCCCACAGGTTGGGAATGGAGTAAAGAAAGTAGTCATCAAGACCATAAAAAGGCTCTAAATCGTCCAGGGGATCGCCCACACTTAGATGTTTCCATGCCTTGATGAACAGTTCCTCAAAGCTAAAGTCAAAAGCACGGACTTTATGATGGTAATAGATATTCTCATACATAAAGAATCGACTGTAGAGAAAAGACTTCAGGGCTGAAAGACAGCCTTTATGGAGAGTAAAGCCCGCCTCCCTCGAGACAAAGGTGGAGTTCATGAAACGATCAACATCCACAGTTCCATATTCCTTGGTTCCGCAAAAATAGGAATCCCGAGTCAAGTAGTCAAGGATGTCTACGCAGTAGAGTCCGGTGATGAGTTTCGAGAATACGTCCACCCACGGAGTAGTCTGGGTATTTTTACCAGAAGGGAGTTTTATCATGTTGGCAATGATCTCAGGATCAAGAGGTTCAGAAAACTCTCCATAGGGAGAACGGCGAATCCCGCGAATAATATCAGCGAGTTCTTCAGTAATGATCTTACGCCCGATGTCTTCATGGGTAGTCTTATAACCATTTTTACTATAGATTTCATCCAGGGTATGCCCCATAGGGCCATGCCCAACATCGTGTAAGAGACCGGCCAGTCTGCAAGTTTCCACCACATGCTGCTTGGAGGGTAGGGAGTCCTTACCCATGGTTTTGGCGTAGGAATCATAGAGATGATCCGCAAATTTCCCGGCCAGATGCATTACTCCCATTACATGAAGAAAACGGGAGTGTTTGGCTCCGGGGTAGACCAACCAGGCACATTGGAGCTGAAAAATTCTCCGCAGTCTTTGGACCCAGCGATTTGTGATCAGAGTTTTCTCGGTGATTTCGGAGGATTCCCCGGTGGTATAGGGAATATAGTTGTGGATAGGGTCTCGATAATAGTCAACCATGCGTCCAGGGTCATCGAGAGCAGAGGGGTCAAGTGTAGGTTCCATAGGGTTCTCCGTATGCGCGATATGCGCTAACAGTATATACTCAAAATGAAGTAATTTGCCCGGCTTACCGGACAAAACCTAATCTTACGACACCTATGCTCATCCCCAATTGACTCTTATTAGCAAGGGGAAAACCACTTACTTTTCGGCATACCGGGAACTCTGCCGTGTGCTCATCGGTTCCACAAAAGAAGAAGCGGGAGGGCAAAACAGGAAACTAGTCTGAGGGCTACATCTATTTTCTTTCGGGACCGCCTGAATTGATATCTCTCTTCAACCAGTGCCAAAGTTTCTGCTAAGATTTTTTGAGAATAAGAGCGTGCCGGTGCCTGAGGGTCTGTTTCCCCGGCTTCTGTCAGGTAATAGAGATCCGAATCGGACAGGGGATGTGTGGTCTGCTCCTTGAGAGATCTTCTAGCATTTTGGAGGTGAGAAAATGTGCTGTGGTTAGTTCTTAACACCGCACTGAGGGAGCGTATTTTCTTGCCGCATAGTGGACTTTTAGCGTGTTGCCGACGAACTACAAACTCAGCGATTGCCAGAATTTGAGCCTCCATGATTTTACTTCCCCACGATTTCTCGAACAGGATTTCAGATTCATCATAGAGCCTCAACCATTCTTGAAAACCTTGCTGAATTGTTTGAACCTGTTCCAAGAACTCACGGAACTCAGGAAGTTGAGTACAATTAGTAAGTACGCGCAGAGACTGGGATTTATCTTCAAGAAAGTGAGTTTTCTCACTTTCCACAATTATCTTGGAAAGCTTTGGATACATCGATGTTTAGAGTCGCTCCATCGGGAGTATCGGCACGCTGGCGATAGGCATTGAGTTCATGGCTCGAGATCTTGCCGGTACCATGATGAGTAGGTATACTGACGTTATGAACTCCAAGGACGAATCCGTTAGCGATACCCAGTCTAAGAAAAAGGTTTTGCACAAGCTCTTAATCGTTGAAGATGAAAAACTTTTTGCTCAGCTCCTATGCGATGCTCTTAGTGATATCGAAGGCACTGAAGTCGAAATAGCCCACAATGGCAGAGAAGCCCTGGTCAAGATTTCCGAATCGAATTATGATCTGATCCTAACCGATATTCAGATGCCGGAAATGAACGGAAAAGAATTACTGAAGACAATTCGTTCCCATGATGAAAAGGTTGGAATTCTAGTTTTGACGGCATTCCCGGAAGTGGATTACATTCGTGAATTCAATGATCTGGGGATTGAGGATTTTCTCTCAAAAGTAGAGTGTGATTTGGAAAATCTTCAGAACCTGGTTGTTGAATACTTTAGACGCAAAGAGATTGAATTCCTCTCAGACTCTTTTTAAGCGCGGTTTGAATAGGATGAGCTCCATTTGAGATATTCAAACATGAAGTCCTCTAGTTCACCATCGAGGACCTTGTCTGAACCTGAAGATTCAAAATTGGTTCGGTGATCCTTAACCATTTGGTAAGGATGCAGGACATAGGAACGAATCTGAGACCCCCATCCAATCTCCATTTTTTCCATCTGGTTCTTCATGGCGTCTTCCTCACGCTTTCGAAGTTCCAACTGGAAGAGCCTGCTCTTAAGAATCTTCATCGCTGTTTGCTTGTTGGATAATTGAGACCGCTCATTTTGACAGGTCACTACGAGATTGGTGGGTATGTGAGTGATTCGTACCGCGGAATAGGTGGTGTTGACTGATTGCCCCCCGGCTCCAGAAGAGCAATAAGTATCGATCCGAAGTTCCTTATCCTGGATGTCAATTTCAATTTCATCATCAATCTCAGGGGCGACATCTACACTTGCGAAAGAGGTGTGTCGACGGCTGGAAGAGTCAAAGGGTGAAATTCTAACCAGTCGATGCACACCGCTTTCACCTCGAAGATAACCGTATGCGTAATCTCCATTTACGATGAATGTGGTCGACTTAACTCCGGCGACATCACCAGGCTGGAAATCCAATTCCTTAAGCTTAAATCCCATTTGCTCAGCCCAGCGTTGGTACATACGGTAAAGCATAGAAGCCCAGTCGCAGCTTTCTGTGCCTCCCGCGCCAGGATGGATGGTGAGGATGGCTGACCTGCTGTCAAACTCGCCATTTAGCAAGAACTTGAGGTTAGCCTTCTTCAGCAAGACTTGAAAACTAGTGTAAGAATTTTGAATTTCCTCAGTCAGGGAAGAATCTTCGGATTCTCTAAAGAGCTCTAAGGAAAAGAGGATCTCTTCCCTACTATGAGAAAGTTCATCATACTGCTCCAGGTTTTGTTTCAAACGAGTGAGATCCCGATTGAGGTTTCCGGCCTTCTTGGGATCATTCCATATCTCAGTATCCTCTGCCAGCTGCTTTTCTAAAAGGCTGATCTCGTCTATAAGCTTTTTAGGCCTGATGATCTCTTCGATGGATTGAAACATCTCAAGGAACTCTTTGAGTTCATACTCTATTTGATTGACGATTTCGTTCATTTTTTAAAGTGGGTCAAATACCATGGCATTTCTTGTATTTTTTTCCGCTTCCACACGGGCACGGGTCATTCCGACCCACCTTTTCAACATGGATTGGTTTTTGGCGGGGCTGCTGTTTTTCCTTGAGTTCTGCTTCCTCTTCCAGGGTGGAGGAATATTGCAGCTCTTCTGATTTCTCAAGCTCCATTTCCTGCTGTGGATCGAATTCGAGTTTGTACATCAAGGAAATCGTTTCTTCCTTGATCTTGCGAATCATGATATTGAAGAGTTCGGTAGCCTCAAGTTTGTATTCTACGAGAGGATCTCTCTGACCATAACCGCGCAATCCGATCCCTTCTTTAAGATGGTCCATAGTGGTCAGGTGTTCTCTCCAGCAAGAGTCAACGTTTTGTAGAAGAACCATTTTTTCAACGTGGCGCATAAAGAGGGGGGTGAACTTCTCTTCCTTCTGCTCATAGAGAGCTTCCAGGTCCTTGTAGACGAGCTCTATGAGAGGGCCTGGCTCCTTGCCGTGGAAATCAGCGGACATTTCGTAATGGAAGAGGTCCTTGAGCTGAAGCGCGATTTCATCGTAGTCCCAATTTTCCTTGGGAACCTCGTCATGCACCGATGCATTGACTACTTCTTTTGTCACATCTTTCAGTAAGCCGAGGACATCTTCTTTGAGATCATCCTCACAAAGAGCTTTACGTCTTTGATCATAGATAATCTTACGATGCTCATTGAGCACATTGTCATACTTGAGAATATGTTTTCTGGCCTCAAAATGCATCGACTCTACCCGCTTTTGAGCATTTTCGAGGGCTTTGGTAACCATTTTTGAATCGATGACCTCTCCGTATTCCCAGTTCATGAAATTCATCATGCGGGTCATTCGATCTCCCCCGAAAATCCGCATGAGATCATCCTCCAGGGAAAGATAGAATTGAGATGCTCCCATATCACCCTGGCGGCCGCATCGACCGCGAAGCTGGTTATCAATCCGCCTTGATTCATGGCGCTCGGAACCCAGGATGTACAAACCACCGAGTTCTGCCACTCCTTCGCCAAGCTTGATATCTGTACCTCGCCCGGCCATATTTGTAGCGATGGTTACCGCGCCTCTTTGACCCGCCTGCGTAATGATCTCCGCTTCCTGTTCGTGATATTTTGCGTTGAGTACATTCACGGGGACATTTCCGCTGCGAAGTTCTTCCGCCAGCAATTCCGAGTTTTCGATGGAAATAGTTCCAATCAGGATGGGTTGTCCCTGCTCATGCAGCTCACGAGCCTTATCTGTAATAGCTTCATATTTTTCTTTGCGAGTTTTATAAATCAGGTCCGGAAGGTCTTGTCTTACCATAGGTCTATTTGTAGGTATTGCAAGAACATCGAGATCGTAAATCTCTCCAAACTCCTGTACTTCGGTTAACGCGGTACCTGTCATACCTGCCAGCCGACCGTAGAGACGGAAGAAATTCTGAAAAGTAATGGAGGCCAGTGTCATGCTTTCAGTAGCTACAGGGACTCCTTCTTTGGCTTCGATAGCTCCATGGAGGCCATCAGAATATCGTCGGCCGGGCATCAAGCGGCCGGTGAACTCATCGATAATGATGACTTGAGAATCTTTGACGACATATTGTTGATCTCTATGGAAGAGTTCTTTAGATTTGAGGGCTGCCTCCAGGTGGTGAAGGTGCTTTAGCTGTTCGGGGGCATAGAGATTTTCAACACCCATAATCTTTTCGGCATGGGCAATTCCTTCATCGGTCATGTAGACACTGTGAGCTTTCTCATCAACCGTATAATCCTGCTCTTTGTTCATTTTGAGTACCCATTGGGTCGCCTTTAGGTAGAGCTCTGTGGTTCTTTCAGCAGGACCAGAAATAATCAGGGGGGTTCTTGCTTCGTCAATGAGGACGGAATCCACCTCGTCAATAATGCAATAATTCAGGCGTTGTACGATTTCGTCCCGATGGGATGCCATATTGTCCCGCAGGTAATCAAAGCCGTACTCGTTATTGGTCCCATAAGTGATATTGGCCTTGTAGGCTACTCCTTTAGGCTCAACCGGCTGGTCGTGATGAATCAAACCTACCGTAAGACCCAGGAATTTATGCACTGCCCCCATCCATTCCGAGTCTCGGCGAGCCAGGTAATCGTTGACAGTTACTACATGAACTCCGCGATTCATTAATGCATGTAAATAAACCGGTAGGGTTGAAACCAGGGTTTTTCCCTCACCGGTTTTCATTTCCACTACCGTTCCGCGTGCCAGGGCAATTCCACCCGCTAGCTGACAAGCGTAGTGGCGCTCTCCAAGGACTCTCCAAGCTGCCTCTCTGACGGTAGCAAAAGCCTCCGGTAGAACTACCTCAAGGGCTGAATAGTACTCGTTTCCCCGTTTAAGTTCATCGGCTATGATTTCCTGGAATTTGATTGTTTGTGCCTTAAGCTCTTCATCGCTCTTGTCCTTCATTTGAGATTCAAGAGCCTCAATTTCATCTACGACGAGATAGAGTTTTTTTAGCTGCCGGTCATTATAACTTCGTGGAAGTATGGTTTTTAGGGTTTGCAGGAACATATTGAAATGACTAAGGTCGGAATTGAACGAATTAACAAGAAGAAGATCCTCCCCCCATTAATCCTTGAGGCCGAACTCGAATATACTATCGTAAATGAGGCTCGATCAGACCAATATTCCCGTCATTTCGACGGTAGACTACGTTGACCTCGCCAGATTGAGCATTACTGAAGACGATAAACTCCTGCTGCAGGTACTGAAGCTGCTCGGCAGCCTCATCAATAAACATAGGCTTGCTGTAAAAGTTGTTGCTTCGTATGACCTTGGGTTCGCTCTCAATTTCTACGGAAACAGGGTGGAACTCTTCTTCGAGTTGTACGACTTGATGCCTAAAATGAAAGTCGTTATGTTTATGTTTCCGATTTGGTTTCGCCTTTAGTTTCTCCTTGTATTTTGTGATTTGTTTCTGGAGCTTATCAAGAATCAGATCTATAGCGGCATACATATCCGCATGAGAATGGGTTGCCCGAAAATTGATTCCGTTAGCCCATATAGTCACTTCAGCTGTGTGAAGAATACCCTGACTCTTGGTTCGATCCACGGATAATATGACATCGATTTCTTGAAGGTGATCCACAAAGGTGTGGATTGAATCCATCTTCTTCTCTACGAAATCTTTTAATGATGGAGTAAGTTCGATATTTCTGCCAGTTATGATGACTTTCACGACGTCCTCCCCGTACCCTTGGGATAGGGTTTATTCCCGACATAGTATCACAGAAACGCAGAACTCAAAAGGAAATTGTATGGTCTGTAGGGGGCAATTCATCAAGCTTTGAGGAAGTTGTTTTTTAGGAGAATCTCATGTTTTTCGTTGAGGATGTCATGATTGCAGAAGGATTGAGAGTAGCCAGATTTGCCTGCCGGGTATCCGAATGCAAGGGAGCCTGCTGCGTGGAGGGTGAGCAGGGAGGCCCTTTAAGTTTGAAGGAAGCTCGCTGGATTGAAGAAAACATAGAAGAATTTCTCCCCAAGATGGATCCGCAATCCCGCACGCAGGTTCGATTGAAAGGGGCTGTGGATAAATCCGAAAAGGGAGGCGGCGGCGGTCACACACCTCTTCTTGGTGAAGGAGGGCCGTGTGTTTACCTGGTTCATGATAAGCAGGGAGTGGGGCACTGCCTGTTTGAAAAGAGCTATGCCGACGGTAAAAGCTCATTTCGCAAGCCAGTATCCTGCCAACTTTATCCACTCATCTTCAAGGAAACCCGCTTCTACAAAGTCTTAACTTATGAAAGAAGGGGTGTGTGTTTAAGTTCCTGGAACCGGGGGCCGCTTCTTCTCGAATTTGAGAAGGAGGCTCTATTAAGAAAGTTTGGGGAAAGCTTCACGAAGAAACTTCTAGAGGAGGTAAATACAAAGGAAAAATCTCAGTAAGTTCCTGTCTGAACTTTTTGTAACCTTTTTCTCTCCGGGCTCATCATAAGTTCTGATCGAAGAAGTTTGGGAGGAACTATGTTTGCTGGATTTGCCTTTTTTTTACTCTTAATCTCACCTCTCTTTGCGATCAGTGATCATTCTCCTACGCATGCTTATGCGCAGGAATTGTCTCATGGAGATCTACGACATTTTATCCTCAGAACAGGTTTTGGTATCAGTAGATCGGAAAGGAATGATCTACAATCGCTCTCCCGCTCACAGGCCGTAGATCATTTGGTCAATTCTGCACGCAAGACCTCCTTCACAAGTTTTCCCGAGTGGATCAGGGAAGGGGCGGAGATCGAAAGACCACCCAAAAACATGGCCAGGGAAGATCGCAAAGAATTTCAAAAAGCCCGCCGAAAACGGGGATTGGAACTCAAGGCATGGTGGTTCAGGGAGATGGTTCAGACGGATACTCCCTTCACGGAGAGGATGACTCTATTCTGGCATAATCATTTCACTTCGAGTCTGCAAAAAGTGAAGTTCCCCCTGTTGATTGCTCTCCAGAATCAACTCCTGAGAAAGCACGCAGTAGGTAATTTTCGGGATTTGCTTTCCGCTATTTCCCGCGATCCGGCCATGACAATCTACCTCGATGGTCAGTCTAATCTGAAAGCGAATCCAAATGAGAATTTTGCCCGCGAACTTCTTGAGCTTTTTACTCTTGGGGAAGGGAATTACTCAGAAGATGACATCAAGGAAGCCGCGCGGGCCTTCACAGGTCACAGGGTGAATCGCAAAAGTGCTGAATACGTTGTTAATTACAGACAACATGATCATGGAATGAAGGATTTTTTAGGCCAAAGGGGTCGCTTTATGGGAGAAGATATTGTCTCCATTTTGCTGGAAAACCCTCAGACAGCCACTTTGATTACGAGAAAGCTCTGGAAGGAGTTTATCTCTACTCCCATTCCAGCAAGTCGTCTCAGGGAACTCTCGACTGGTTTTCGACTCTCAAATTATTCCATACCCGATCTTCTTTCCTGGATCTTGAAAGCACCTGAATTTTGGAGCCCCGGAAACCGGGGAACATCCATCAAGTCTCCGGTGGAATTGATCGTGGGAACTATTCGAAGTCTAGGGATTAGGGCCATAGATTATATTCAGCTCACCAGGCTCAGTAAAAGGTTAGGTCAGGATATCCTGGACCCACCCTCTGTTAAGGGTTGGGATGGCGGTAAGAACTGGATCAATTCCCACACTTTACTATTGCGATACCTGGCTCTGACTCGCCTGGCTAAATCCCTGGAAAAAAGTGATTCACCCCCCCCGTCGGGAGACCTTTTATGGATGGCTGCCCCTCCTGTCCTGGAGATGAAATCAGCCCCGAAGAAGAAACTCTTGGTAAAGTTGCTGGATCCGGCCTGGCAGCTGAAATAGTTGATCCTGGAGGTTAGAAATGGATCGAAGAAATTTCTTGAAAGGTGTATTAGGAATCATGGTCAGCCAGGGTGTCGCTGCAAATTTGCCGACCCTGCGCCGCAGTCCAAAAACCTTGATCTTGTTGGAATTGAAGGGAGGAAATGATGGACTCAATACGATTATTCCCTTCACGAATCCCGAGTATTATCGCCTGAGGCCAAACCTGGCTATTCCAGCTAAAGAGGTCATCAAGATTTCAGACACTCTGGCATTTCATCCTGCTCTGGAATCTCTGCAAAACTCCTGGAATGCCGGAGATCTTGCTATTGTGCAGGGACTGGGCTATCCCGAACCAAATCGCTCTCATTTCAGCTCGATCGATATCTGGGAGGCTGGTTCGGACTCATCCTATGTAGAAGATGTGGGCTGGATTGCCAGGATACATGCGCAAGATCCAGGAATTCTTGCAGACAATGATCTTGATACCCTGGTATTAGGGGACGCCAATCTCGGGCCTTTTCAAAAGGGCCAATTCGAGAGCCTGGTTGTGCAACAACGAGGAAATCTTTTCAAAAGGGTCAGCAAACTGCCGGGAATTAGTAAATATCGCGAAGATGTGAATCCAGCATTAGATCATATCCTCCAAATTCAAGAGGAGCTCAAGATTACTTCCATGAAGGTTCAGCACTCCTTAGACTCGGCCCCCACCATCCAGACTCAATTTCCCAAGACCCGTCTTGGTCAGTCGTTGCAGATGGCAGCCAGGGCTCTTGCGGGAGGTTTGAGGCCAGGAATTATCAAAATCACACACACCGGTTTTGATACCCATGCATCACAACTTGGTAAGCATCGAAGACTTCTTGAGGATCTGGCTGGTTCGCTAGACGCATTTCGTTCCTCTATGGTTGAGTTGAAAGCCTGGGAGAATGTTCTGATTATGACTTATTCAGAGTTTGGAAGAAGAGTAAGTGAAAATGCCAGTAGGGGCACGGACCATGGGACCGCAGCTCCGCATTTCCTTCTTGGAGGCAGAGTAAAAGGAGGTGTCTTTGGAGACCATCCTTCCCTTCAGGACCTGGATCATGGAGATCTGAAGCATACCCAGGACTACCGGGCTTACTACCAGGGTGTTTCTAAATTATGGTGGGGGAGCCAGGCCAGGATAACCCCAGGTCAAACCTGGTTTCCCATGGACTTTCTAAGATCCTGATCTTTGTTCTAAGGTGTGGTCGACCGCATCTCAAAGGCATCCTCAAGAACCTCTTGTTCTTGCTGGTTTCCACCTGCGCTGGAAAGTTCGGAACTAAGAGTTTTCCGATCAATTTCTTGCTCAGTTTGGGCGGATTCTTTGGAATCTTCAAGGGTGACGGACTCCTCGTGGGTTGTCATATCTGGAAGAACTAGAAAGGTCTTGGTGACATAGGTGTGCACAGCCCGGTCCGGGTCTATGGTAAAGCGGCCCTTTCCACCTCGAATGACGAGGTCTGTTTTGTTGGTAAGACCCTTTACAATCCAGCGGGTCGGATTGTCGTCATCCCTGGTCCAGATACTCCCGTTACTCAGAACTCTGAAATTAGAGCCATCTTTGGATTTCAGAACCTTATTTCCCTCATGAAAATCAAAGGTCGCATCGGCACTGATAAATCCCACATCCAAACCGTTGGTGAAGGAAAGGTTCCCCACATTATGAATACCGACCGGGGTTTTGAGGTCCCAAACTCCTTGATTCCCTTTTACATCAAGAATGTCGTAGCGCATATGCGCTTCCACGTTAAAAACCCGCCCATGTTTAGCCTCCTGATTTTTCATGAACCAGTAGTCTCCATCTTTATCAAATTTGACGGAGGATAACTGATCTAGGAAGTAGATTCGCCTGGGGCTCTGTTGGCCGATTTCTTTGCGTTTGATCATGTCCCGGGCGCGTTCTTGAGCGACTTTTTCGATTTTTTTCTCATCGTATTTAAGTTTGTCTCGAACGTAAGGCATTTCCTTAAGGACTTTTTCCAGGTCTGAAATAAGGCCGCGGTGCTTGAATTTTTGGTACCAGCCCATCTTTGTAACAGCCTGAACCCCTGAATAAACAGCATAACCAACTGCTGCCGCTACGAGTGTTAATGGAAAAGAAGTGCCTACGAGTGCCGCAAAGGCCACGCCCCCAGCCAGTCCACCTACGCGGCTTTCCCAGTTGTCTGCCGCATTATCAGCCATGTCCAAAAACGCGAATTTTCGATCGTCAAGATACTCTTGAAACCAACCCTCTCCTTTCTGGCGGGTTGTTTTTTGGGTGTCATACTCAATTTCTCGATCTCCAATTACAATTTCCTCTTTACGCTGTCCTACCGCCAGAACAACAGCAGACTCAACCAGTGCTTCCGCTACAACGGAAATAGCGCTGCCCTTGGCGAAGTTCCCTGCGAAATGACCGAGGGAAAAGGGCCATTTAGGTTTGAGACTGGTAAAGCTGCGGATCATTCTCCTTCTAAGACTCGCGATACTCCAGAACTTGGTCATGCTTGGACGGGCAGAAAATTTAGCATGGGAACCGGCACGCTCAATAGCGGCACTTGTGGCTCCGGTTGCCTGGTTAATGGTGGCTACTTCGCCAAAATCAGGTTCTTTCTCCAGGGCTAATTTAAAAAACTTGGTGAAGGATTTATCCCTAAAGGTTTCTACCTGCAATTGGCTGAAATATCTCTCATTAAAAAACCGATTAAAGGAAGGTTTGTTCTTCTTAGAGCTAAGACTTTCACCGCTTTCTTTGTGGATTTGGAGAGCGGCTAATAAATTTTCACGAATTTTTTCGCCGGGAGCGTCCTCATCATAGATTTCCATTTCTATAAGTGATGCCAGCAGCGCAATTGCTGCAAAATTTGATCTGGTAATCTTAGCGGGTTGAATGAGCAAAATTCGTTCGATGGTTTCTCCATCCTTGAAGTGTTTCCAGTAGGATCTGCCAAGGACAGTCTTCTCGCTTTGAAGCCACTCCTTCAAGTAGAAGGAGATACTGCCTTCCAGCCCCCATTCCTTAAAAACTTCTTCCAGTCTCTCCAGTTGAGGAGACGTGATGGTATTAAAGATGTCTGCCGCATCATTGATTCTTGAATACGGGAGTTTGCCCTTGATTTTGCGATTCAAATTAACTGAATTGGTTCGAACTCCCAGGTAGGCTCTTCCCAGCAAAACCGCACTGCGGTAGGCAAGGTAGTGGAGAGTGACCTGTAGATCATCCTCAAGAATAGAGCGGATATCTTTTTGGATTTCTTCTATAGCTTCAGGATCTTTTCCGGATGAAATATCGAGCATAGCCTGTGCTCGATCGGGATCAAGAGGTTCAGAATCTGATTCCTGAACAAAGGCTGTACCCGCGCAGCCAAAAAAAAGAATCAATAGGATGAATTTAACGGGCATAGGAAAATACTCGGAGTTGAGTCCAAGGGTTACTACGAGGTGTACCCGTAAAATGTTCCCTCTGCTTGTGCCAGGTGGGAACCTCTTTTCAGTGTGCTACGATGGAGAGTTGTAGTCTCAGGTAATGGGGGTCGTTTATGAAATCGAAAGTCTGTCTTCTTTGCGTTTTTCTGATCCCATTTTCAATGGTCGAGGTCAAAGAGTCAGACTCTCTTAAGGAGAAGTTGGTCAAGGCTATTGTCACAGCGGTAGTTGATCGTAAGAAAATAAATCAGAAGAAGACGGAATTAGTTGGAAGAATTATTGAAAACCTGAAGAAAGCTGACCAGGTACTGATTCGGGACATGCTGGAGTGGAAGCAAAGCGAAAGGGAAGAGAAGGAATTAGAAAAACGATTCTTTGATATGGAGGCTGACGCCTTCGCGAAGTTGAAAAGGCGACTGGATTCAGAACTGGATTTGTATCGCCTGATGCTGAGGAATAGTGCCGGTTTCTACCACAAACACTTCACCATTGATGAACTGAAGATCCTCAGAAAGTTCTATGCAACCGAAGCGGGAAAGAAGACGCTGAAATTATCTGAGCTGGCCTATGAGCGTGGCATGTCTGCCATCGACAAACATGTGATCCCCTTAGCAACAAAAATTTCTAAGGAAGTTCAGAAAGAACTGATTGAGGATTTCATGGTTCAAGAGCCCTGATCCGTTCCCAGTTCAAACATTTGCCTCATTTACAGCTTCGATCAAGTGCAGAAGGTAGGCCCCGGGGTTGCTCAAAGCCAACCATGCGGCATAGTTGTGGGATAATAGTCTTGTGAATTGGATTTCCGCCAGCGACATTCACTCTTTCAGACATTGTGTGCGACGATTCTGGTATGCTCATCATCCTCCTGCCGGTCTGCTTGAGACCGACCAGGATCCCTTTGAGGCTTTGCAGCAAGAAATGGGATCTACCCACGAACAGGCGGTCCTCTCTCATCTTGCACAGGGGTGCCAGGTAGGTGTTGCTCAGTCCGTTGAGCAAACCAATGAGTTGATGCGGTCAGGGATTGAGATCATCTACCAGGCACAACTTGTTGATGAGACCAGGAGATTATTCGGTAAGCCCGATTTTCTATTTAGGACCGACGAAGGGGATTATCAAGCCGCAGATGCCAAGTTAGCCCGCTCTATGAAGACCCGAACAGGGATTCAGATCGCTTTTTATCGCCAACTGCTTGGCAATGAACATCAAGCCCTGGTCTTTCTTGGAGATGGTTCAGTCGCGGAAGTGGGGGTCGAGTATGACACCAAATTGGAGGAATTTCTTCGAAAAGCAAGAGAGATTGTGGATTGTGAGGTTCGTCCCAGCGCTCATTATTCCGTGAGTAAGTGCAGTCAGTGCCTTTTTCACGAAATCTGCAAATCAGAATTTGAGCAGGAGGAGGAGCTTTCTCTTCTCTATGGCATTCATGGCCGCAGTGTCCCGGCTCTCCATGGGGCAGGAATTGAAACTATCAGTGATCTGGCCGCCAGAGAGCCTCATACCATTCCAGATATTCCCCATTTAAAGAGAGCGGATAAAAAGGTACGTGCGGTACTGCAGGCCAGGACATGGAAGAGCGGGAAACTGAGTAAGCTCAAAGAGATTGAACTGCCGGGAGGGACCTGGGTACACTTTGATGTTGAATCGAATCCCTTTAATGATGCTGGCATGGACCATGTCTATTTATGGGGGTTGTTGAAGCCAGGCTACGGTAATTCTGACTTTGATTATGCCTGGTCAGACTCCATACAGGATGATAGAAAGGCTTTTGAGGAATTTTTAGGTTTGGTTGAACAGTACCGTAGTCGCTGGTCGGATTTAAGATTAATCCACTTTTCCCCCTTTGAGCGAACCCAGCTAAAATCATATTCTCGGCGCTATGAATTAAGGGATCACCCTGCCATTCTCTGGCTTCTTGATGAGGAGCACGGTCCTCTCTTTGACATTAAGACTGCTGTGATGGATTGTCTTATACTGCCGCTTGGCAGGTATGGGCTCAAAGATATCTGTAAGCATCCTGCCCTGGTGAATTTTCAGTGGGAAGACGAAGGCTCCGGGTCCCAATGGTCAATCGTTCAGTACATCAACTTCTTAAATGAGAAGAATTTAGAAAAACGAAAATTGATCAAGGAGAAGATTCTTACTTACAATCGTGATGATGTTTTGGCCACCAGAAAATTGGAGGAATGGCTGAGGTCTCTTTAGGGAATCTCTACCCAGCACACCATTGCCAAAAAGAAACTTTTCAAAAAAAGACGAAAAATTGGGGACAAAGGGCGACTTTTGTGAAAATTTGAGTTACTATGGCGCTCGCTTAATTCCGCTGGATTTTAAAGTTTTGCGAGGATGTAGATCTCGCTTGTCAGGTTGAATTACTGACAGAATATAGCGGTGCCAATGAAAATTGGTGTAATTAGCAAAGTATATCAAGGAGAAATTGCGTGGCAAATCAAGTTTCAGGCACTGTAAAGTGGTTCAACGAGGAAAAAGGATTCGGATTCATTCAACAGGAAAGTGGAAAGGATGTTTTCGTACATCATAGTGCCATTAACGGAACCGGTAGAAAATCCCTATATGAAGGTCAGAAAGTTACCATGGAAGTAACCCAGGGCCAAAAAGGGCTGCAAGCAGAAAACGTTACCCCGGTCTAAGACCAGGGTTCAGCCCTTTCACGGGGCTTCATAAAGTCAGATCTCACCAAAGTTCGATAGCGGTTCAGGTTCTGGATTAAGAATTCTTTAAGAATTCCAGTATTTTATCGCGTGCCTTTGAAAGTTCGGAGGCGTCGACGGTGAGATCGGGCTCGTTGTAGATCCCCGCGTACTTTTTATCGTAGTACTCGAGCAGGAGTTCTTTGAGGACTTCTCGAATTCGTGAGTCCCCTAACATTTCCTTCCAGTTTTGATATTGGATTTTTGAGATGTAGGGGCGGATCGATTCGAGATCTCTTTGCAACAGCGGAATTCCTGAATTGTCTGCACCGATGTATTCGCGGTGGATTCTCTCAACCCGTTTCTCAATTGAACAGGTAACCTCTATGGTGGTAGCTGAAGTCATGGCTTCAAAAACTCCGGGAGGAACAAAAAGATGGCCGATTCGTTTGGATTCGGATTCAGCCAGAATTCCTGCCGGCGAGGTAGAAACCTCACTGAGATAAAGGGTTGAATAGATCTCATCTTCAAATTTCTTTTGAGAAGTTCGATGATGGGTCCCTTTCAGTTCAAAGGGAATGGAGCCAAAGCTTGAGGCACAGTGCCTGGCGTAAGACTCCAGGTCCAGTACCTTGTAGGTAGGACTAATCATGTGTAGTAGATCAGTCTTGCCAACACCTGTCAGACCCTTAAGAATGAGAAATTCAGGTTGGGTGCTCCTATAAAGGGCCTCGTAGACAAGACGACGGTATGCTTTGTGCCCACCCTTGAGGCGAATGGCTTTAAAACCCATATGAATCAGTTGACTGGTGGTATAGGCAGATCTCCCTCCCCCTCTCCAGCAATAGATAAGGGGAGTTTTTCCCTGGTTCACAGCCTCCTGAGCGAGTTGCCTTAACGGATCTAATTTGGGAGTCGCGAATTCAACTGCGCGGGTTACTGCCGCGTCCCGACCTCTTTGTTTATAGAGAAGCCCGACCTCCCGTCTCTCCTTGTTGTCTAGTATAGGAAAGGAAACCGCATGGGGCAGGTGAGATTCCGTGAATTCTTTCTCAGATCGAACATCCAAAATCCAATATTTTTCCCTAGTTTTGAGGACTTCTTCAATAGGGACAAGAGGAAGGTTTTTAGGAACGATGGAGTCAAATGTAGGCAGACCCTCAAGAGACCGTTCGTCCCAGTGAGAGAGAATTTCCTGATCTGATTTTTCAGAATCAAGGCTCAAGAAACATGGATCCTTCCCGCCTTCTGTGGGTTTTTAGGGGTTTGGCAGCATCCGATGATCGAGGCGATGGGATAATGATCTCTTAAACGGTTCAACAGCTCTTTGGCATGCCTTTGATGAACCGCAATCAAGAGTCCCCCTGATGTTTGTGGATCAAATAGAATTTTGGATATGTTTTCAGGGACCGTTGGACCAAGTTCGAAAAATCCGGCCGTGTATTCTCTGTTGGTTTTATCTCCTCGGGTGACGTGTCCCTGTTCAATTGCTTCGAATACCCCGGGCAATATGGGCAATTGTGAATAATCGATTTCAAAATCTACCCGCGAGCTTGTACTCATCTCAAACCCATGACCCATAAGGCTAAAACCGGTCACATCTGTGATTGCGTGAACCTCAAACTCATGGACTATGTCAGCAGCTTGTTTATTCAGGCGAATCATATTGCTGATGAGTTCTTCATAAACACCTGACCCCAGCTTTCCTCTTTTGACAGCTGTGTTTAGTATGCCGGTTCCCAGGGCTTTGGTTAGAATGAGCACATCTCCTGGTTTAGCTCCCCGGTTATAGAAGATCTTTCGGATTTCCACTTTGCCCGTAACGGCGAGTCCATACTTTAATTCAGGAGCATTGACAGAGTGACCTCCCAGGATAGGACAAGATGCTTCTTTTGCCTTGGCAGCGCCCCCGGCCAGAATTTCATGCAGTATTTCTGGACCAAATTCCTCGGGATAACAAACTATATTGAGTGCGCTCATGGGCTGAGCACCCATGGCATAGATATCACTAAGAGCATTGGCCGCCGCGATCTGCCCAAAAATATAGGGATCATCCACAACCGGTGTAAAAAAGTCGGTGGTTTGAACCAGTGCATGGGTTTCATCGATTCGGTACACGCCACAGTCCTCGTGGCCACCCATGGTATGGATCACATTTTCATGATCTGGCCAGGAAATTCCCTCCAGAGCCTGGTCTAAGAGAGCAGGTTTTAGCTTTCCAGCGCAACCGGCACACTTCACCAATTGAGTCAGCCTGATTTCATCACTAACGGAAACTTCTTTCTTATCTTCCTGCATCATCGCCTCCCATGTGATACACAGCTCAGAATTCACCTGGATGTAGTTTGTAATATATACCTAAATCGAAGTCTTTTGTCCGGAAATCCGGATGAACCAAATGCTTTTGGACACATAATGACGTATCCTCAGGCAGAGGATGGATTCCACTTTTCCATGATTGAACAGGTATTCTTTGATTTTGATTCCACACTTGTCACAGTAGAGGGAATCGATGAATTGGCAAGATTTTTGGGTAAGCCTGAGGTGGCCAAAATCACATCTCAATCCATGGAAGGTAAGCTCAATGTTAAGGAGGCCTACTCCAGACGTCTGTCCCTTTTACAACTGAGTGAAGAACATCTTGAATTACTCGCCAAAGTTTACCTTGCTTCCTTGACACCGGGAGCAAGGGATCTGGTAAGAATCCTTAAGGCCCTGGGTAAAGAAATAGGGATTATTAGTGGTGGTTTTCAACTGGCTATTGAACCCGTGGCTCTGGAATTAGGAATTGAAGTGGTTGAGGCTGTAAAAGTTGACTTTCAATCCGGTATTTATGGAAAGGTGCTCAGTTCTGACTTATTGCAGCAAGGAGGAAAGGCTAAGGTCGTACAGCGATTGAAGAAAGGCTCCTGCGCATTCATAGGAGATGGAATTACTGATCTGGAAACGTCTGAGGTGGTACAGAAGATGATTCCATTTGCGGGGGTTGTGCGTCGCTCTTTTATAAAAAATTGTCCCCAGGTTTCTTATGCGGGGGCAAATTTACTGGGAGTTCTAGGCTTCTTACTGCAAGAGGATGAGCTCACAGAATGCTCTGAGCGATTTCCACAAGAAACTCGTATCGCGTGTGATTTACTTCTTCAAGAAGAGAACATCCTGGGAGCGTCCAAAATTCAAACCGATGTCTTTAAAGCCTTCGCCACCCGCAGAACCTTTCTTCCTGGTCCCACCGCGCTTGATTCCCATAGCCCGGCACGTCAATACCCCATGATCGGTCATAGAAGTCCTGAGTTTAGCCGCCTCTTTTGTGATGTGCAGAACCTCCTTCATGAGTTTCTTGGCTGGGAGGGGAAGTTCTTGATTGGGAATTGTTCTGGAACAGGGATGATGGAAGCGGTTCTGGCTTCATTGAGCCGGGGCAAAATTTTGTCTGTGCAGTCAGGAGACTTTTCCCGACGCTGGGCTCAAATAGCAAATGTTCTTGGATATGATGTAGAAGTCCTGGAAGCCGGTGAAAGGCGAGGAGTGAGTCCATCTGAACTGGGAGATTCGGATCATCTCAACGAAAAAGATGTGGTGCTCATCACCCATAGCGAAACCTCTAACGCAACGTTGAATCCTGTTACTGAACTGGCTCAGTATATATCAATGGAAAATAGTCCCCTGGTATTGGTAGACGGAATCTCCAGTATCGGAGGAATTGAGTTAGACGTCCGCCATGTTGATGGAGTGGTCTTTTGCTCGCAGAAGTGCCTTGCGGTTGCGCCGGGTTTAGGATTTCTTTGGGTCTCAGAGCGCCTGGAAAAGGAGATTCGATTAAACCAGTCCTCCTCCTATTATCTAGATTTGAACCAGTATCTTCAGCAACATGAGAAAGGAAATGTCCCTTATACTCCAGCAATTGCTGAATTTCAGGCTTTGCGCATAGAACTTACAGCCTTTTTGAAGAATCGTAAGGAGCACTTTCAGCGATATCGCGACATGGCACAAATGGTGTGGGATTTCGCCAGGGAGACCGGGCTGGAGATTTATGCTGAAGAAGGGTTTCGATCCCTGAGTGTAAGCTGCCTGAGAAATCCTGAGGGAATAGATCCCGTGAAAGAGCTGGAATCCAGGGGGTATGTGGTAGCGGCTGGATATGGGGCTTTGAAAAAAAGCCACTTTAGAATTGGGCATATGGGACGGGTTCAAGAAGCAGATCTCAAGAATCTGCTTGGTACCCTTAAGGAGATAATGAAATGTTCAAAGTCCTTGTAACCGCGCATCTGCATCCCATTGCGCTTGAAATGATGAAGCGAGAAGGTCTGCAGTTGGAGGTGAAGCCTTTGCTTCCTAAGGAAGAAATTCTCAAAGTTATTTCCGAGTTTCACGGGATTGTCACCCGCTCTGATACCGCTGTCGATCAAGAAATCCTTGATGCGGGTTCTTCCTTAAAAGTGGTTGGGAGAGCAGCTATCGGAATCGATAATATCGATGTGGATCATGCCACCAAAAAGGGCGTTCTGGTTGTTCATGTTCCGGCGGACAATGTGGTTTCAGCGGCAGAACATACCTTTGCGTTGTTACTTGGGGCTGTACGTAATGTGACTACCGCTGGATTGAGACTCCAAGAAAAGATATGGAATCGCAAAGAATTTGATGGTTGGGAGCTCAGGGATAAGACCCTGGGGATTGTGGGGTTGGGAAAGGTTGGCTCCAATGTCGCCAACATTGCCAGCGGATTCGGAATGAATCTAATTGCTTATGATCCCTATATTTCCAGGGAGAAATTTGAAAAGTTCTCGGCTAAAAAAGCAAATTCCTTAAAAGAACTTTTAAATTGCGCGGACATGGTTACCATTCATACTCCTAAAACAAGAGAAACGATGGGAATGTTTGATTATCTCTCCTTGAAGGAAATGAAACCCGGTTCCGTTTTGGTAAACTGCGCCAGAGGGGGAATCGTCGACGAAGAGAGCCTTCTGAGGGTCCTTGATGAAGGACATTTACTCAGGGCCGGCATTGATGTATTTGAAGAGGAGCCCTGCGTAGGAAATCCCCTTCATTTTCACCCCCATTGTATCTGTACTCCTCACCTGGGGGCTTCCACGGTTGAGGCTCAGTCGAGGGTAGGCAAAACGATTGCTGTTCAGATGGCGAAAGCCTTGAAAAACGGCGTTGTAGATTATCCGGTAAATATGCCGCTTGTAGAAGGTGAACTCTTTGCAGTTTCCAGGGGATTTTGCTCTCTGGCTGAGAAAATGGGCAGGCTGGCGCGCCAATTGATCACGTTTCAGCCTTCCCTGATGAGAATGAGTGTTTGTGGCAAGGACATGGGAGATCAGTTCGATATTCTAAAAGCGGCCTATTTTAAAGGCTATTTTGAAGACACTACCGAAGAGCGGGTCAATTATGTAAACTCAGTCAAGATCGCGGAAAATCATGGTCTGAAATTCGAGGCTATCAAGGATCCGCTACACGAAACCTATTCCACTCTGCTGAAGATTGAAGTGTATGGAGACGGACCTCCCGTATCACTTTCCGGAACTCTGTTCGCGCAACGGTCCAAAATCGTGGAGATTAACGGTTATCCCATGGATATCGTTCCCGAGGGAACCATGCTCTTGATTCGCAACGAGGATCGTCCTGGAGTGATAGGATTTGTGGGTGGAGTCCTGGGAAAGAATGGAGTGAATATAGCTCGTTGGGAGCTGGGCAGAAAAGAATTGGGCGGTGAGGCTCTGGGCTTGCTTAAACTCGATGAAAGGATTCCCTCCACGGCTTTAAAAGAGCTCGAAGACTACGAAGGAATCACTGAAGTAAAGGAACTGGATTTCAGTTTGCATAGCTGAATCATTTAGAGGCTGAATTTCATACATGGGTTGGGGAACACTTCTGGAGCTATTTGGTAACTCTCCCCTCGTACGGGCGAAAGGGTTTCCAGGTTCCTCCTATGCCTTTTTCCTGGCAGCCCACGCGGCGGATAAGGGAAATCTTCTTTGTGAAATGGAAAATGAAGATGACGCCCGAAACCTGGTTCAAGATTTAAGAGTATTGCTGAGTGAAAAGTCCCAGGCATTATTCTTTCCCGCCTATGATCGTTTGGAGAAGGAGCTTCTGCCGCCTGGGGCAATGACGGTATTTGAGAGACTGGTGTGCCTAAAAACACTGACAAATCCAGGAGATTCTCTCTCTTTAATTACAACCCGAGAAGCCAGGGAACAGCCCACTATTCCACGGGAGCGGTTTCTTCAGCTTTCGGTGCATCTTCAGCAGGGTGCGCAGTGCAATTGGGACAAAATGCTCGCGGATCTGGCCATGCTTGGATATACCAGGGTGGATATGGTGGCCTCACGCGGAGAGTTTTCTGTGCGAGGAGATATCATAGATATCTTTCCTTCTACGGATAGTACTCCGGTTCGATGCGAGTTTTTTGGTGATGAAATTGAGTCGATTAAGGAATTTGAGATTTATACCCAGCGCTCTTTGAAAGAAGTGGGAAAAGTCAGTGTTTTCCCCGTCCAGGAATTTGACTCCGCGTTTTTCAAGCTACTTGAGACCCCGGCTCCCGAAGTAGAGGAATTTTTCAGGTCCCGTTCAGATGGTCTCGGTCTCGACCAGCTTTCTCATAGTGCTATTCCGGGACTGGAATGGCTCAATCCCTATGTTGAGTCCAGTGCTCCGGTGGAGAGTTACGTTAAGAAGTGGAAAAAACCTTTAAGAAAGAGACTAGATCTCTCCCTGGATGGGGCTCCATCCTTTGGCAAGAATATGGAATGGTTTCTCAAAACCCTGGAAGAGAGGGTAGATCATGGATACCAGATTTTTCTGTTTCTTCCCAAACAGGGTTTTTCCCAGAGAGTAAGGTCTTTGCTTAAATCCAGGGGCTGCCACTCCAAGCAGATCTCTGATCCTATGAAAAGTCCCGGGGAGAAAGCAGGGGTATACCTTTTATCTCAACCCATTCAGAAAGGCTTTGAACTCCCAGCTCTCAAAATAGCCTGCTATACCTACCAGGATTTTACGGGAATTTCTTACCACAGCAGCAAGAAGACGTCAGCCAAGCTCTATGAAGGCGATGTTCTTCATCATTTTTCGGAACTGCAAGAGGGCGATTATGTGGTGCACTCAGACTATGGGATATCGCTCTTTCAAGGGATCGAAAATATTCGAATCGACGGGATTAGGAAGGAGTTTCTGGTCTTACAGTTTGGTGGAACAGACCGCGTTTTTGTTCCCATAACAGAAGTTGACCGGATTCATCGATTTACTCCGGCCGAAGGAAAAATCCCGAAGCTCAATCGGCTCCATTCCGTGCGTTGGAAACAAGTCAAAGGCAGGGTCAAGGAAGAGGTCCAAAAATTCGCCAAGGATCTTATTGATCAAGCTGCTCGCCGAAGCATTGTTAGCGGCCATCGCTTCGCGCCCGACACTGAACTTTTGGAAGAGATGGAGTCCAGTTTTGAACATGAGGAAACTCCTGATCAGGATAGAGCCATACATGAGTTAAAGGAAGATATGAGCTCCCATGCTCCCATGGATCGGCTCCTCTGCGGTGATGTGGGATTTGGTAAAACCGAAGTGGCAATTAGAGCTGCGTTTAAGGCTGTGCAGGATCAGAAGCAGGCGGCCGTACTGTGCCCCACTACCATTTTGTCTCAACAGCACTTCCAGACATTTCAGTCCCGGTTAATGGGATACCCCGTGAGGGTAGAGGTTCTAAATCGGTTTGTTTCCGTAAAAAGAGCCCGCGAGATCCTTAAAGATCTCGCGATGGGTAAAGTAGATGTCTTAATTGGCACTCATAGGCTCCTGTCACAAGATGTCAAATTTCAATCCCTGGGAATCCTGGTAGTGGATGAGGAGCAAAGATTCGGGGTCTCCCACAAGGAAAAGCTGAGAAAAATAAAAATAGGGGTGGATACCCTGACTCTCTCAGCTACTCCAATCCCAAGGACTCTGAATTTGGCTCTGTCGGGTGCCCGGTCCATTTCAGTGATTCATACTCCGCCGCCCGGTCGTCTTCCTATCAAGACTTTTGTACTTCCCTACCAGCAAAGTACAGTGAAAGAAGCCATTGAGCGGGAGTTTCGAAGAAAGGGACAAGTGTTTTATGTCTATAATCGAGTGGAAACGATTGAAGCAAGAGCAAACCAGTTATTGAAGCTAATTCCAGGTTTGAGACTTCGCTATCTACATGGGCAGATGGATGCCAAATCAATTGAAGAGACCATGACGGCGTTTCTACAAAAGGAATTTGATGTCCTGCTTGCCACCACCATCATTGAATCTGGGATGGATATACCGAATGTCAACACCATATTGGTGGAGCGGGCAGACTTCTTCGGACTCTCCCAGCTCTACCAGTTAAGGGGCAGAATCGGAAGGAGAGAAGCCCAGGGTTATGCTTATCTTTTCTATAAGGATTCCTCAACCCTCACTCCAACCGCAAGTAAGAGACTCATGGCTCTAGAGGAGTACACCCAGCTAGGTTCGGGATTTAAGATTGCCATGCGCGATTTGGAGATCAGAGGTGCTGGAAACTTGTTGGGAAAGCAGCAAAGCGGGTTTGTTTACACCGTCGGATTCGATCTATACACGCGCCTGCTGCGTGATGCTGTGGAAAAACTGAGGGACAACAACTACCAGGAAGAAAGGGAAATGCCGCAAATGGAGTTAAGAGCTAGCTCCTATGTGGATGAAAAATACATTCCTAGCTATAACGAGAGAATGGATTTTTTCCGTCGTGTGTCGAGCTTGAAGAGTGCCGAGGAACTTGATGATCTCAAGCGTGAACTGATGGATCGCTATGGAGGATTTTCCAAAGACATGGTAGAGCTGTTACGCGTCGTGGAATTGAGAGTCTATGGATATTGGCTGGGTGTTCAGCGGTTTAAACAAGTTCCCGGGGAGCTTCAGCTGGATTTTCATGAGCCAGTTCCCAACTCGGTTCGAAAGGCATTCCTAAACATCTACGGTTCGGCAGCTAGCCATGAAAGCCGTTTCCCTAATCGCCTGCGTCTGATTTTGCCATCCCAGCCGCCAGCCAAAACCTTAGACCGCCTGTTTGAGTTTTTTACTGAAAAAAGATGTAAAAAGCTGGTAGAGGTCAACTAAGCGGTACCATTAGTTATTAGCAAGGAACTTGAGATTAGTGCTAATCTGGCGAATGTATTGATCCTTTAGATCGCCGTCCAAATAACTTTTGTGAATCAAATCCATCATCATTGCCTTCTTACCGGTGAGCGCTCTAACAATATTCTTAAATATTTTGGGACTTAACCCAAGAACTGCTCCCAGAGCCAGGAAATCTGCATTCTTCAACTTCCGCCTTTTACCATTGATAGTCAAAGCACTTTCTTGCCGGTCCTCTGGAATCAAAAGCCTTGTATTTAATAGGTCATATGCAGGGGTGAGGCTGGTATGCCCATCGCGGGTGTGGATCGAAAAATTCTTCAAATGCATATCCGCATTGCCAGTCAAGAAGCAAAACAGTACCAGTTCAAAGAGGCGGGCAACGTCGAGGCCCGGCGTCGAGCTTAATTCTCTCAAACGCTTTCCAACTCTTTCGATTGATCCTGTGTACTTTTCAGAAGTTAGCTGGCCCACCAACTGACAGAAGTCTTCCTGGGCAAATTTAACTGAGCCTCGGCGATCAAATCTCTTTACCACCAATACCAATTCACCAGAACTTAAGGGTAGTAGCGTGGCCTCCGCTGTACGAAGGTCGCACAACCGGGCGAGTTCCATAGTCAGCGCTTCATTTTCTACAATGTGAGGGTATTGCGGGGTGGGCATTTTTACTATGTATCCGGGTAAGCCATCCGCAATGGTTAAACGAAAGGTGCCGGTTTCTGAACTCAGATCAGCCGATAACTTTCTTTGAAATCCTGGAATGGAAAGTGATTTGTTGATTGTCTTCAAGGCTAAGCTCTGAATATCGTCCATCCCAAAGTCAATTTTTGGAGGTCCTTCTTGTGAAAACACTTTTTTACTGCACTTCGAGTGCAAGAACTTCTTTTGACCAAGGGGTTGATAACAGCACAGGCAACGATCAATTCTCATCGAACACCCCAACCACGCTTACATTGCCGATACAGTCCAGGCAGGCACGCATAAGTAGAGCCATTCGATCCTGCGGGTCGATCTTCCAGTTCTTTTGAACCAGGTTCAGTAGCCAGCCTTCTGGAATCAAACCATCAAAAAATGAAAATATGACTTTGGAAAGAAAGGGTTCTTCCTGCAAGGGTAGTGTGAAACTAACTGCTCCATTGATAGGGTTCTCAAGATAGATTTTGTGATACTTAAAATGGTACCCATCTTGGTCTTTCCATAGTTTTCCAACTTCGGTCTGACTGATAAAAACCCTGGCTTCAAGCATTTCCATCTACCTTGATGGGTCTTAGCTCAGCTCCAAATAGCGAAAGAACCTGATTGACTTTGTCCATTCTTAAACCGGGTTTACCTTGTTCCAAATCACGTACAAATCGCAAACCTACTCCCGCATAATGAGCTAGTTGAACCTGTGTTAGACAGTTTTGTTTTCTTTGCTTTTTTACAAACTCTGGAAGTTTCATTTATACCCTTTTAGGTATAATAATATAGAATATGATCGTTGTATACCCTTTTAGGTATAACTAATAGGGCGATCCATGGGTAATTACAGGTTGTTTAGCACCATGGTCAATGAATTGCTCCGCGAGGCTTTCATCAAGGAACGGTACTATAGACAGCGAGATACAACAGAAATGGCTCAAGCTATGCACAAGGTCCTGCATACTGTTGGTCCTCACAGTGATTTCACATTGTTGGATGACAAAATCTATTTTGAGCCTGGGGAGATCCAAAACTTGACTATTTTCAGTAGCGTCGTAGAATAATCATGAGTATTTTACGACTATACGTATAATTATCAGCCATGAAACTTCATAAGAGAATCTATGATTCGATGCTCGCAGAGCATCTTGGAAACGAGCGCCAGATGGCGTTTATTAGCGGCCCTCGTCAGGTGGGAAAGACAACGACTTGCCGAAATCAATCTGATCTGTATTTGAACTGGGATAATGTGGATGACCGGGAAACAATATTGGCGGGTCCAGCCAGAATCATCTCAGAATTCAACCTGGAATATCTGAGGTCCAGACCACACATAGCATTGTTTGATGAGCTTCACAAATTTTCAAGATGGAAGTCTTTTTTAAAGGGATTGTTTGATACCCATAGCGAAAAGGTGCGCATTCTCGTTACTGGAAGCAGCAGACTGGATACCTATTCTCGTGGAGGTGATAGTCTCATGGGTCGCTACTTTCTATATAGGATGCACCCATTTTCTGTCGCTGAAACGATTCGTGCCGATCTACCAGGCCCATCACAAATTCTACGTTCTCCCTCGCCCGTGGCGATTGAGGAGTTCAACGCTCTTTGGGAGTTTGGAGGTTATCCAGAACCGTTTTTGAAGAGAGATAAGCGCTTTTTCCTGCGTTGGCAGAAATTAAGAGGTCGACAGTTTCTTCGCGAGGATGTGCGTGACCTGACTCAAATTCAAAATATAGACCAATTAGAATTACTCGTTACTTTACTCGGAGCGCGCTCCGGCGAGCAGCTCATCTTCAGCAATCTTGCTAAGACTCTCAGGGTGAGTGTGGACACGGTTAGGAGATGGATCAATATCTTATGCAGTATGCACTTGGGATTTCTGCTGAGACCATGGTTTAAGAATGTCTCTCGATCACTTCGCAAGGAGCCAAAATGGTATTTACGTGACTGGGCTGGTATCGAAGATTCGGGTCAGAAGTCTGAAACATTTATCGCATGCCACCTTCTGAAAGCTGTTGATGGATGGAATGACCTTGGACTAGGTGAGTTCAGTCTGGGCTACCTGCGGGACACAAGTTCTCGAGAAGTGGATTTTCTTGTCTCACGGGATGGAAAGCCATGGTTTCTTGTAGAGGCAAAGCACAAAGAACCGTTCATCAGTAAGTCTCTCCATTATTTCCAAAGGCAATTGAATGTTCCTTATGCGTTTCAAGTTGTATTGAATGAAGATTATATCGACAAGGACTGTTTCCAAATTCCGGGAAAGCCATTGGTAGTTCCTGCTAAGACCCTTCTTTCACAGCTAATATAAATCCCAGAAACCTATGAGTAATGCTTGATCAGTACTTAACTGTGAGATGTGAGTGTCCATACAAAACCAAGGAGATAGGTTGAATTCTGTCGTGAAATTTGGGTCTGAACACTAGCTTCATCCTGGAATTCCAACTATACTTTTAAAGTCGTAATTTCTCTAGTAGAGCTAATTATGGTAGTTTTTGCGCACCACTTTATCGGAAGGGAATCCATGTATGGCGGGTTATTTCGCCAGACTTTTGCTGTTATTTTTTCTCTCACTTAGTTCTTTAGTGGCAGGTGAAATTGCCCTTGGTCCCGGCTGGAACCTTGTTACAATCCCCTTGAATGAATCAGGGGTTCCTGTGGGCTCATACCTTTCGCAAAACCTCAGCGGCTCAGTGCAGAAGATTTGGACCTACGATGCTGGCTGGGCCTCCTACCCCCAAGGCTCGGGCGCGAGTTTTTCAGAATTTAAGCAAAATCGCGGCTACTGGTTTTTGATGGATTCAGCGGGAGGAACGCTTTCCTATTCGAATGCCACACCGGTGAAAGGGGTAGAGTTTCTCAAAGCGGGCTGGGC
>CAZIKF010000035.1:0-53266 GCA_964539825.1 uncultured bacterium
TCTTCCACAAAGTCTAACTTAGCGGGTGGTCTGAAATTCTAGGACCGTCTCTGTATTTAGTGTTAAGTCAGCGCTAAACATAAAGGATATTCTCTATCTAAGTTATAATCCTCTCTCAGTCGAATCAGACGGATTTTATTAAAATAAAAAATATAGTTTCCTGAGACACAATACTTTACGACAAAATTAGAATATAAGTTCCATACACTCAGAACACCTGGCTATAAGGTAGCCGTACCACGCTCTTAGGGATTGGCTATAGTTCCACCTGTGGTGCAGTAGAAAATAGATTTGTACAAAACCTACAACCTGTCGAAAAGTGATAAGTGCTCTGCTAATTCCTGGAGCCCGGTGGAAGACCATTGAGGTCTAATTCCAGGTCGCTCAGGCTTTCGCTGAATTTGTGGATGCTCAAAATCCATTCTCTTTGCTGCTTTGTATCGGGAACTGGAAAGCCCCTGGCACTTTCAATTATTTCCAGGGCTTCTTCAGGATAAATTCCATGGAAATACATTATGGCAGCGCAAAACATTGTTGAGCGACCGATTCCAGCCCGACAGTGAACCGCTACTTTCTCATCTTGATGCAGCCATTGGAGCACGCTTAAACTATGACCTAGGAATTCTCTATATCTATCGGGCAAACCCCGGTCATCAACCGGGATGTGCACAAACCTTATGTCCAGATCCGCGCAGAACTGTTTTTCCCTTTCAAGTCCCAGTTCTTCCTTTTCATCCATCGTTAAAAGGCAAACTAGATTTTGAATTCCCACTCTCTGAAATCCGCGCAGTTCATCAAGCAGCCAATCATGGCCTCTTGGCCTGGGACAGATGTAGAGCGTTCCTGGAAACTCCATTTTTATCGCGTGGTGCTCCGGCATCACTAAATCTCCTCTTTCAGGGTCTCTTTCAGTTCACCGATCCAGGGTTCGAAATTTTTCCAGGCCGCGACTGAGCTATTGTAGATCGGTTGACGTACCTGGTTCATACTAGCGGTGTGCACCGGTCTGAGGTTTTCGAAGAAGCTCAGACAGGCATCCTGGAATTCAAGTCCACAAAAATCCAGGAGTTCTCTCGTGACGGCCTCTTGATCAAAGACCAGCTCTTCGTAGTCTACGGAAAAGATAAGATCTGATCCTATTATCTCTTCCCAGAATTCCATCACCTTTTCATAGAAGCGATAGTAGAGCCCCAGGTCTCTGAGGGAATAGGCGTAAGTATGCTTCTCAGTGAAATGGTGCTTAAAACAAGAAAGGCAGAGATCGAGAGGATCTCTACGACAATGAATGATTTTCGCCCTGGGAAAGAGGCTTCGTATAATTCCCAAAAAGAGAAAGTTATGAGGCATCTTGTCTGTGAAGTGGGTATAGGAACCCTCCAATGCACACAGCACTTTTAGATACTGTTCGCGCATTGCCTCAAATACATCCTGGGAAAATCCCTTGAGGGCAAAGGGAAATCCGTCAGGGTTAACCTGGCAGGTCTGGTAGATGATCCTGGCGAGCATGTCCAATTCTCCCCGTGCACCCAGATTCTGGTGAGAGCTCAAAATTTGCTCCACCAGGGTTGTTCCCGAACGGGGCATACCCACAATGAATACTGGGATAGGCTCCTCGCCACTGATTTCAACTTGAGAAGGCAGCCAATCGGAAAAAACTTTGCGGATATTTTCCAGAAAAATCTTAAGATTTTTGATTTCAAAAGGGTTAAGAGAGTTTTGTAAACGATTTGCCGCAGAGTAGTAGTGAAAAGACTGCTCATAGTCCTTTAGATCCTCGTGAGCCATTCCCAGAGCAAATCCCAGTAAAATTTTCTCTTCGTCTGAATTAGAGTTCTTGTGGAATCCCTTCTTGGCTCTCTCCAGAATTTCATCATTTTGGGTGTGCTTCCTGCAAAGAGCCAGGTGATAATGGAGATTAGGATCTTCAGGGGTGATTTCAAGCCCCTTTTTATAGCTGGATTCAGCCTCCTCGTTCTTACCAATAGTGGAAAAGGCATTTCCCATATTGAGATAGACCCTGGAATCTCCAGGCATCAGCTTTGAAGCTGTTTCAAAAGACCGGATAGCTTGCTCAATCTCGCCTAACTGCTGATAGACAATTCCAAGATTTAAATGGGCAAGTCCATAATCACCTCTGATCTGCAATGCACTTAAGAAAGCACCCTTTGCCTGGGTTAAAAATCCTTGTAGTAGCTTGGCATTACCTAAGTTATAGTAGGCTTCAGCATAGTCTCCAGACAGCTTCAGTGCCTGTAAACACGCATTGGCAGAGGGCTCCAATTGACCCAGATCGCGAAAAATGACCGCAAGGCTGTTAAATCCGATGGCAAAGTCCGGGTGAGTACGCAGGCACTCCTGGATTAAAGCCAAAGCCTTGTCCAGGCTGCCTAGCCTGTAGTTGGTAAGGGCCAGCAAATGTAGAGCGTCGCGATGATCAGGCTCAACATTTAAAACATTTTGGATGAATTCTTGAGCTCTCTGAAGGTCTCCCTTATCAAATGCTATTTGAGCCCCTTGGAGGGCATCATTGAGACTCAAGTCCATGTCCTTCCTTTCAAAGGTGAGCATAACCAACGGGCCTGGGTCCTGACAAGGCAGGAGGAGTCTTATTCAGATTGAACTGGTTTTGGCTTTTCTCGCGGGGGTTCCAGAAGCATCCTGCCGCAGGATGGACCTACGACGGCTGAAACAATGGAGAGCAAGACGAGCATGGAAAAAACTTCCAGGGGTATGAAACCCGCACTACGCCCGATTTCCGCTACCGCGATTACAAGACTGAGGCGTGAGGCATGGAAGAAGCCCATCGCGGCGCCTTCACGATTGGACATACCCATATAACGACATACAGCATATACACCAATGACTGTGGAAAGAATCGCAGCAGCCAGAATTAAGAGGAGAAGACTGATGTTATCGAGTGACCTGAAGACGAGCGAGAGGTCTACTTTAGCGCCGGTAAATACAAAAAACATGGGTACAAAGAATCCGTACCCAAAGCTCTCCATCTTTTTAACAAGGATAGAGCCTGTATGAGTCACCTCCGCGATAATCAATCCAGCGATGAAGGCACCGATGATGGAGTGAAATCCGAGGGTTCCTGAAATCGCTGTGAGTAACAACAGAAGGGCAAAAGAGAATCTCACTTCCACTTCAAAGTGAGATCTATCTAACAAGACCCATGCCTGCACACCTCTTTCAGCGTTCAATCTCTTCAAGATCACGGGAAGAATGAATAGAAAGAGAATGGCAACAAAGGAATAGATAAAAGTGATTTCGATGGCTCCCTGAAGATAGGCAAGGGAGAAAGCGAGTAAAAGCATGCTGATAATGTCCACCAGAATCGTAGAGCCCAGCAAAAGATCTCTGAATAACTTGGGACCTTTGAGTTCCCTACAGATGGGCAGCACAATCCCAAGGGAAGTGGTAGAGAAGACGGTTCCAAGCAGCATCGGGTGTACACCTGTCAGAGGTGCGACAAAGACTCCCGCCAAAAAGGGAATGGAAATAGAGAAGAAAGTAATTGCGGTGGTCTTGCGGAAGTGCTTTCTGACAATAGCCGTATCCACCTCTAACCCGGCCAGAAACATGAGAAATTCTAGACCAAAGTTTGAGAAAAAGTTGATTACGGGTCCCGTTTCAATCCAGTCGAAGAAGGATTTCCCAACAACAATCCCAAAAATGAGTTCACATACGATCACCGGCAGACGTACCCAACCGGCAATCACAGGTACCATGGTGATCGCGATGAAAACGAGAATGAAGCTATAAGGGGCTGCTAGATGACTTTCCATCGATGATGGGACGTTTTAAAGTTATAAAGAAGGTGAGTACAATAACCGAGTCAATAGGGAGTCTCTAATACTCAATGTGTTCTCTCTATCGACATAGTCGTACTAGTAGGAAACGCC
This sequence comes from uncultured bacterium, assembly GCA_964539825.1. GTDB lineage: Bacteria > Muiribacteriota > UBA6191 > UBA6191 > UBA6191 > CAZIKF01. The sequence goes on from CAZIKF010000035.1 coordinate 3,909, forward strand.
GGAAAAATAAAGATTTCCTCATTTTTAAGACTCGCATATCCCTGGAAACTTTGTCAATCCAAAAGCTTATGGACTTGTGCGTCTCCTCCAAAACGGTAGGTAGATAGCTAGAATGAGAAGGGTAGCTAATGACAAGGTTTGTGAGGAGGAAAAGAACTCAATTCCAAGCAGGAATCCTCGTTCATCATCCCTGAGAAATTCAATTAGAAATCTGAAAGCGCTATAGAATCCCAGGTAGCTTAAAATTACGGCGCCCGGACGCTTTACCCTCGATGAAATCCATAGTAAAAAAAAGAAGAGTAACCCTAGCGCCAGTGCCGAGTATAGCTGAGTCGGATGACGTAGTAGTTCCTCACCAGGAAAAATTACGCCCGGGAATCCTGAATCAAAACCCACCTCTTTACCAAAACAGCAACCATAAAAGAAGCAGCCACTTCTGCCGAACACGTGACCCAGGCAAATACTAGGTGCAGCGAGATCCAGGATCTCCACCAGTCTGTCATGGTTCCAACAGTACAGAGACCCGCTTAAGAGACCTCCATAGAGCCCGGCCAGGTACATCATGCCACCCTCGTGAATATAGAGGGCCTCAATCGGGTGCAAAGAAAAGTACTCCCAATACTGATGAACATGACCTAATCGTCCGCCAATAAGTGCACCAAGAAAACCAACCAGGGAAATCTTAATCAAATCCGAGGTTTGAAATCCCCTCTTCCAGCCTTGTATAAGGCCCAGACCCATAGCAAAGAGAAATCCAATACCCCAGAAAACACCTGAAATGGGAAATGCCAGGCCTGAAAATTCAACTACCGGCGGAAGCCACACAATACGAACTCACCATTAAAATTCATCACGGTTTAGGAATCTGAAATCGTTCCAGGGTATCGAGTTCATCCCCATTGAACCCCCCGTGAAAGTAGAGGATCCCATCACTAGAATCGCCCGCATGATACCTTCTTCCGGTACCTCCAGACTGGGCTTTTTGCCAAGTATTGGAATCGATATTATACACATAAAGATCTCTTTGGAATGGAGAACCATCCCGGTTTCCACCCCAAACATAGATCCTGGAATCTACTACTGCTGCGGCGGCACTCTCCAGACCTACCCGCAGGGAAGCTCCATTTGTCCATGAATCTTCCTGGGAATCATAAATTTCGAGCGTGTCCAAAAAGTCGTTGGACCCGTCTGAATCTTCGTCCGATCCTCTACCGCCATAGAAGTATATCTTCGCTCCCACAACCAGGGCAGAATGCTCATACCTTGGTGTACCCCCGGGATTGCCCTGGCTCCAGGTTTCGTTCACGAAGTCATAGATATCTAACTTATTCACCAATCCAGTGGTTCCTAATCCGCCCCAGACAAGCATTTTGTTCCCGACCAGGGAACAGGTATGAGAAGACCTCGCGGTTCCTCCCGGGATTCCCTCCAGGGGTCTCCAAGCTCCAAAGGGCACATCGTAGACTGAAAATGTATTGAGAGGTCCGCTCGAATCCCGGCCTCCCCAGTGATAAACTTTCTCTGAATAAACGACCGCGTCATGATCAACACGCCCCGCCCCCTCTGTAGGTCCGGGTATTCCGGAAAACCAGAATCCATCAGTGATATTGAAGAACTCCAGGGTATTCGTGATGTTCCTAAATTTATCGTATCCACCCCAAACTATCATGTATTTCACCGGACCTTGCACATCCCTTCCGCTGAAGAAAGTTAGAGAATGATTTGAGCGCTGGGAGGGTGCGGGTATAGCTGGAAGCCAGGTACCGGAGTTGGAAAGTAAAAATGGCTGTGACTCCAGAATCATGGATCGATCCTGTCCATCTGAGGCGCTGACTCGAAGTTTTACGTCCTCAAAATCCTCCACCACATCGGAATAGGATTTCCAAATGATTTGGTGATCCTGAACTGAATTGAGATTCGTGATTTGACCCACCAGGTGGGCAGGGTCGATTTGAAACCAGGTAGACCCTCCATCCTTGCTGTATTCAACCGCTAGCGCAATAGCATCGAGATCCGCGTCCGATAGATTCAGGTTAAAGTCCAGATCATCCTGGTAGCCGGTAAAGGAGACTTCCTTCAGATCAAGATTGGATAATGTGGGGGCTTCATTTTCACTTACCCTCAAATCCAATATATCCAGCGTATTGAAATAAAGATCGCCAGAACCCTGACCTCCCCATGCATATAGAAAACCATCCCTCTGAACGGCGGAATACGAGATTCTTGATCGGCCGCCTGAGATACCGGTAGACCATGAATCTGATTCAATGTGGTATATATCTAAGAGGTTCAGAGATCCCGCTACATTAAATCCACCCCAAAAATAGAATCTTCCATCGAAAACCGATCCGCGGTGCCCCTCCCTTGGTGTGCCACCAGAACTCCCTACCATCCATGAGTCTGTGCCTAAATCGTAGATATCCAGCGTGTTCGTCAGTGCTCCTGAAGAATCTTCTCCGCCCCAAAAATAGATTTGATCATTCCATAGGCCAGCAGCATGGTGCCACCTGGCATTGCCACCCAGTCCCAGGTCAGTCCATTCCTGGGAGCCAATATCATACCTGGATAAAGTATTGAGCGCGTCCCCATTGCTATTCTTACCTCCGTATATATAAATCTTACCCTTATGCAGGGTTGCGCTATGACCATACCTGGCATCGAGTCCATCAATTCCGGTGACCCATTCCCTGGCGCTGGCTGATGAAGGCGAGAAGAATTCCATGGTGTTTATTAAATTTCCTTGTAGATCATTCCCTCCCCAAAAATAAAAACCGCTATCGGTAACCAGACCTATATGTCCTGACCTGGCTCTTCCTCCCGAAAATCCACTACTCCAACTTTTTGAAGCAATATCATAAATATCCAAAGTGTCCAAAGCTGCTTCGCCAACCTGGCTTAACCCTCCCCAATGATAGATTTTCCCATCCAGTTCCAGGGAAACATGTTCTCTGCGGGAACCACCCCCGGAAAGACCAGAACTCCAACTATCTGAGCCGATGTCATAGATATCCAGAAGATCAGAAGAATTCCCGCCTAAAGGAAGGGTATCTCCGCCCCAGAAAAACAGCTTCCCGTCGGATTCTGAAACACTTGCATGGCTTCGCGCCGTTCCTCCTGAACTCCCTTGCAGCCATTGGTCTGTTGGATACACCACCAGAGAATTGAGAACGGTCTCCTGGGAATCACGACCTCCCCATGCATACATCACATCAGAAACCAGGGATGAAGAATGATCGGAACGAACCTCTAATCCCGGAGGACCTAACAGCCATGAGTCGCTAGCAATGTCATAAATATCTACCGTGCTCAATTTTCCACTTAGATTGGTACCTCCAAAATAGTGGATTTTTCCATCTACCAGAACAGCACTATGGTTAGATCTTTCTGTTCCACCCAGGGTCCCTGTACTCCATGAATCCGAGGCAATATCATAGATGTCCATAGTATCCAGCCGGCTAATCGCATTGAGTTTGCCTCCCCAAAAATAGATTTTCCCCTGGTAGGCGATAGCTGTGTGATCAAAACGGGCGGTTCCCCCTGAAGTAGACTGGGTGTTGAAGCGGTCCGCGATTTCAGCATCCGGATCGTAGATATCAAGTGTGCTGGTTACAACTCCCGTAGAATCCTTGCCGCCCCAAAAGTAAATCTTACTGTCATAAGTTACGGCTGAATGACTGGACCGGACACGACCTCCCACTCCACCGGTGCTGTCCCATCTATCCTCCAAGAACCGATAGATATCTACCCTGTCCATATTAGCGAGAGTACCATCGCTTCCCTGACCTCCCCAGTAGTACACTTTATCCTCAATTACGGTACCGCTATGATGATATCTTGAGGTACCTCCCGGTGCACCGGTGGACCAGGAATTCTGAGTGGAGTCAAAGATATCCTGAGTATCCAGAGCCGTACCTGCGGAATCCTGCCCTCCCCAAAAATACAGCTTACTATTGTAAGAAACACCGGTGTGTCCAGTGCGGCTTCTTCCACCAGATGGTCCCGCGTACCAGGGATCTACTACATAAATATCCACAGAGTTCAGGTTGCCAACTCCGTCATTTCCACCCCAAAAATAAATTCTGTTGCCAGAAACAGCCGATGCGTGATCCACCCTTGAGGTGCCCCCTGACGGGGCTAAGGACCAGACCTGTGTGCCGGGATCAAAAAACTCAAGAGTATTGAGAATCGCGGATGTCTCATCCCGCCCGCCCCACGAGAAAATTTTCCCGTTTGCAGTATGAACGCTATGCCCCGAGCGAGGAACTGTGGAAGCTTGCCTGCTGCTCCAAGTGTCAGAAACGGGATCATATACATCCAGTACATTCGTCGAGGTGCCGGATTGAGGTATTCCTCCATGGAAATATAGATCACCCTCGAAAACATCTCCGGCGGCATACGATCGGCTGGTTCCTCCTGAGGTAGCTTCTGAGAAGATTCCCGCTTCAAGCACTATATTCATTGCCTGAGGTAGGAACACACTCAAAGAATCTTCCGTGACCCCTTGATTTTCTCCGCCGAAGGAGTAGATTCTCTTCGCGTTTGTCACTTCAGCCGCATTGGAGGCCCTGGGTGCATCAACCGGCCCGGCCACCCAATTTGAGGAGGAAAGATCATAGATATCCATTGGGCCTACGGGGCCGGAATCATTTTCTCCACCCCAGTAATAGAGCAAACTTCCCACAATTGCTCCCGAATGATTTTTTCTGGGATTTCCAGACGACTTACCAACCGTAATCGTCAAAGATTTCAAGTCTAGAATCTGTAGTGAGTCGGTGACACCGCTGCTGCTTTCTCCTGCGTATATATAAACTTTTTCACCAGATAACAGAGCCTTTGAGGAAGCCAGTCCGGTACTGAGAACCGCCGGGTAGAGCGACCAGCCCGCATTAAGGTCATACTCGCCAATGGAGCTTAAAAGAGCTCCGGAATCCGTTCTACCACCAATGACAAGCATATTCTCAGAGTTGAGAATTGCTTCATGATCATAGCGTGCTCCGATATTGGAACCAGGAATGGGACCACTCGCGATACTTAGATCCACCAGGTCCAATTCCAGAAGTTCATCACTCGATCCAATCCCGGTTTTTCCTCCGAATATAAGCATGGTGCTTCCACTTAACACTGCGCTAGCACGCTCCCGACTTACAAAGAATCCAGTGGGAGTTACCGCAGGCTGCCAACTTCTCGAAACCGTATCGTAAATCTCAATATTCAGGGGTAAAGTATCATCAGCAAGACGACCTGAGAAAACATAAAGTTTGTCTTGGAAGGCTGCTGCCACAGCACCACCGCGTCCGGAAGGTCCTTGAGGCTCCTGAAGCCATCCCAGTCTCCTACCCGGGAGATGATGAATATCCATCGAAGCCAAAGTGTTGGAATCATCGGAACCGCCATAATAATAAACACTTCCATTATGAAGGGCTGCTGAATGATCCCATCTTGTTCTACCGCCTGTGGTTCCCGCAGACCAGGTTCGGGTTCGCAAATCTAAAATGTCCGTCTGGTTAAGTCCTCCATCAGCGTTAAGGCCTCCCCACTGGAATATGGATTTTTGAAACTGGACCCCGGTATGTAAGGCTCTTGCTCTACCTCCAGCGCTTCCTTGCTTCCAGCTCACTCCGCTTCGTGGTGAAGGAATGAATTCGTAGGCATCTGAGAGTATGGTTCCGTTTATATCGGTGCCGCCGAAGGCTATTGCTTTCTGAGAAACCCTTGTCAAGGTAGCCGAGTGCCGGGCAATTCCACCGGCAGGACCGCTACTCCAGGTACCGCTCGATACCGAATAAATGTCTACCGAGTCCAAGACAGTTCCGCTCTGATCAAGCCCTCCCCAAAAGTAAATCTCCCCTTCATGAGAGAAGGCAGAGTGATGCTTGCGTGCAATTCCCCCCGGGCTTCCCTCGAAAAACACTCCTGCCTCAACATCGTAGATCTCCAGGGAGTTAGTCACGATTCCGCTTCCATCTTCTCCTCCCCAGAAATAGAGTCTCCCATCAAGTGGTTGTAGAGATCCAAAGGCCCTGGCCATACCTCCCCCGCGAGACTGGAGCCATGTACCGGATTCAACTTCGAAAATATCCAGATCAGTTGAATATGCCTGTGTAGAATCTTTTCCACCAAAGAGATAGACACTTCCCCGGTAATCCCCGGCCATGTGTCCATACCTGGCTACTCCGCCTCCAAGACCGTAGGAAAAAGTTTCTGAGGTGGTATGGTAAATCAAAACCGAATTGGTACTCGTCGAAGTTGAATCCAGGCCTCCAAAAAAGTAAATATCCCCATCTAAATTCAGAGCCGCAAATTGAGCCCTGGGATCAGGGAATGTAACTGCTGGATCTACTATGAGATCCTGAGCGCTATAACTCTGTACATTGGATAGAGTGGAGCCAGGTCCATTGTAACCGCCAAGATTAAATACCCTTCCATCCTGTTCAAGTGCAAAGTGGCTGGTTCGGGCTGTCGCCTGGGAAGACAAAGAATTCCAGCCCTCGACCAAAGCTATTTGAGTGGCACTGAGGGACGTCGATCCGGGGATTGAATAAACCTCATGGTTCGTCAAAATCTTTCCATCGACTGAACCTCCAAAGAAGTAAACCCTGCCCTGGTTCTCAACAGCCGTATGCTGTGTTCGTGCGGTTCCTCCGCCGTCCCCCTCTATCCAGGAATCAGAACCTGGATCATAGACATCCAGGCTATTGAGGATTGCTTCTTGAAGCCCACCCCAAAAGTAGACTAAGCCATCAAAACCGATTCCCGTATGTCCGAATCTGTGCCTACCTCCGCTTATTCCCTGGCTCCATACACCGGTTCTGAGGTTATAGATATCTACGTTATTGAGTATCGATTGCTGGACTACCCCTCCCCAAATCACGTAAAGATCCCCTACACGTACCCCCGCGTGATCGGCTCGAGGCGATCCTCCCGCATTTCCAATACTCCAGGTCCCTTGTAGGATGTCATAGACATCCATGGAATTTATCTCTCCAGCTACTCCCCTGCCCCCCCAGAAGAAGATCTGATCATCAAATACCACCGCGCTATGCGCTGAGCGTACGCTACCCCCAAAGCCGCCGCTGGTCCATAAATCCGCGTTGATATCGTAGATATCTAAGGTATTTACCAGGGCATTGGACTCATTCTTCCCACCCCAAAAATAGAGCCTACCGCTATGAGCAACACCGGCATGTTCCTTTCGTGCCTCGCCTCCAGGAGACCCGCTGCTCCAGGTAAATGTATTCAAATCAAAAATATCCAAAGAATTGAGCACTTCCCCCTTTTCGTTTTCACCACCCCAGTAGAAAATCCTATTGTCATAATAAAGCGCAGTATGAGCCACGCGCGGATGATCGATAGTGATAATCCCTGCATAGTTTTCATTGGGAAGTACAAAGGGAGTGGATGGAGTTGGGAACCCGATTCCGAATTGGTCAAAAGGAACAATCCTTACCCGTACGGATCCCTCATCTGATTGGATATCCTTGAGGGAAGACCAGGTCAAAGTGTAGGTTCCAGGACTTATTGAGCTGGTACTGATTCCAGAAATATTCGTGCTTGGAATCCATACATCGGATTCTCCCAGAGAATATTCAAAGTTGATACTAAGGAGATCTAGATCCTGATCGAAGAGATCAAAGGTAATCATCAGATCGTCTTGAGTTCCGCCAAGTTCCACTACCTGGGAAAAAGGTAATAGATTTCCATTATAGAGTGTGAAAGTGGAGGACTCACTCAACGGATTGGAAGTGGTGTTGCCAAAACGCCCGTCACTCGCAGTGATCCGGAGTTTTAGGTCAGTAGTAACCTGGGAAAAGTCCAGTGAAGATTCCCAGGTAAGAACATGGCTATCTCCCCCAGACAGTTCGGTGAGAATCCCGGAAATATTGTCAGTTGGAATCCATCTCAATCCAGAATCAGAGCTGTATTCGAGTCCTACATTTAGCAAGTCACCTTCATCTGGATCTTCCAGGGAAAAATTGACCTGGATCAGGTTTCGAGCTCCTGTGACTTGCACATTGGTCGCGATCGGAGCGGAGTTGTCAGAGTCATTATAGACGGGAAAGGCTGGAGATAGACCCGGTATGGATAGACCTCCCTGTGGATTGACCGCACTGATTCGAACCCTCAAATCATCTCTATTTCCGTGAACATCTCGCAGGCTGTTCCAAACTAGCGTGATCCCTGTTGTAGGAATGACGGACCTCAAAGAACCGCCAAGGGATAGAGATTCTATCTGGCTCCAGGAAAGACCTGAGTCATAGCTCAATTCCACGGATAGGTCCAGCAGGCTCCCGAGCTGATCCAACAGGTCAAATTGAAATTGGATATTGGCTGTGGAACCCTGCACTTTGAGATTTTGAACAAGGGTTGGCGACTGCGTGAGCGAGGATGGTAACGAAGGAGGCTGATAAAACTCCAACTGTGTCATTGGCAGCCCATCACTTCCCACCCCTCCCCAGAGATAGAGGTTTCCCAGGTATTCGAGCAGGGAGGAATTTCTTCGAACTCTAAGCGGTGGAGGAGCCTTGAGCCAGGTATCTGTATCCACCCGGTATACCAGTGTATCGGAAGCCAATTCAAGCGGGCTCACAGAGTCATCCTTAATCAATCCTCCGGCAAAATATACCCTGTTGCCCACCGATGACGCTGTAGCTGAAGCACCATAGCGCGGAGAAGGAGTACCCTTTCTCCATACTCCGGTCTCAAGGTTCAGGATCTCTGGAACCGTAGTTGCATTAGAAGGGTGAGAGGAACCGCTCTCACCGCCCCAGACCACCATTTCATGACCCACAAGGGCAGCCGAGTGCCCTGCTCTGGGAATCCGCATAGGCGCTCCGGCTGCCCAACCAGAGTCACCCGGATCAAAAATCATCAGGCTATCGAGGACCTTGTTCTGGGAATCTTTACCCCCCAGGAAGTATATCTTTCCCTCGAAGACAACTGAGCTATGCGAGTACCTGGGAGTTCCCGTGGCACCTATGCTTAGTAAGTCTTCACTTGATGGGTTATAGCTAAGCAGCGCATTTGTAACGCTCAGAGTCGGTAAACTGCTTCTCCCACCCCACAGGTATAACAACCCGGATACAATCTCCCCGGCGGTATCCGTAAGATTGGTTCCCAGAATCCTCGATGAACTCCATTGCCCTGAGCCGAAGTCAAAGGTATCCGCACGTTCCATCGAAGTGGAACCATCCGCTCCACCGAAAAACAGGAGAGTATTTCCAAATCTCTTTCCCAGGTGATTGGAGCGTTTCACTCCACCTGAGGCGCCGCTCCTCCAAACTCCTGAATTAGAAATATCCAGGGCCAGAGGAGTCGTCAGGGTACTGCTTTCCTTTCCATCAAATCCCTGAACCTGAATCTGAAGACTCTGATTGCCTCCCTCAAAATCCAACGTCGAATACCAGGTGACCAAAAAAGTTGAAGTGGAACTAAGGTCAGTTCTTTTCCCTTCAAGATGAAAGGGTGGTATCTCAAGAAATTGCGAACCAGAATCGCTTCGGAAGAGAAATCTCAGGTTTAACTGATCGCCGTTAGCATCGGAAAACGAGCCGCCTATCTGCACCTTTCCGTCAGAACCCTTGAATAGATTAAAGGTCTCTAACATAGGTTCCCGGTTCGAATTAAAGACAGGAAAAGGAATGGAATTCAGAGAAGATGAAGATCCAAGCTTCCCATCATCTGGCGTGAACCTCAAGAGCACCCCATCAAGATCCTGTTGAATAGATTGGGTGGAATCCCAATCAACAAGAATGGTCTCACCAGGATTATATTCACGGTCTGGATTTTGCACTAAATTCTCAGCGCTCCAGGTCAAGCCCTGGTCCAGGGAGATTTCCAGGCCCAATTTAATCAAATCACCGTCCAGATCGAGTGCCGAGACATTCAGGGGTATGGTGGAACTTCTCCCAAGTACCTCAACAGAGAGAATCCTGGGTGAATTGTTCGCTCCGTTGAAGACTCCAAACAAGTCAGAAACACCAACATTGGAATCTCGAGGATGCCTGTCCGTAGGGGTGACCCGAACTCTCACCCGCAATTGGTCGTTGCCAAAAGCATCGAGGGTATTCCAGGTCAAGAGATGAAATCCGGGCTGGGACCGGGATAGGGGTGATGTCTCAGGATCTGTAAGGGCCGCAAGACTACTTAGAGAGCCTGAGGTAATCGGACTCCAGTCAACTCCCTCGTTAAGACTATAATCAACCAGGGTGTCGATAGGATCCCCATCACGGTCGCTAAGAAAAAATGAGATCTCCACATTTCCCGACTTCCCTTCGACTGCCAGGTCCTGAACTTGGGGAATCCCATTGTAGATCGATGTGTTAGTCAATAGCGCAGAGGAACTGAATGATCGACCGTCGGTCGCCAGTACACGCAGGTCAATATCGGTTTCGTCGGTAAGAAAATCCTCGGAGGAATACCAGGAGAACTCTATTCCCTGCCCGACTCTCAGACCTTCAAGTTGGCCTTCCAACCGCTTCGGAATCTTCCAGGTTGCTCCGGAGTCCAGGGAGAACTGTGGTGTTAAACGAATACCGGGATCGCCATTTTGATCCTGGAGATCAAGAGCTAAAAGGACCAATGAATCATTTCCAGAGACACTGAGATTTGTAACCGCTGGAGATTGATTAACGGCTCCCGTATCGATAGAACTGAGAACCAAAACTTCCAGGGAATTGAGTAGCTCCCGATTTGAATTCCTACCTCCCCAGGAAAAGATCTTTCCCTCATAGGCCACGGAACTATGAAATTGCCGGGCTTCCAGTAAAGAACCAACGGGTACTACCTGACCTACCGGCGGGCGAAGTTCTGAAATAACTGAGCCAGGAGAGAATGAAGTATTCAGACCTCCGCTGAGAATTACCCGGTCATCCATATGGGCGAAACCGCCTGAGGAGAAAAAAGTGTCCAGCCCTACCTGAGGCAGCCATACATCACTTTGAATATGGAAACGGTCCATGCTCCGATCGTTTCCGCCAATCATATAAGCTTGATCCGAGACAAGGGCCGCCACATGCCCTTCCCGGGGTATTCCTCCTGTAATAGAAGATACCCAGCGATCTTCAGAAAAAATGTATTGGTCCATGGAATTGGTTCGATCGCCCTGGGAAGACTCACTTTGGCCTCCCCAAACATACAGGGAATCCCCGGACAGGAAGGCTGCATGTGAATGACGTCCGCTGGGAGCATCGCCCAAATCCTGCCAAATACCAGCTATTGGATCAAAGGATTGCAGGGAAGATATAAATTCGGAACTCTCGGATCTACCTCCAAAGTAGTAAATGAGCCCGTTAAAGATAATCGCGCTATGATCCCGTCTTGAGATTCCCGATGGAGGAGCCGTACTCCAAGTTCCTGTGGAAATCTCATAGACATCTATTGTATTGAGGGTTCCGCCACCTCCCAACCCCCCAAAGAAATAGATATTAGATCCCAGGAGGGAAGCGCTGTGTCGTTCTCGGGCCGTACCTCCTTGAGAAAGGGAATAGGAAAGACCTTCCCAATCAGATCGAATCCAATAAGCCTTGTCAATTTGCAGGTTTTGAAAACGGGGAAACCGAGGATCCTCAATCTGAGGTCTTTTCTCAGCAAGATTCCAAGGTAAATCAGTGAGTATAAGGGTACCCGAAGTAGAGGTTAGAGAACTTGACCCTGAAGTGGAATAAGACCAGATCAGACTAATCTCGGGATGGTCAGCTAAAAAATCCGCCGCACTCTGCCCGGTTCCAGAAATAAGGTGGTACCCCGGTGGGTAGGTAGAGATTTGAGAGGTACCCGTTGAATTCACACTAAAAGTACCAGAGCTGGAAGAAACCCAGTAGCCCCGGGAGACGCTAAGGAGATCCAGTACTGGAAATGAAACTAATTCCTGGGATGGGGAAGACGCTTCAGCAACCTTCCACTCTCCATCTTCAAACCCCCAAACCCTGTCTACGGAAGGATTTGCTAGAAAAAAGGAAGAAGGATCACCGCTGAGTCCTCCCAGAAGATGCCAGCCCCCATCTGTAAAGATCGTACCCGGGAAGGCAAAAAATAAAAGCAATATGCACAGAAAAATTTGCATGGATACTAATGATATTCGGATTCATTGGTTTAGTATGAAACAGATGCAGCTTGGACTGTTGGTATGCCTGTGTAGTTTCCTTGCTCTCTTGTTTGGATGGTACTGGTTCTCCCTGCGGGCCCCCAAAACTAAAACCGGTGTTGATTGGGAAAATCCGCCCGCTGGATTTCAGGTAATCCGTCACTCCTGTGGAGGGCGAAATCTCGTTCCAGAACGTTGGATTGTAGGAAATCCATTTTCTTGTTTCCACTGTAAAAAGGAAGTTTTGCTTCTTGAGGCAAGGTGTCCAAGGTGCCGAGCGTTAATCCGCCTAAAACGATATACACCCTTGTTCTTTTCTCCTATTCAATGCAAAGCGTGTAAACAGGTTTTTCAATTACCCTCAAAAGGAAGCAGGGTTGTGGAATAGATTCGTTGATCTCGAGATGGGCTATTTAGCGAAACGGGCGGAAAGTGATGCAGGCTCCAACAGAATTCTCAACTGATCCCAGATGCTGTCGGTCGCAGGATTTTCGAGTTCGGTTTTTAAGGAATGCTTCAGATTCTCAAAATCCTCTGTTTCTATTTTGTTGAGAAAGGAATTCTGCGCGGAGGGCGTCCCCCGGTGAATTTTCCCCCTCAGTAAGGTCTTCCATCCGTGCTCTTCCATGAGGATCAATTGTTGAATAGCCTCAGCGGACGCGCCGTTTTCCTCCAGGTTCTGAAAGTAAGCCGCTTCCTCCTGTGAAGTTGTATTTTCAATATTCTCCATGGCCTGGTCCCGGCTGCTTGAGATCATTTCCAAAACCTTGCTTCGAACTGCCTGCTTACCGGAATCCTCATCCAGGTAATCAAAGGTTTGTAACAAAGGCTGAAGCGGATCTTGTTCGCTCTCGTTTGCAGATCCCACACGACGGTATAATTCAGTGTCGTAATCCCACGCAAAGCGGATTTTCTGATTTCTTAAAAACAGATCCGTGTTTACATTCTGCCCTTTAATGACCCACTTCTTGGAATCTAAATCACTTTTGGTCATCACCAAACCATTGCTAAGCACACGAAAATTTGTGCCTTCCTGGGATTGAATCGTATCGCCCTGGATGCTCAGATTTTCATCATCCGTGAGTAAAACGACGCGAAAACCATTATTCGCCTGAACGTTTCCAACATTAAAAATCTGGTTGGTGAGAATGTCCCAAATACCCTGGTCTCCCTGGAGAGACACCAGATCGTATCGGATGTGGGCCTGCAGGTCGAATTCTTCGCCTACATCCTCGGTGACCTTCATTTTGACGTACTCGCCAGACTCATAGAGCTGCACCTTGGAGAAGTCCTCCACCAGGTACATTCGGTTATACACTTGACCAAAGGATTCCCTTTTATACATATCCTGGGACCGATCTTTTGCCACACTTCTGATTTTAGTTTCGTCCCATTGATCTCTAGCAGGCAGACTCATCTTTTTTAGAGCCTTGAAGAGCCGCTTCTCAACCAGGGAGCGCCTGAAATTTTTCATGGAATCTGAACGTTCGAATTTTGTTGTTGTCCACCTTCCCACGAAATCACCAATACCGCCGAAGAGTGAGGCGATCATCACACCGCCAACCATGGCGGGAAGACCGCCACCCACCAGAAACGCTCCCGCTACAACTGAACCAAGGTAAGCTCCCGCAAATCCTGTGACCGCGCTAACTACTTTGGTGATCGGTGTTTTCTTATAGCCATCCCATAAGTCCATAAGCGCGAACCGGCGCTCATTAAGCCAATTATTCGTCTTGCTCTTGGAGCGCTGATTAAGATAGGCGTTGTATTCAGGTCTAAAGCTATGTTTGTTTCTGTTTCCACCAATTACCGTTGCGTCTTCATACCCCTTGACTCCTACCAATACCGACTCTACAACCACATTACCCACAAGACCAAAGGCAAGACCGGTGGAGACGCTGCGCATAAAATCTTTGAGGGCGAACTTGGTTCCCTCCCCCACCCCAACCAATCCGAGCTGCTTGGCAAGAGATTTTCCAGCAGGTTTGGTAAATCCCATCCGGCTGGCTTTTGATATTTTGGCACCCAGGACATCCGCTTTCAGTTCAAGGCTCTTGAGAATCTTGCCTCCGAAAGAAGTGGACTTGAGCATCTTGTCATAGAAGGCGTCAAATCGATTGTTGAAAAATGAGAAGAAATGCCTCTTGGACATTTCACTGGCTAAAGTGGGTATCAATGCATGGCTGACCGTGTTGTTCATCGCCAGAGGATCAAGGGCAAGAATCTTGTCCTTCATGGTGTTGAGGTCCAGGGCGTCATAGATACCCATGGATATAAGGGCACCAATCACCCCCATGAGCGCGAAATTTCCCTCGGTGCGCATGAAGCCTTTAAGACCGGGACTCATTTTTCCCATGTATTTTCGCATGGATTTAGGAAGATCCAATCGCTGGAGTGCCCGGTTTAGACCAGCCAGCTGGGTTGGACTCATAAGATTCACAACCTGCCTGGATGTTCCCAGAACCTTCTTGCTGCTGGAACCAGAGACAGAGGCGCGGAGGAAATTTGCGCCCTGAAAGGAAAGAAAGGTTTTGAGGATACCCACTTCACCATCAAGGACTTTTAAAGCAACCTGCTTAAGGGGCCGAATGAAGGTTGATTTTTCTTCTCTCAGGGTAGGATTGCCCACAAAAGTCTTCGTCTGGGAGCGGGCGATGACCTCTTCCATTTGCTCAGGGGTGAGGTCTTCGGCACTGCTCTTGTAATTTCGCAGAAACTTGGAGGGAATCTTGGAAAAGTAGGAAATGACTCCTGAGTCTGAAGTTTTTTCAGAATTCGCCTCCGCGGAATATGCATAGACGGGTATTAAGAGCTGCAGAAACAGGACAAAAATTGTCATATAACTGGTTGATTTTGTCAGGGTATGGGACATCACAATGCAACAATCAGTAAATGGGCTCCTACAATTCACTACGGACTGGGACCCTGTTTGGTTTCAAAGAAAACCCAGATTTTGCAGGTATTGTTGATTTGAGTAAGGAAAATGAACTTGCTTGAGCGAAAGGAAGTCTATCTCAGGAATTGGGCCGAAAGGGAACTGGGATTGATGAGAATTCTAAGTTTATCCCACATAGTCCTGGTATGGGGGGTTTCCAGCTCAGACTCCAGAGAGTTTTTGATGTCTTGCAAATCTTTTCCCTGCAGGGCCCTGAGAAAGGAGATTTGTCGATGGGAGGTTCCCCTGAAAATCTTTCCAATGAGCATAGTTTTCCACTCTGGTGAACCCAGATCTTCGAGTTTTTTGATGAGAGCCCGGGAAGCGCCATACTCTTCCAGACTCTGAAAGTATGCTTCTTCCCCATGAGTGGGAAGTTCCTCAATCTGCTCTCGAGCCTGTTTTCCACTCCGTCGAATCATCTCCCATACTTTTTGGAAGACTCTCTCCTCCCCCTCAGCCTCTTGCGCGGAAGGAAAGGTATCAAGTAAGGCTTTTAGAGGATCTTCACGAGGTGCTAGCGGTACTCCCCCAACCCTTTGATAGGCCTTAACTTGACCGTCCCAGGAAAATCGCTCTTTTCTTTCTCTCAAAAACAGGTCCGTATTGATATTCTGTCCCTTGATGACCCATTTTTCCTGATCGTGATCGCTCTTGGTCATGACCAATCCATTGCTCAGAACCCGAAAATCGGTCCCTTCTTTCGATTCGATGGTATTCCCTTTAATGCCCAGGGTTTGATCATCGGTGACAAAAATCACGCGTAGTCCGTTATTTCCCTGGATATTACCTATGCTATAGATCTTGTTGGTGAGAATATCCCAGATTCCCCTGTTTCCTTGTAAATCGACCAGGTCATAGCGAATATGGGCCTGCATATCGAATTTTTCCCCGAACTCCTTAGCTATGCTCATGTACACATAGGCACCGGATTCATAGAGATTCACATGGGAAAAGTCCTCAACCAGGTACATGCGGCTATAAGTTTGTCCCAGGGATTCACGCTTATGCATATCCCATGAACGCTCCTGAGCGACCTTTGAGATTTCTGACGGACTCCACCCTTCCCTGCTTGAGACATCCATTTTCCGAAGCACTTTGACGAGTCTCTTCTCTACAAGCTCACGGCGAAAATTCTTCATGCCGGGGGAGCGTTCAAACTTGGTGGTAGCCCACTTTCCGACAAAGGAGCCAACTCCACCAAAAAGAGAAGCGATCATCACTCCGCCTATCATGGTAGGTAAGCCCCCTGACACCAAGACAGCACCGGCTAATACGGAACCGAAATATGCCCCGGTAAATCCAGAAACTGTACTCACGACCCGAGTAATTGGATTTTTTTGATAACCTTCGTAGAGATCCTTAAGGGCAAATTTCCTCTCATTTAAAGAGTCCTTGAGCCGATCGCCTGTGCGTTGAAACAAATAGGCGTTGTATTCTGGTCGAATCGTGCGCTTATTCCTATTTCCGCCAACTACCGCACTGTCAGCATAACCCCGGGCACCGACTGCCACGGAATCAACTACCAGGTTGGCCACCAGTCCAAAAGCCAAACCAACTGAGATAGTCCGAAGCAGATCTTTCAGAGCAAACTTTGAACCCTCCCCAATTCCCACCAATCCAAGCTGCTTGGCCAGGGATTCGCCTTCAGGTTTTGTGAACCCGATGCGGCTTGCCTTAAAGATCTTATTGCCGATAATTTCTGCCTTCGACTCCAAACTTTTAAGAATCTTGGAGCCAAAAGAGGTTGAGCTGAGCATTTTGTCATAGAAAACATCGAAACGCTGGTTGAAAAACTCAAACATCTGCCGGGTGGCCATAGAACTCAGAAGACCTGGCAAAAAACCATGGCTCACGGTAGTGTTCATGGTGAGAGGATCCAGAGCCAGCACTTTATCTTTAGTGGTACTAAGATCCAACCCGTCATAGATCCCCATACTTAGCAGAGCGCCGATCACACCCATCATGGCGAATTTGGATTCGCTCTTTACAAAACCTGCGATTCCAGGCCCCATTTTTCGCATGAATTTACGCATGGCACGAGGAATCTCAAGACTGTTGAGAGCACGATCAATTCCAGCCAACTGTCTGGGATTCATGAGATTGATGACCTGCCGAGTCCTGGCAAGAGTCATCCGCGCTTTGGAATGCGTGAGGGTTCTTTTGAGAAACCCCGTGGCCTCAAAAGACAGGAAGGTCTTTACGATTCCAACCTCTCCATCGAGAACTCGTAGAGCTACCTGTTTGATTGGTCTAAGAATAGACGACTGTTCTGCCCTGAGAGTTGGGTCTCCCTTATAAGTCTCACTATCAGAGTTGGATATGATCTCTTCCAACTTCTCTGGCGTCAGATTCTTTTCATAACCTTTGAAATTGCGAAAAATTTTGGCTGGAAATTCAGAGACGTAAGAAAGAACCTGCTGAGATTTTGAAGGTTCTGATTGCTCTTGAGAATAGATCCAAACAGGTGCCAGAAGCTGAAGAAGAAAGACAAATATCGTGAAACAACTGGTTTGTTTTCTTAGTCTCAAAATCATCTCAGGGGAAGAAAAATGGGTAACTGATCCCTCTGCATACTACGAACTTCGGTTTTTGAAGTTTCAAATTCTACCAAAATATCCCCTGATCCAGGTTATGTACGCTGATATACCGCCAAGATCCCATACCCGGTTTAGATATTCCTATTACCCCGTCTTTCACAAACCTTTCTTAGAATTTGCATGTGGGCTAAGAGAATGGTTGAATCTGTAAATTCATTCTAGTGTTTGAACTGTTCCCAAAATTTATTTCAAAAGGATTTCTTCATGATTCGCATCCTGATCCTATTTATCATTCTTAGCCCCATTTCCCAGGCACAAAGAAACCGGTCCTCGGATTCACTCGACCGCCTCATCGATCTCATCGTTGACAAAGAGACGGTTCAGATTCTCGAGAAGGACTTCTATATCAGGATTGAATCAGGACTGAATCTCACCAATCGAGCCATCTTTGAGGAACTTCTTTTGGATGGGGGAATTAAGAATGATGAGGAATTAATGCAAAAATATGAAAGTCTGGAACAGGCTATGAATACCAGGCTTAGAAAGTCATTTGAAGAAAAGCTCGATTTCATCGGAATTTTTCGTCTTACCAGTCGAGAAGTCTATTCACGAAACTATAGTAAAAAGGAGATTAGGAAGCTAACGGCGTTTTTCTCGACACCCGTAGGAAAAAAGTATCTTTCCAAATCCCAGGTGATGATAGAAGAATCTCAAATGTCGCTTTCAAAGGCTCTATCGGAGATAGCTATCAGACTGGCCGAACCCATGCAAGATGCCATGCAGGAACAAGTCATAAAAATCTTGAAAGAGGCAGATGAATAGTAGCTGTTTCTACTTGTAAATGGTGGCCGGGGCTTCGTCTGGTCCGGCAGCCTTTTCGTAGGACCCATCACCCGCTTTCACGTACTTTGAAAAGCCGTGCTTGGAGAGGTTTTGATCGGAGAGTTTGTCTTTCACTGAACCCTGGTGATGGGCCGGCAGACTGATTTTTTTTACAACCGGTTTCTTACATCGCGGGCAATTCGTAAGCGAACTTTCACTCATGTTCTGAACAGCCTCAAAATCGGTGGTACAGCCTTCCCCAGTCCCATCAGTATGCTGGTATTCGTAAATTGGCATCAGAATATACTCCCGTAACGCTCCTCTAACTCCATTCTGGTCTGCTGAACACAGCCACTTGGACCTACGGTGGTTGGGTTTTTTTCAGAACTCATTTCGGACAAAAGTTTCTGGACTCGCTTTTTCTGCGGCATGAATTTCTGGGTGTGGTCCTTATGCAATTGGTCCAACTCAGCGGAGTTATCTCCCCCGATGTTTAACCTGCAATTGATGATTGCCTTAGATACGGAAGACGAACCGCAATGTTCACAGGTGAGTTCTCCCTGGTACTCCATGGGATGAACAGCTTCAAAGAGACCCGCGCAGTCCTTACAACGATAATCATACAGAGGCATTTCTAGCTCCCGTAAATTTCATTGAGCTTATCAGCTAAGTCTATTGCCGAAAGCGGTATCGTATCAGGGTCTGTGGGAGTTGTACCTGAACCACAGGCACTGAGAAAGCCACCGGGATGAAAAAACCATCCTTCCCCCCCCTTTTGGGAGATGAACTCCTTTAGCCTGGAGTCATCCAGGCGAATTTCATCATCTATGCGCAGCATGCCCAATCCCATACCAGGATCTCGGTACAGAAAAATGCGCGGAGTTGGGAGACCCTTTGACCTGGCCTGCTCTTTCAGTACAGACTGGGGATATCCCATAGCTTCTTTAGGTACCCGTCCAAGACACATGCCAACCACGCCATGCAATTGAATTTCACAAGTTTCGCGTACCTGTTTAAATGCCTTCTGCCGCATTAGATGGTACTGGTATAGAGGTGTCAGAACCATTTCACCAAAGCGTTGATTTGTCACAACATCACCATGGATTCCGTGGTTTGATTTATAGGCCTGAAAGATTGTAGTCAGACCGGTGTCTTCAATCAGGGTATGTTCTTCTCCCAGAAATGATTTAGTTGCTGAACCGACGCTATCATCGCCATCCACCCATAAAAGAATGGGTTCCATGGCCAGGCGTTCATCCTGGTCCTGATCCGGGAAAAACGCTTCTACTACACAGCGAAAGGCCGATGAGAATCCACCACTATCCTGCTCATATCCCTTTACCGAAAACTCATGGATGACATCAAGACCGATTTCACCCTTTTCCCCATCAATCTGAATATTATGATTCCACTGAAATTCAAATTCGTTGGAAATACCGGCGACATCTCTTAGAAACCATTGGGTTGCGGCATCATCAAGATGGGAATTGCGGTGAAATATGATCCTGGGAGCGTCTACTATTTTCTGACGCAATTCGTTCAGATTATCTCTTGTAAATTGCATAAATTTTCTAAACCTGGAGAACTTCCTTAACCTCAGGGACTTCCTCTTTAAGGCGTGCCTCAATACCCATCTTAAGGGTCATCGTTGAGGAAGGACAGCCTGAGCACGCGCCCAGCATGTGTAGGTAAACCACTCCATCCTCATAGCCTTTAAATACAATGTCGCCACCATCCATGGCCACTGCGGGTCTGACCTCATCTTCGATTATCTGGTAAATCTTCTTGCCGGATTCATCCAGTTTTTCCAGATCGAAGTCGGGTTCTTTTGCCTCCTTGGAAACCACAAGATCACCTGATTCCAGAAAAACTTTGATGGCCTTTTGAACCGCATCTTCGTATTCGCTCCAGTCCTTACTCGTACCCTTGGTAACCGTGATAAAGGTCTTACCGAGGTATACCCCTACAATATCAGATATTTCAAAGAGCTTTACCGCAAGAGCGCTCTTTCCCTCAGCTTCTTCTTTTGAAATAAAATCATGGGTTCTTTCTGTTATGGTCTTTCCCACAACGAATTTCAAGGTATTTGGATTGGGCGTGAACTCACTATAAATCATTAACTCGCTCATGTATGCTCCTTGTGTAGGTACGCTTCTATTCTAACCTTTAGCAGGCTATCGCTAAATCATCGCCCTAAAACAAAACGCTATCGACTCAACTTAGCACGAATCCTGCCGCAAACTCAGAATGCACACAATTCATACAAAAACCAGGCGGAATTTGAAAGCCTTTCTTTCAATACCCTGCATCCCAGCGAAAATTTAACCCGAAATACTTTGTCTAATTCCATGAAAAACCGAGGGCTGAGGAAACCAGGATTGCCTTTTTTGGGGTCATCATGAAAATATTTCTATTCGTTTTCACTTTTCTATTATCTTTACCATTATCCTTCGCATTTCTTGAAGGCCATCCCCAGGCTTCTCATTCACAGAATCAGTACACCAAAAGATCCTCCAAGGAAAACAAGGGAATAGAACGGCTCAAGAGGATACGTAATACGCTCAGAAACCTTAAGCCGGGCTACAAGAGCCAGAACGAAGACCAGAGATTTCCTCAGGAGACTCCAAAAGAAAGAGCGCCCATGCAAGCCCAGGGTTCTACTCAGAATCCCGAATCCACCAGGGCTTCCCAATTCCCCCCACCGGTCAGTCCTTCGCCATTTCTAGTGCCGGAATCAGCTCTACCAATCGTAGCTCCTCAGACTCATAAGCCGGTAGATCTCGATGAAAAAAGTACCCCCAGGGTCGCTGCGCTCTTAAATAAATGCGTGAAGTTAGGTGCCTATTTCAAGCAGGACTCACCCGATCAACAAAGAGCCCTTGAGCTCTATCAAATCCATTGCTCTGAGGTCGTGGAACAGATCGCCATTCCCCAGAAACTCGATTTACTTTACTGGGTTCAGGCAAAATACCTGGAAATCCATGGGAAATATCGCGAAGCGAATCGGTATCACACCCTCCTCTACCAGATGAATCCCCAGGATTTCTCCACCACTCTGGACTTCATTCAAAATCTGAAAAACCTGGGAGAAGCGGAAATGGCCGTGGATCTATTAGGGTTTTTCCAGGAAAGTCCTGCTGGAAGAATTCTCGAAGACGAGCAGCGCCGGATACTCCAGGAGTTGGAAACCGATCTAAATCACATTCTCGGGAAACCCGATTGAGCCTTCCTACTGGGATTCCTTCAACTGTTCTTCGAGTTCCTTCTGGGCCATGAGTTCAAGGCATAAACTCACGCTTTGTAATGCCTTTCCACTCTCATCGCGAAGAACCCTGCCCTGGTTGGACAGCAAAGTTCAAGTCTTGTCCTGAATTCTTAGCAGGCACTCGATTCGGCTTTTAAGATCAGCCCTGTTATTCTCACCACGCTTCATCGCTTTCTGAAGGTTTTTAAGCATCAACTTACGGTCTTTTTTTGTGAGAAGTCTCTCCATGAGGAGAATAATAGGAAGAGATCGCGTTTTGCGCTCATGGGACAGCTTTTCAATCACAGAAAATCCATCAAATTCCGGCGTTATCGCGTTCATGATGAGGGCATCTGGAACATTGGTACCAATTCGCTCAAGGGTTTCTGATTCTCCCTGAACCGTTTCAACTTCGAAGACCTCCCCTGAAAGAAGAGTTGAAATCATGCTTAACGTCTCCGGATCATTCTCAGCTACCAGTATTTTTTCCTTCCCTCTTGGCTTTGTGCAAAGTCCAATTCGATTGATCACGTTGATGAAGCAATGGGCTGGGATAGGCTTTCTTAGAATCGCGTCAAATCCTAAAAAGGAGCTATAGCCTCCTTTTAGATTGGGCGAGAGGACTAAAACAGGCAGAGAGGAAGCAACTCGATGTGTAGATATCGCTTCAAGAAGTTTCATACCTTCCATCCTGGGCATGTTGAGATCCAGGGAAATCAGGTCCGGGGTGGTTTTCTCCAACTCGTTAAGCACCTGTTTAGAACTGCGAAATTCAAGGACTGAGTAACCCCAGTTTTCCAGAAAGTCTTTGAATCCTTCACCTGCCGGACGCTCTTGATCAAGGTTTAGAATCTTACCTCGACACAGCGGAGTTTGAACGGGGTCTGCGGATTCGCTGACTCCCTTTTGCGAGACCAGGGTAAAAAAGTGCTGGGAATTGCTGATAATCTCATTTGCCTGCTTCGCCATCTCCTGTGGACTTCCCCCAAAAACTCCCTCCTTGAGCGCTTCATTGCTTCCAATGATGGAAATAAATGGTCGACTCGATCCCTTGACTTCCCCATCACCACCCAGAAAGCTAACCTGGCTATCCGTATCATGATCCACTTCATTCACAGAATCCACCTGTGAGCCTTCATGGAGACTCGAACTCATGGTCTCGATCTGTTCCGTCAGATTCTGATTTCGAATCACCATTCCAATTTGCCTCGCCAGGCGTTCACCAAAAATCTTATGTTCCACCTCGGAAACACTTTGGAATCCCAGTGTCAGGACTCCAAGGAGTTGATCCTGGCAGATCACAGGTAAAATAAGCATGGATTGGACGCTCAAAACTCCCCAGCCGGTTTCAATTTTAAGGAACTGCTCCGATTTTTCCGCGCTCTTGATATAGGATGACTTTCGGTCTGAAGCGGCCTGTCCGATTAATCCTTCTCCCAATTGAAAATCTTGTTGAAACCTCGGAGGAAGACCTTGGGCCACTGATAGTTTGAGCTTCTCGTCCAGGTCTTCATATAGATGAAGACTTGATGGAAAAAAATCCAGATCTGAGGCCAGCAGTTCCAGCATTTCCTTTGAAGCCTGGCGCAGCGAATTTCCCCTCTGAAAGAGGGACATGATATGACCCTCACAGCGGTCAAATCTGGAGGCCTTTTCCAGCCTGAAGGCCTGATCCGCCAAAGCCTTCTCAGCTAGTTTATGTTGTGTTAAATCTTTCAAAATAACCGTGAATAACGGCTTTCCTTTTATCTTCAGGAGACCCAAGGATAATTCCAGAGGATACTCGGAATGATCATTTCTCACTCCAGTTACTTCCCAACTCATTTGATTTAGGGAGCCCTGGGTGACTTTTTGAAACCTGGAGAGGTAATCATCAAGTTGCTCTCTGTCAGGACTGGACAATAAAATTCCAAGAGATTGACCCTCTATTTCCCCGGCTCTATAACCGGTGAGCTTTTCCAGATTCGAATTTGCACAGTGAATTACTCCTGATTTATCGATAGTGAGGATGCCATCACGAATTGTCTCCAGCAAGCAGTGATGGGATGCCAGTGAATCTTTAAGAGCTGCTTCTGTCTCCTTATGTAGGGAAAGATCACGAACAAACCCGGTGAAAAAGATATCCTCTCCAACTTTTACGGCTCCGACCGACAGTTTCATCGCAAAGCGCTCACCATTGCTTCGAAGTCCGAAAACTTCACGCCCTCCTTCAACTCCAATCATCTTGGCCTTCCCGGTTCTAAGATAATCGGCCAGGTAAGAATTATGGTTTTTTCGATGGGGCTCTGGCATTAACATCTTTATGTTCTGCCCCACCAACTGCTCTGTACTATAGCCAAACAACTTTTCTGCCGACGCGTTCACAGATTGGATGAAACCCGACTCATCAATGTTGATGATTCCCTCTGCTGAGGTGTCTAGAACCACCTGTGATCTCTTCTTCAGTTCCTCCATAAAATTCTGGTCTTCGATGCGTTTTGAAATATCTCTCAGGACTCCCGTATATAGAATAGCTGAGTTGACTTCACTTCTTAGAAGGCCCATCTCCAGGGGAAAAACTTGCTCATTTTCCCGTATTCCTATGAAATCCAGGAAAAAGCTGTCTGGATTTCCCATACCCTTTTCGAGAAATCTCAAGAGTCGGATTTCCTTTTTACCCTTGTGATCCGGGGACAGTAAAATACTCACACTCTCCCCGATTACCTCAGACGCCTGGCATAAAAAGATGGTTTCAGCAGCCTTGTTGAAGGAGAGAATGGCCCCAAACCGATCAAGAGTGACGACTCCATCAAGAGCTGAATCTAGCACTGCACGATGCCTGGCGATCTCAGCTCTGACGCCATCTTGCCCCTGCTCTACCATCCGTTTGTGTTTTTTTTGTTCTCTCTGTGCCCTGATCAACAGGCCAAGCATTGCTGGAAAGGCGAACAGAACCAGCAACAGGGCCATCCAAAATAGATAGAGATCCTTTTGAAAGTACCCTTGAGCGGCGCCTTCAAGTTGTTTTGAAGTATTCTGCGCATACTTCAAAGATATCTCTGACACCTCCACCAGGTTTCTCTGGGCCCTATCTTGAGAGGGTGTACCCAGTGCCAAAACACACCGGTCAGAGACCAGAAAAAGCTGATCCAGACTATCCAGGTAGGCCATGAGGGATGAACGTGCAGCCTCTTCTTTGATTGGCTGAATCTCTTTGCGCTGCTCAAAATTTAGATCCAGGTAAACTGAACCACCGTTCAGTAATCCCCTGGCAGTATTTCGCATCAGCTCTCTGGTGTTATCTCTTTCCTGATCAGAAAATGAGCTGAATAGACTCTGCAGCACCAACCTTTCCACCAATACTTGTCCGCGGTCGGCAAGTTCCATTTCCAGGGGGATTGACTCCAGGGATTGAGTCCTCCTGATTCCATAGAAAATGCTGCCTACAACCAGGACGTATACACCGGTCATTGCCAGTAGAACCCAACGATCCTTAACGGAAAAATCAATTTTGCCCATAGTTATTCGCACCAGGAGAGTAGAAGGGCAAAAGGCCAGAGCCTGCGGCTAATCCAGAAGCAGCTATTCAAAGCTAGAATCCAGGGATTCACGTACCCTGGCGAATAGCTCCTCCATGAGGATCGGTTTCTCCAGAGGCCCTCTACCCCCTTCATAAGCCAGAGGATCCACTAGTTCATGCTCAGTATGTCCGGTCATGAATAGAACCTTCAAACCGGGAACTTGGGATCGTAGGTCGCGGATGAATTCTGGTCCAGAACCTTTTGGCAGGACGACATCTGTCAGTATGAGGTCGATCTCCCTACCCATTTCTTCAAATTTCACTCTGGCTTCGTCTATATCACTACATGCCACAACTCTATATTTCTTTCTCTCCAGCGCTCGAAGGAGGAATCGCAATACCATCGGCTCATCTTCGAGGACAAGAATCGTCTCCGGACCTGTCTTAGGTGTAACGACTGTGAGTTCTTTACCGTCTGAGGAAACAGCGGGCAGGTAAATTTTTACCGTAGTACCTGTTCCGGGAGTTGAAAAAACCTGAATGTCTCCACCCTCTTGTTTGACGATAGATAATAGAGTGGCCAATCCAAGCCCAGCGCCTCGCCCTTCGTCTTTGGTGGTAAAAAAGGGTTCGAAGATTTGAGAGCTAGTGGCTTCATCCATGCCCACTCCTGAATCCGATACCTGAAGTTCAACATAAGCTCCAGGGGGAAGATGAAAGCGTCCAGCCAATTCCTGCTTGACAACAAATACTCCAGTTTCAATAGTCAGTGTTCCTCCTCGAGGCATGGCATCCCTTGCATTCGCGGCAAGGGTTAGAAAAATCTGATCGAGTTGACCCGGATCAAATTCGATATCAAATGAACCATCCTGGAGTTTGCATTGAACCTGTATATCCTCACCGATCATTTTGTCGAGCATGGGAACGGTCTGCTCAATGGTTTCATTGAGGTTCAAAATCCTGGGCTGGGTTACTTGTTTGCGACTATAAGCAAGTAACTGCCGTGTGATATTGCGGGCCTTTTCTGAAGCCGCACAAATCTCTTCTGCCATAGGCCTGATGGGAGAATCGTCCGGCAAGGTCTGAAAGATCAGATCAGCATAGCCTGAAATCGCCATCAAAAGGTTACTGTAATAATGTGAGACTCCCCCGGCAAGCCGCCGGATGGTCTCCATTTTCTCAAAATCGATCTGACGTTCGTTTAGTTTGGCCTGAGATTCATCAAAGAAAATTTTCCCTGTGCAATGAATTTGATCCTGGGCA
The DNA here is from genome assembly GCA_964539825.1 of uncultured bacterium. Classification (GTDB taxonomy): domain Bacteria; phylum Muiribacteriota; class UBA6191; order UBA6191; family UBA6191; genus CAZIKF01. The sequence goes on from CAZIKF010000035.1 coordinate 30,294, forward strand.
TCATTGAGCCAGATTGACCATAATAGGGTACGCAGTTTTCCATCTTTTGCGCGACACCTGACCTGCAACTCTAATGAGCTGGAGTTTTTGCCTAATCGATTCAAGGATGACTGAAGCCTGCTGATTTCCTCATCTGAGGCCAGATTGGTAAACGGCTCTCCAATCAATTCTGTTTCTTCATAACCAAAGACCTTACACAGGGCAGGATTTGGTTGAAGTATTTGACCGTTTCGATCAAGGATACAAATACAGGAAATAGAAGACTGGAAGAAATTTGAGTGTAGGACTGTGTCCGAATCGGAAGTCGAATTTCCCATGCGCTACCCGGTTTTTAGTGAGATAGGAACGGAGTCCCAATAAAGCAAGATAGCATCTCTTGGAGCAGAAAAGCGAATACCTCTCGATACCCGCTAGCGCTTGGGCTGGAGTTTTCCAATCGCCTCCAGAGCTTCTTCAGCGGCCTGCCTGATCTCCTCAGCTACCTCTAGATTGGGATCATCTTTGCTCAATCCCTCCACAAGATAATCACTGTTTCCATAGATTCCCATAAGCAGGTTATTACATTCGTGAACCACGGCACAAACCTTCTGATGGTATGAATCCAGATCGGAAAACTCTGAAGATTCTTCAGAGGGATTTGGTTTTGTATTGAGACTTTTTTTCATAGCCTGTGGTCCTTCCGGCTACTTCCCATCATACACCCGATGGCAAATCTTCTTCTACCCGAGAGAAACTTCGCAAAAAACCGGGAGGCGCTCCCATCCTCCCGGTCTACCGAAACAGTGGTTCCGGTAATTGCTGTGCGAAGATCTGCTTGCGAGTTTCCTATTAACGCTCTCTATGCCCATTATGCAGGAAGTGTGCCATACAAGTTTTCAACCAGAGTAGGCTCTGATCCTGGAAAAAGAGTAAGGTTTAGCTCTGAAATTGACCTTTTGGTCAGAATGAGAACACCAAAGAGTCAGCGTCTGAGCGCAGGCTGAACAATGATGAGAAAGCTGATTTTATAGACGCATTTTTTGTCTCGGGAAATCAGGATAGCGGCGGAACGAGCATCAATTCTGCTGGTTCCCAATTGACCGGAATAATGTAGTGGGGGCACTTTCGATTCAAATGGATCACTTGATTTTGATTCAGAATCGGTCAGTTGCTCCACCTCAGCATCGAGAAGAGTCTGACCTGAACTCTCCAGAAACACCCTGGTCCCCTTTTCTATTCCCCCATGAAATACAAGGTTATTTAGTTTTAGGGTTTCTCTGACACTCTTGGCCTCGCATTGGCCCGGAATCTCAGGGCTCCAGGAGGCCACCAGGTACCCTTCCGACGCCTTTGCCTGCAAGGCAGCAGGAGAGCCGACCTGCTGTGCGGAATCCTTGCCACCCTCCTCGTCCTCGCAACCGCTGAAAAGGAGCAGGATACCGAGTAACACTCCCGTTACTTGAATCATCTTATGCATTTCTAAATAGGACCCTGGATTTCCAGCCGGCTGGAACCTATTCCTGAGCCAGAAGTCTTTAAACGCACCGTCTGCCCCTGGGTCACGTCAATAGAATACTCCAAACCCGACTTAGCAGACCAATCGTTTGGAGGATTTTGCAAAAACATTGACTCTGACTTCTTAGAACCTTTGAAGTAGAGAGGAGAATTCGTCGTGTCGTTGTTGCGGATCCATTCCAATAGAGATTTACCAGAGAATTTTTTCTCGGCTCCGCCCGGGTCTGAAAGAAAAACCTCCATACGGCCATTTCCTGACGCGGCCAGAAAAGGTCGTATCTTTAAGGTTCCAGAGGCTTTTATTACCCTGCTTAAAGATCCTCCTCCATTGAGGGTAGCCCTGGAGTTTGCCCCGGCTGGTGGAGTGGGAGAAGTGGGCGTTGATCCAGGTGGCCCTGCTGGGATTGGAGATTTTAAGACCTCAGGCAGTGTACCGGGATTCGGGTTCACACCGGTATCATTGGCTGGAAGAGCGACATGGGGAGCCCTGATCCAGGGAGCGGTTATTACCGCTTGTGGAGGGTAAGGTGGAGAAACGGGAATAGCGGGTGCGTTTACCGGTGCTGTGGGTCCTTCCCAGGCCCACGGGCTGCTTTGCGACGCACCAATTTGTGATTCCACTCGCTGAGGCAGGGACAGACTCTCTTCTCCCAGGCGCAGGGATACCGAATCCGTAAAAATGACTGCTGGCAACAGAAGCCACCAGAAAAAGAGGTGCAAGCAAAAACTCGGTCTCACTTTCTAAGTATGGCTCAATCCATCTCATCCAACAAGGGATAGATTTCGGGGATCCTGTATCTACTCCACGAACCGATGCCAGGGGCCCGAAACCAATAATCGAAAGTGATTTTTGTAATTGGTGGAATCAGTGGGGTCAAAGCGGTCGTTGTAGTAAATTTCCCGGTTCCCACTCCCGGAACCGGAGCGAAGTTCCAACTCACGCGCAGCCAGCATTCCCCTTATAGTAAAGGCGGGAGGAAGGGACATAGCCCCCTGCAGGGCTATCAAACCGCACTGTAACTCCTGAGCTGTCTGCACCCGAATCCCTTCACCGAGTGAAACCAGCGACAAGGGCTCTCCTCCAGAAGTTTGGATAGAATTCTTAATTTTAATCCCTGAGTCCACGATCAGGATTCCCCCCTTGCCGGGTTCAACAAGCAGCTCCCGGTTCAGTTCCAAGTCAGAGCGGACCCAAAGGATCCCTCCCGGAAATTTCAACACTCCCCCCGTGGATTCCATGCTGTTGATGAAAGTAGGTCCATCTGGAAAGATCATTCGAGCGCGAGCGCTGAGAAATTGAAGGTCAGATAAACTTCCGAGATTACTACCTTCCCACATCACTTCTCCCCTATCATTAGCGACTTTATGGGTGGTGGAATGGATTTTTTCAAAGAAGTGGACTGGAAATCCTGCTGCAGAAAGACGGACACTTTCAGCGTCCTTTATAGATACGGGAGAAATGGTAGCGGGATCGACAACACTTTTAGAGGAACCCAGGTCCACCAGGGATAGGTTTCTTTCATTGATCTCCTGCACTTCAATACCAGACATTCTCCTCTTGTAATTTGAATAATTATTGAGGTAGTTACCCTTGAGGTACTGCACAAGAGCCACTGCCCCCCCCGCCGGCCAGTCTGTACCCATAAATTCAGGCTCTGTTAGCCAAGGAAGATAAAAGGTTTTCCCCGTGTTCTCGTTATGAATTCCCTGCAATAGGGCATAATTCAACAGAGTCGATCCCAGCACCAGGGTAGGGGAAGGTTGTGCCTGTGTTCCCTGTAGGTTAAGCGTAGTGGAATGCTTTAACTGCGACGCGGGTACCCGATCAAAAGACTTGCTGAATTGATTTGAGCTTCCCAGTTCTGGAAAGACTCCTCTCAAGGACCAAACATAGGAAAGTTCCGGCTCTGTGTGTAGAGGTTCATCAGGGGGAATGGAGGAGTGGAAGATAGCACCTGGAATCATACCGGATGCAAAAGAATCCTCACCTCCACCGTTACCCAGCCGAAAATTCCAGGGATCAGCACCCCCGAGAAAAATCCATCCTCTTGAATCCAACAATTCCGCAGCTGATGTCATGGTCATCGAATTATCGGGGGGGATAGAATCACCGCTAAAGACTGACACAGGATAAGCATTGAGATTGGTTAGCTCAGTGGAATCAGTGATGGAGTTTAGATTCAGCCCTCCTTTGGTTCTCAGTAAAAGTACAAATTTCCCAAGGATCGAGGGCTGTATCTGAACCAGCATGGAAACCGAGAATCCGGACACGGAGATCTTGCTTAAAAGATCCGATGCCTCAGAGCGAATATGAATCCAGAATCGGCATTCACTCTCATCAAGTTTCAGACCAGGACCGCTAAGTCCGGCGTAGACGGGTCGGATGCCTCTTAATTCGATTTGAACTTTTACACTCGGAGCAGACTCAGAATATGCGTCCTTGATGGGCACCGGAGGTATCCATTCCAATTTTTCCTCACTGATTTCAAAGTCACCCTGCGGGTCAAGGAAAAGATCAAGAAAAGGCTGGATGCCCTCCGCGGCCTTCAATCTCTTTGGGCGCGTCGAACTGTCAGTATCATTAAGAAAGTCAGCTGTTTTTTTAAGAGCGTCCAGGGTAAGGTCTAAACCACTTGATGCCCAGTGATACAGTACTTCGCGGCGAGCGGCATGGGATACCTGTTTAAGCTGGTGTTGTGACATTTGATGCAGGGTAAACCCCAGGACGACTAAAATGGATAAGACCACAAGGATTACAGGGATGAGAAAACCGCGCCGTGCCTTGTAGTTACCACCTCGAAGATCCATTTCCCCTCTATTGATTCAGGGTGATTACCAGGGCTCAGAGGGTAGGATAGATTCCAAGATAAACTCCCCCTTCTTGCGATCCGACCCGCGATCCCAATTTACTTTTACGATCATTCGATATGCTTTAGACAGACCCTCTGGCACCGGAATTTCGCGGATTTCCAGCTCCCGAGTAAATCTTTCGGGACTATCAGGAATTTCCAAATGATGAGGTGAAAAATCTGAACTAACCGCGCTATCAAGGGTTGGAGCAAGCACACCCAGTGAAGAACGAGGAAGATCTTTCAAAGCACTGAGATAGCAATTGGACAGGTTCATGGCCACGGACATATCACGAGCGGACACCCTGCTGCGGTTACTGGATATGAAGAGATAGGCAAGAGGTCCGGCAAAGGTGGCCAGTATTGCCATTCCGAGAACAATCTCAATCAGGCTTAGCCCTCTTCTGGTACTCATTGAGATCCGGCGGTCAGGGCACGAACAAAAGGCAAGGGACCAGAGGAGAGTTTACCGAGTCTGGTTACCAGGTCCTGGTTTAAATTGGAAAGACTCGCGTTGTAGTCGGAGGTTTTCCAGGTGGGTGCCCACATAGTCTTGTCGAGGTGTTCGAAATGACCTCCCGAGCGAATGGCGTTCTGCGCATATTTCATGATGCGCTCCACATTGCGGGAATTTTGCACGTCGGATCCGTCAGTCGACCAGATCACGGGCTTTGAACCAACGGTTCCCTTGTTCATAGAACCGGGATTGTTTTCGTGGAAGGCTATGGCCTGTATGCGAGAGTCGGAAGAAGCAGCCCCGTTGGTAGAGATCACTTTCGATCCGGATTTCTTGGCCAAAGCATCGGCGAGTACACCTGCTACTTTTTGATGAAAGGAGGCTGGACCAAGTCCCGAGTCCCCTCCAAAACCCTCGGGTTCATTCATAATCTCATAGATGATATTGGGAAGGTCCCCCAGGGTCTCAACGACCTTTTCAATATAAGCCCGGTTGATATTGCCCATTTTTCCTGACATACGGGTGGCGTCCGGCCCGCTAGCCGAAACGGAGTTTACATTATTAGCCTGGTTCCAGGGACTTCTCCTCCAACGATAGGGCACCCCAGAGCTTCTCTCCAGGGTTACCGAATCAAAAAGACAAATCTGCACGGCAATCCCAAAGTCCCGGGCGGTCTCGCAAAATGCCCTCATAATTTGAAAATAGCGTTCATTGAAGCGGGTCAAATCGACTTTTCCACCGGCTCTCTTAAAGGGAAGAAGATCCTCAGCCCATTGGTAGGTGACCCAGACACGCACCATATTAATGCCCGAACGAGAGATCTTCGACAGGAATCCCTTCCAGTCAAACCCGCTATCAGCAAAAATCCCGTAAAATCCGTAGGCTACCAGGGTCACCGGCTGTCCCCCTACCTCAAACTTTCCGGAAGAAACACTAAGCACACCCGGTCGTGAACCGCCGGGCTGGGCTGGACCGCCTCCAGAGCCGCCCCCGCTTCCTCCACCCGGGCTGCCGCCGCCATTAAGGTTGAGCTCCAGGTAAGGATCCGCGTTTCCAAAACGACCCTTCAGAGTCAGGATCACCGAATCTCCAGTTTCTACATCTGTACTTAGGGTGGTAGGTCTGGGTGAAAAATCACCACCGCCTTCATCGGCCATGGACGAACGCCGAGGTTTAAAAGAGACCTGCATAGGACTCGAATCTTTGTCATTCCTTCTACTCCAGGAAATCCATTCAATAGTCTCACCACTGGCTTTCTTGATGACTACACTCAATTCCGCGGGTCCATAGGTGGAAAGATAAGCGGTAACTTCCGCAGTTCCAGGTCCATCTACTTTTATGGTCTGGGTACCTTTGGAGGATTTATCAAGTCGTGAACTCTGTCCTCCTGTTCCGCCACCCGAACCTCCCCCAGGTGATCCTGAGCCGCCCCCCGTACCTCCACCTGGTCCCGAAGGACCTGCCCAGGTGAATCGTGCCGCGTCGATACAAGCAGAAGAACCGCCGTCATCAACCATTGCCACGGAGCCTGAGGTTCCCTGATCAAAGGAAAATGTTCCCAGGTTTTTCCAGGTCATGTCTTTGGATCTCTGTGAGAAAGAGACCCTCTTTTTTCCACCCTTGTGGCGCACTTCGTAGGTCACTTTTGAAGAACGATTTGAGGTTCCCCTCCAGGAAACTTCCACCTTCCATTTTCCAGACGCGCCAAGCCTTGGAGTAAAGATCGCCTCTTCCCTGCCTGTTCGCTTCCAGCGCCCATGTGCACTGGTGTAATGGTAGGTACCTGCCACGGTTCCGCCGGAAGAAAAGCTCTTTCCCTCGGGATTGTTCCCCTTACTATCAGCCCAGTTCCCAACCAGTTTGCAGCCTGAGGAGAAGTCATCCACAACCACTTGTTTCTTCCCAGGCGGTTTCACGGGAGGGATTCCCCCGCCGCCTCCAGCAGGGCTTCCTCCAGCCCCGCTTCCAGAACCTCCCCCAGGTACCCCCGGGCTAGCTGAACCGCCTCCTGAACCGCCACCTGAACCTGTGGAGCCACCATTTCCGCCTCCGCGGCCTCCTCCTGAACCAGATCCAGGGGATCCAGACTTTTTAAGGACCAGGACAGAGCGGGCTCCTCCAAAATTTCCGCCAAGGCTCCCCACAATCACGCCACCGGCGGGTATAGGAAAACTATGGGATACCTCCGCCGGTGAAAAATCACCGGGAGAATCCTCGCTCATGGAATTGGGATCTTTACGGCCCTCGACCTGTAGGGCTGAGGAATCTTTGTCATTCTGACGATTCCAGGATAGAAGCTCTCGCTGAGATCCATCCGCGAGTCTCAAGATGACCCGCAGGCTGGCTTTCCCATAGGTGGATAACCTGGAGCGAGTTTTCAGGGTGCCGCCCTCAGGAAATTCAAGGGATTTTGTTCCCTGGTTCGAGGAGGAAAGCTCCACTGAATCCGAAGATCCTGCTGGTGGTGAATTTCCCGGACCTGGTCCAAAAATATCATCAAGGCCGCCGCCGCCGGGATCATCCCCATTTCCTGAACCAGCTCCCATGTAGGTGAAACGAGCGGAATCAACACTGGCGGAGCTTCCTCCATCATCGGCCATGACCACTTCAATCACAGCTCCGGCCTCAAAGGAATAGGTTCCAAAGGTCTCTGAACTACCCGATCTTTGGTTGACGGTCTTAGAGGCAAATACCTTACCCTGGGACCTTACTTCGTAACGAACGCGGCTTGAGCGGTTTTGAGTCTCTCTCCAGGTCGCTGCGACCTTGTAGCGCCCGGCTTGATTGGCAGTTAGACGGAAAATGGCTCGTTCAGAACCTGTGCGGCTATATTTTCCATGACTGCTCGTATAGTGATAATGGCCATTGACGCAGCCCGAACATCCAAAGATTTTTCCTTCAGGATTATTACCCCTGCTATCAGCCCAGTTTCCTTTGAGCTGACAACGGGAATCATCATCATCAATAACAATAGTTTTAGAAAAAAGAGTACTTGCCAATACCAGAAAAACGGTCAGGACAGAGTACTGGATTCTCATGCTTCGATCTTTTCAGGCTCAGGCAGATCTTCCTGCACCATCTCACCATCCACATAAATCTCAATGTCCTGGATCATCACCGGCTCCGCGGGCTTATCTCCATATTCGGTCTTTACATTACCAATGGTTTGAAGAACATCATCACCTGTTTTAATCTTACCGAAAATCGCGTGTTTGTCATCAAGCCAGGGTGTCGGGACCAGCGTGATAAAAAACTGGGAGCCGCCTGTATTGGGACCGCGGTTGGCCATGGAGAGGAGCCCTCCTGATTCATGACGATAGTCCTCAGAGAACTCATCAGCGATGCAATACCCAGGTCCTCCCGAGCCCAGACCATCAGGACATCCCGCCTGTACCATGAAATCCTTAATCACGCGATGGAAAGTGATGCCTTTATAAAATCCTTGCTGTGCCAGGCTGGCGAAATTTGCCACGGTATTGGGAGCGGAATCTTTCAGAAGTTCCACTTCCATATCTCCAAAGTTTGTAATGATCTTAGCAGTTAACATCAGGTCCTCCGTATAAAAATGCGAGGCCCAGTATACTGCAAGAGATAGGTGAATGGGAATAATGGCGAAAGTCGCGCTCAGAGTTCTCTGGCTTCGGTGGTCAATAAGGCTCGAGGCTCCTCACGAGTGATATAGGTATGACCATGGGACTCCCATTCCCCGGTACCCCAGAAGCTTCTTTTGCGGCGAAGTATCTCAATCTTCACACTAACCTTTTCATAGAATCCAAGGGTACGGGCAAAGACTTTTTTGTAGTGTTTAAACCAGGCTTTATAGGCGAACCTGAGTTTTTGTTTCCACACCCACGAAAAGCTCTTTTCCACTTTAAGCGCCTTGAGAACTTTTTTGAGCGGACCTAAAAAGTCTACATCTATGTCAATGCGATGTTCCCGATTCTCAAAAAAGGTGTTGCGATGAATCACCTCATACTCTTTGATAGCCTTACGCTCCAACTCTCTTCCGTAGGCATATTCATAGGTTGCCGATAGGCTAGCCGAAGGGATTAGCTCCAGGATCTGAGAAGCCAGTCCCGAGTCTTGATTCACTCCATGGGCACTGAATCGAAGCCTGGAGACAAGAAGGTGAGAAATTTCCCGCAAAGCTTGTAGTGAAACGGGATCTGCTTTCTGAAGAAAACTCACAAAGTCCGATACGAGACTTTCTTCGAGAATGTGATTGAGAATCCTGTCTCGATCCAACTCATAGTCCTGAAACAGGGACTTATCCAGATCATTCATCGTTGACTTTTTATGGTCGCAATAAGCCTGAACCAGCCTGGAAAGAGATGCTTCCAAAGGCCTTCCGGAAACTTCCACTGCCCTATCGGGAAACTCGAAGCGCTCAACCGCCTGAAGGGAGGTAGAGAACAAGGTTAGAAGAAAGGCCAGGATAGGAAGAAAATTAAAGGTTATACGCATTTTTCCCACCAATCTTTGATTTCGAATATTTTATGGATGAAAGAGGTTTCGTCAAGCTCTAAACTCAGGGCGATTCATTTTTCATTCAGTTGCTTCACTTGTTTCCATTGTTCCAATTGATTCAGATTTCCTACGTTGATAATTAGATTCTCCCAACGTATTATCAAATCCTGATTTTTATGGAGTCTAAAACGTCCGATACAGATTCTCATTACGCGCCTGCCGGAATGTACCTCTGGGATCCTTGGTTCATGGCAATCGAGGAGCGTGTTCATGCCTTCTATCTACAGGCTGCCCGTGATGGTAATCATGATCTAAGACACCATAATGCCGTCTCTATCGGTCATGCAGTCTCTGATGACCTTTACCAATGGGAACAACAAGGGACGATCTTAAGCCCGGGAAAGCCAGGTACATGGGATTCAATGGCACTATGGACCGGGTTCACTCTGCACTATGGTGGACAGTATTACCTATTTTATACGGGAAGGCATACCGGTGAATTCTGGAAACAGAATATTGGCCTGGCTATATCCACTGATCTGATGAATTTTGAGCGGGTTTCCGAGCAGCCCATATTGCCTCATGACCCGGAACTCTACGATACTACCGGAGAAGAACAAAATGAGGTGGGCAATCCCCCCACCTGGAGAGATCCCTACATCTTCAAGGACCCGCAGAGCGAAGACTGGATCATGATATTCTCAGCAAGGTCCAATCCACCGGGACTGTATAACGGCTGCATCGGGCTGGCGCGCTCCCAAAATCTCATCGACTGGGAAATCCAGCCACCATTATTCGCACCGGGCCACTACGATGAACTTGAAACCCCGCAAATTCTGCATTACAAGGGGCTGTATTACCTGTTTTTCTCCACCTGGGACCGCTGTTATCATCCGGATTTCGCAAAAATCAGGACACCTACATCGGGACTTCATTGCTATGTAAGTGAAGATTTATATGGGTCCTATCGACCTGCAAATCAAACCGGCATCGTACTGGGCAATGGAGAGAACCTTTATTCCGTTCGGATGGCCACTTTCCTGCGAGATCGCTACATGGCAATTGGATGGCTAAACTTTGATGAGAAGTCTGATTTCATAGCCAGACTTTCCCACCCAATTCCTATGAACCTGGACTCAGACCGGGTTATTGCCGATTTCGCCCCTTGAAACTGGAAATCAAGGTCCTAAACCCATACACTTATACTGGATTGCACTGACAGGAGTCACAATGCTAAAAGCACTGAAACATTCTAAAGATGGTGAAACTATTCTTCTCAAAAGGTTTCATGGCGACATTCCCACTCATCCCAGGAATGAAAACGCCGAACTGGTCAGGGCAAGCTATGTGGATTTAGAAACTACCGGCCTTGATCCAGCGATTCATAAAATCATTGAAATAGGAATTCTGACATTTGAGTTCGATTCTCGTAACGGTCAAATCGTGGAGATCATCTCGGAGTATGAATCCTTCCAGGACCCTGGAGGACCAGTGCCTCCAGAGATCACTAAGCTCACCGGGATCAGCACTGAGATGGTACAGGGTGAGAAAATTGCATGGGAAAAGGTTTATAGAATTTTCGAAGATTCCAGTCTGATCCTGGCGCATAATGCCATTTTCGACAGAGGATTCCTGGATCCGATTCTAGAGGTGAGTAAGGAAAAGATCTGGGGATGCTCCATGTCCCAGGTTCCCTGGCGTAGAGAAGGATGTTCCTGTGCAAGCCTTCCGCATCTTTGTATGGAACATGGCTTTTTCTATACTCCGCACAGGGCTTTGACCGACGTAAAAGCTGCGGTAAATCTACTTGGATTTGAATCCGACTTGAACGGACACCCTTACCTGGAAACTCTAAATCGAAATGCCCAGGAACCCGAGGTGCTCATCCGGGCCTTCAAAGCCCCCTTTGAGACCAAGGATCTCCTAAAGGAGCGTAGATTTCGCTGGAATGTGGGGATGAAGGTATGGGAGAAACGAACCGATCTTGAGGAAGCCTCCGAGCTTAAGACCTGGATGATTGAAAGCATCTATGCCGGCAAAGATCCAAATCCCGCCAAATTTTTTGAAGTTCCTCCCGAGGATCGCTTCAAGAAGAATCTAAGCCTCGACGAACTGGCCCAGACCGCTTTTCAGTTGTGATGCGAGGACTGGTGCTTTGATGAGCTTTTGAGGCTCCATGAGCAGCACCTGGAAGCGGTTCCTTTGGCGAAGGTAGCGATGCTACCTCCTTCGCACGAACCACCCCCATGTACTACTCCTGAATCCTCAAAACCTCACCACGCACCAGCCCTCGCATCACGGTTTTCTTCTGTTTTTTTGCTTTCTTACTCTTGCCTCTCTTTGATCGGCTTTCGCTTTTGTTGAGGTTCTTGATGGAATTAGGAAATGATCAAACCAATTCTGTGGTCGGTACGCTGTGGCCCTGGACACTTCAACCCTGATGAGGATTCCGGCTCTCACTATTTCTCGCGCAGTTCTTGTTCAATTCTCTCCGATAAGTAAATCTTCATTAGTGATTGATAGGGTACATCCTTTTGATGGGCTAAAGATTTAATTGCTGCTAACAAGGATTCTGGCAAGCGCAGTGAGATGGTCTTAAGAGAGGGTTTCAGGTTTGGGAAAACCACATGTTGAGCACCCTCCCATTCTATATAGTCGGTAGAATCGTGGGATGCCCAGAACTCCTTCTCTTCTTCTTCAGTCTTGAACTCAGGTATTTTTTTCTTAGCAACCATAGATCTTCCTTTCTTTCGATGTCATATCCCTTGCTGAAATTACCCTGATCGAAGTACCTCTCACGGTATAGACCAAAAATAAAACACATTCAATACAAATTCTTTCAGAATGACATTCATTGGCTGGCTCCTTGCGGGGCGTGTAGGATGGGGATATGGGTTCCTTTGATAAGAGTCGCGCCGAGAATGTAGCTGGAAATTTCTTTGTGGATTCCACCTGTATTGATTGTAATACCTGCCGTTGGATGGCACCTGAGGTATTTGCCCGAGTTGGGGATCAATCGGCGGTGACTCAGCAACCCGAAGGAGATGGGGAGATTTTACGGACTGCACAGGCACTTGTGGCATGTCCTACCGCGTCCATTGGAATGCTTGAGAAAAGTCCCTTACTAAAGGAAGCTGTACATAGTTTTCCTCATCCTATCCGTGAGAATGTTTATCACTGTGGCTACCACATTGAAAATTCCTTTGGTGCTGCCAGTTATTTCATCAGTAGCGATTATGGGAATATGCTCATTGATTCGCCTCGGTTTGCCGCTCCGCTGGTTAGAAATATCGAGAAGCTCGGTGGAATCAAGACCATGCTGCTCACTCATATTGATGATGTTGGCGATCACGAAAAATTTCAAAAGCACTTTGGATGCGAGCGCCTGATCCATAGAGGCGACCTGGGAAAACTTGAAGGTATTGAGATAGTTCTTGAGGCGAAGGAGCCTGTGCAACTTAATCCTGATCTCAAGATCATCCCGGTACCAGGGCATACGGAAGGATCAATCGTTTTCTTGTACCAGGACCGGTTTCTCTTCTCCGGTGATCACCTTGCTTTTTCGAATTCCCTGCGGCATTTCCACGCCTTTAAGGGTGCTTGCTGGTATTCCTGGGATGAACTGAAGCATTCCATGAGAAGGCTGGCTTCCTTCCCCTTCCAGTTTCTGCTACCAGGACACGGAAATTCCTGGTCCGGCAGCTTTGAGGAGGCGGCAGAACAGATGGAAAAATGTCTCCAATGGATGGAGCAGACCTGAAGGAACAGACCTGGTAGCGAAAGTGACCGTCTGAATTCAAAACAAGAGAAGACAGGATTGAAGATTCTACGGTAGAATTTCCGGGTTAAAACTAAGGATTGGAGTTGACCATAATCCTTGGTGAAGGAACGAAATTGGACGAAAACGGTAACAAGGTTATTTTGGTTGTGGATGATGAGGAAAAGATCCTCATGATGTTGTCCGCCGTATTGGAACGAGCCGGCTATCACGTCGAAGTAGCACAGGACGCTTTTCACGCTCTCTCTTTACTGGGTAAACAAGATGTAGATCTCGTCATTTCAGACGTAAATATGCCAAATTTCTCGGGGGTTAAGCTCGCGAAAAGGCTCCAGCCTCGGAGAATCAAGATGTTGATGCTCACCGGGGATAGTTCACCGGAGGTTGTTCAGGAATCCATTGATTCAGGTGTCGCAGGTTTTATTACCAAGTCCTCCTTCAAACCCAAGAATTTTCTGGCCAGAGTCAAATCCGTTTTAGAACAATAGAAGGGTCATTTTTATGGATTCAAGGTCCCAATGGTAGAAATCAAGACCGAGGAAAATATTCGCTCGCGGGTTTTTGATCTCTTCAATACCTCCAGGGACCTGATGTGCATCGTTTCAGACGATGGGTATTTCAAGGTCTTGAATCCCGCATTTGAAAAAACACTGGGATTCACCCTGGAGGAGTTAAAATCCAAATCTTTTCTTGAATTTATCCACCCGGATGATGTTCCCCGTACGGAAGCACAGGTGGAACATCTGAAAACCGGGGGAGTCACAGCTCGTTTTGAAAATCGTTACCTGTGTAAGGATGGCACCTATAAATGGCTGTCATGGGGAGCATACGTAGGAAAGAACGGGCTTAGATATGGCATCGCCTTTGATTCCACAGAGACCCGCCAGATCGCGGAGAAAATGCAGCAGACCCAGAAAATGGAATCCATTGGAAGACTTGCCGGGGGAATTGCCCACGATTTAAATAATTTTCTCACTGTGATTTCAGGTTATGTAGAACTTTGTCTTGATTCTTTGCCCGAGAGTTCAGAAGAGAGAGGATTTCTTCAGGAGGTCAGTGATGCTGCTGATAGCGCGGGAAGACTCTCGGAGCAACTTGTTGCCTTCAGCAGAAAGAAATTCTTAAGTCCCTCGGTTCTTAATATCAAAGAGATCATCGAAAAGGTGGTCTCTATTACAGCGGTTTTAACCTCTGGCAAAATCCAGATTGTGAGTTCACTGAATTCAGAAGTTCCACCCATTTACTTTGATGCAGGGCAGGTCGAACAGATTCTGACGAACTTGATTCTCAATGCTTTTGATGCAATTACGGAAAAGGGTAAGCTCATCATCGAAACAGGTACTTTAGTTGTAGATATCGATGAGTCAACCTTTAATCTTGACCTGGAGCCAGGAACCTACACAGAGGTGAAGTTTGTAGATAATGGAATCGGCATGGACGAAGAGACATCAAGGAGGGTGTTTGAGCCCTTTTTTACCACCAAAGACCAGGGTACCGGGACCGGACTGGGACTCTCCAGTGTTTACGGGCTTCTAAAGCAGTCTGGAGGGGGAATCTGGCTCCAGTCCCAACTTGGGGTGGGAACTACTTTTCGGGTGTTCTTCCCTACCCCGGTCACAGAAGAGAAGCAACTGTGCTCTAAAACAGAAGAAAAAGCCATCACTGGGCAAAATTCCGGTACTATACTGGTTCTAGACGATCAGATCACGGTCCTGGGTTTTGTATCCAAAGTTCTTGAAATGTCTGGATACACGGTTTTAAAAACTTCAGATGTAGAAGAAGCTGAGTTCGTATTTAAAGAAAATAGATCTGAAATCGATTTACTGTTAACCGACATAGTAATGCCGCAAAGATCAGGGGTTGAAGTAGCCAGACAATTAAGAGATTTATCCCCAGATCTTAAGGTAATCTATATGAGCGGATTCGCTGACCATGATATTGTCAAAGAAGGCTTAACTGACGAGAAAGGTCATTTACTTCCAGGGATTACTTTGTTAGAAAAGCCCCTGTCACGCAGTAGAGTACTTGAAGCGGTTGGTGAGGTCTTGAACAGGGAGTAGAAACTCGCGAAAAACCTGATTTCACTCTTGCTATACCTTCTTACTCGGTTCATGAATGAAGATCTCTCCGAAGATAGGATCCCGTTCTTGATGGTTTTTTATCAAAGAGATCCGGTTTACAGAGAGTTCAGCGTTTTTTGGCAGGAGCAGCACGCCAGATTCTGTTTTCAACTCTCTTGATAAGACCATTCCACTTACCAACTGGGCAAGCTCTATCCTGATTTCTTTCAATTCACTTGCCGAACTCTTGTTAGAGGTGAATCCGTATTGCTCTAAGCCTTTTTGGACGATCTCAAGGAATTCTTTGGATTTGACTGGTTTCACCAGAAACCTGTGGACAGCAGCCAGGTTAATGGCATCTATCGCCAGGGATTCGGAAGGATGACCAGTGAGCATGATTCGGATAGTCTCGGGTGAAATCTCCTTTGCCTCTTCAAGAAGCTGGAGCCCTTTCATAGCTGGCATTTCCTGATCTGAAATGATCAATGCGATTTCGGAGTGTCTGAGCTCATTGAGAGCGGTCGTAACATTGGTTGTCCTTATAGATGGAACACCAGCTCTTGTAAGAATAACACCGTAGAGACTTAAGATCGAAGGCTCATCATCGACCATTAGAACCGTCGAAGTCATGATCTGCCTTCGTAGATGTACATAAAAAAACCGTAACTTTGGACCGACTTAGTGAAACGGCTTTTATTATAAACCCAAAGTGAAGTCATTTGTCCCAATTCTCCTTAAATTCGAAACTGTTTGATTCCATTGCTCAACTTAGAGGGGGGTCTGGAATCACCAGTGGTCAACCACCTGGCAACGCAGTGACTACACCGCTTAGCCCTTCATAGTCCCAGTCTC
Organism: uncultured bacterium; assembly: GCA_964539825.1. Taxonomy (GTDB): domain Bacteria; phylum Muiribacteriota; class UBA6191; order UBA6191; family UBA6191; genus CAZIKF01. Next base: position 46,251 of record CAZIKF010000035.1, read on the forward strand.
AGGAGCCTCTGCAGGGTAGTCTCAGCTCAAAGGTCGATCCTTTCCCGGGAATGCTCTGCGCTTTGATTGTGCCCTGATGACGTTCCACGATTCTCTTGACGGTCGCCAGACCGATCCCCGATCCTTCATATTCACTCGAACTAACCAGTCTACGGAAAGGAAGAAAAATCTCTTCCGTGTCCTCTGGATTAAAACCAATACCATTATCCTCGATGCTGATGACATGGAATTTCTGGTTCAAACCATCGTGAGACTGCGAGACATCCTCCGTTTTACCTTTGATCAAGATTTTGGGGGCCACCCCTTCATGAACGTACTTGATCGCATTTCCAATCAGATTTTGAAAGATTTGTTTCAACTGAATCGGGTCTCCAAAAACTGTCGGTAAGACGCCTATCTCGATTTCCCCCCCGGTTTCCTCAAGTTGAATTTCTCTCAATTTCGCCGCTTCCTTCACGAGCTTTCCGAGATCTACCGACTCAAAGGGACGGTTCGCTCCTCCCACTCCTGCCAACTCCAGGATACTACTGACAAGATTCTGCATATCCGATGCCGCTATCTTGATATGATCAAGAAATTCCTTGCCGTCCTGGCTCAACTCCTCCCTGTGGTTTTTCTCCAATAGTCCTGAAAATCCACAGATCAACCGGATTGGAGCCTTCAAATCATGCGCGGCGATTTTGGCAAAGTCATTAAGATCCTTGTTTGATCTCTTTAATTCTGTGGAAAGAGTTCCCAGGTCATGGTTGGCAGTGAGTAGTTCACGAGCCAGATATTCGCTACGGCGTAAGGTGCGCAAAGCCCAGAAAAAGAGCATCGAAATGAAGATTCCTGTTACAAGCGCCATTGTTGGTAAGAGCGACCCTTCCGATCTTAAGGATTTTGCGCTCATTCCAATTGAGGTATTCCAGGCCAGGTTTCGCAAATGCAGTTTACCCCTGGCATTGAATAATTCTGCCATGGTGCCTTCCCCGCGCTCATAGATCAGGTTTCCATCCTCGTATAGCTTGAGTTCAAAGCCCCGAACAAAGTCCTTAAGCAGTGCGTCCAGAATGGAATTGAGATCCATCACTCCCGAGATGATACCCAGGAACCGCTCCTCTTTGAAAATGGGAACAAGGACAAAGAATTTGCTCTCCTTCTGAGCATTCCCCACTACACTCGACAGGGTTGTCTCTCTTTGGTTTCTGGCTTCATGAAAATATTGCCTAACTATTGGCGCAAACTGGGAATATAGGCTGGTAGACTCCGCCACGGGACTAGAGCCCGCGAGCCACCTGGAATTTCCGGACGGCTCAATCCATGCCATGGCCAACATTCCTGTAATGTGCTTGATGTAATTCCCGGCATCCTCCATCCACATTTCCCTTGATTTCTCTCCGGGTCCTGACCATCTTCGCGCCATTCTCTCTATAGCGTGGACTTGAACCTTGATCTCATGCTCAATGAGCTTACCTGCGGACTGTTCTGCCTGAAGAACCCTGTTCTTAATCTGCAGGTTGTCGCGGGCATAAAAACTCTGCCAGAGACAGACCGTAATGCAAACACAAGCCACAGCGGCTACCTGGGGAAACCAGTGCGGTATCATCCCTGGTGTGGGATGTACCCTGGTCCATACCCAGGCAATGAGGCCAGCCCCAAAGCCGATGAATCCAGCGGCAGTATGAAGAGCCATACGTGTGAGATTCCCCCATCCATAGGCAGTTTCGACTCCAGCGAAGTAGCCATAGAAGGAAACCGTTCCCAAACCGAGGGTTAGAGCAGACAGCAATGCGATCATGGATCCCTTAGAAGTTCTGTGGTATTCAACCATTCCAAAAATCAATGAACTACCGCTCAAAAGGAAGCAAAGCGCTGTATTGGGTGCCATACGGCCCGGATGGGAAGTTAAGGGATCATGAGGATGTTTCATGAAGAGTTCATCGATACCAATCTGAACTCCAAGGAGGTACTCAATTAGGGTCAGAGCCCCGAGGGCAACCAGTAGAATCCCGAGAATCGCAGCAGTCCGGTACCAACCGAAACACAGGGCGAAGAGCCCAGTGCCACAGAGCAAAAAGCCCAGTGCTGTATTGAATTGCATGGGAACAAAAGCGGGATCTACTTTCGTCAGGGAAACATTACCGGTAAACCAGCCGAAGAGAACAGTAAATCCCAGAAGGGTGGTCAAACCAGCCAGAACCTGGGGAGAATATCCCAGCACAACTGATTTGTGAATACGTTTCAGCATTATCCCCCTACCCCTATTGGTGATGATAAGGGGAAATCTAACGCCTTGCAACCAAACCCTGAATTATATATCTGACAATACTATCTTCAACTCTTTTTAGCCATTGAATCTTAACAAATTGGGCCGACCTGGTGACATTTCTATGACAATCCTCAGTCATTCTCTTTAGTGAGCGAAGACCTGGCAGGGAGCTGATATGAATTCAAAACCGCATTTTGGCAGCAATTTTTCTAGCAGAGGTTGTATGGACCAAACCAGTATTTTCGTGACGATCATGATTTGGATTGTACTTTCCCTGGGTTACTTTCCCTGCTTCGTCTTCGCTCATTTTCTGGTTACCTGGGATGGAATCAAACGATGTCGTTTGGGCAAACTAGACTTGCTCTGGCTTTATCTGGCAGCTGTGGCCAATAGTGCCCTGGTTGCCGTCTGCAGCGTTGCCTTCGCTCGCTATCTAAAGCTAACTTATCTCCCGCTCTCCGGCGGTCCTATCGAGTTTCTGGTCCACCTGATAATCTGCCTGGGTTTACTTGCTTACAGCTATCACATTCACTCCTGGAGAAGCAGTGAAGTTCTTTCTGTAATGCAGAGGTTCAAACTTCTCCTGGTGGTCGGACTAAGCCTGTTTGGCCTATTTCTAAAAAATGTTGGTTAGATCCAGTTTCAGAGCACATAATCATAACGTTTCAATGCCTGTTCATATCCCTTTTGATTGAAGCTCTGACCTTCCTTTGTAAAGGTTCCCAGGATCTTATCTATAAAGTAGAAACTAATTCCGAAATTAAACTTCATGAGTCCATCATCAGCTATGATCATGTGATGTAGATCATGGGAGCGCCGCGCGGCGAGGAACCATTTTTTCAAAAAGGGATGCTTTAACATCCACCAATTCTTGAGATGCATTGCGTCATGCATCATTGAGAAAGAGAAATACCCGTAAATAAGACAAAATGCCGGAAAGAGTACGCGCGTCACCATGTGAGCCTGAAAAAATCCGAAGACAACTTCCATACCTACCAGAAGAGTTAGGATTGGAATCACCCATTCAAAACCAAAATCGAGAATGGAGGCCCTGCCATCAGCAGAGCAGATATATTTTTCACTGCGCAGGGACTTCCCAGGTCCGTAATCTCTTAAGTGATGAATCATATGGTAACGACTGAGCCAGTGTATGGCATTGCTGTGAAGGAGATGATGTATGAAATAACCAGCGATCTCGGTAAGGAGGAAACCCCCTACCAGGCAAAGTACAATATGAATAGTCCAGTCCAACAGCATATAAATCATCCCTTTAGAAAACTCTTCTATACTTAAATAACCGATCGGTTACAAACTGTCAAGAGTTAGGGTGTCCGATTTTGCTGGAATCTGGTTCGGGTGGGTAATCCTTAAATGTCGGAGAATCGATGAGCAGTACGGCTTGTTAATTTACTTCGTTGTAGCTGACATCAAGATTCCAGGTCTTACCTGATGGCAGCCTGAGCCAGGTAAGCTCTACATGCTGAGAATTCCGCAGGTAAAATCATGCGCTGTAGAGAGCTATTTGCAAGGGTATAATTGCAGACTGATCCGGGAATCTCAGTTTCTTGCTAAATCAGATTTCATCATTGCTTCGAGGATGCTTAGAGACGCAAGAAACAGCTTGCATTCTTAAAAATTTCCGCACTATCACTATTGCGCGAAAGCAATGAATTTGATTAAAAATTTGTACCAATCTTTTTGAGATTAGGATGAAGCCAAAAATTGCACCTTTGTGCGTCCCTGCCGGTCCCGTGATGCAGTCGAGGTATGACGGCAAGAATTGGAGGTTAGAGTCTTTACTAAGACTGTTGGGACCAGGTTCTTGAACTGACAACGCTGAACATGACCGGCAGCAAATCGCAGTGGATTGGCTCTTACTTGATCGTCAGGAAGATGGGCTCATCACCCTTCACTGTGGAGAAGTTGAAATTCGGGTTCTTGGCTTTGGTTGTACAAGCTACCTGGGTAGCTTCCTGGAAGCCTGGCGTTACGGATAGATGGATATTAGCACTGTCAGCCTCTCTCATCCCTGTACTATCTATAGCTGTGACCCTTACGATGTAATCCGCTCGAAGGCAGGGGGAAATTCCTGATACCAGTGCTGTGACGCGAGGTCCGCTCCCCGAAGAAAGGGCTATTGTCATCCCGTCTCCGCCTACTAACTCCCAAAAATACTGGATTGATACTCCTTGTAAGTCTGGGCTCTGGCTACCCTCTGCACTCAAGATAAAACGCATTTCTTTTGAGCTGTTCAGGGTGCTGTAGTTTGTAGCCTCAACAGGAGTGCGTACTCCTTCATGATTGATCATCTCAAGAATATTCGCATGAGCTTTCAAGGTCAGGAAGTCCGAAGCGGCCTCTGCCCTCACGGAGGGTAGCGGAGCTTCAACTGTTTGCAATTGCTGACTTCCGTAGCCCTGTGCGCAAATACAAAAATAGAGGGATAGAAGTCTAACCCTTGAAAAAATTCGATTCTCAATTCGATTTTTCATGTCCGACACAGCCTTTCGGTTGGTCCTGATCTCTTTGGTCTGGCACAACCTTGGAGCTTTCAGGTAACCGCTAATCCCTTTGCAAGAGGTGTGCCAAATAATTGTGGCGGGTTCCCAGGGGGATAAATCGAAAGGTTAGGGTGTTTTGAGGGGTAATGCAGTGGATGAGCAGATCATTAACTGTTGACCTCAGGTGTCTGTAGAATAGAACTCTGGCCCTGAATAGAACCCTTCAAACCCGTATGCAATCAAGGCTTTCAAAGTTTTTCACCAAAAGGTCATAACTTTGACACGGGGGTCAACGATTCACTCTTTGGGGATACTTGTTCCCATCTTAGCGAGTGCGCTTAGCTGATACGATCATCGGTCCACTTGCATAAAAACCCGGGTCAACAGCAGCTTGCCATATATCGATGACAGGCATCTCACTTCTCTTGGGTTCAACGGTGATCTGGTTCTCTGGAGTAACCGATATCTGGACCAGGGCACTATCACTCATAGCCATTCCGGATCCATCTACAGCAGTCATTCGAATGATGTAATCGTGCCGCTTTCCAATTTTCAATTCTGAAATCTGGGCTTTGACTCTCTCACCACTTCCAGCAGATAGGGTGAGGCTCATCGGATCTCCGCTCTCCAACTCCCAAAAATACTGCAGGGGTGCGGAACTAGAAACCGGGTTTTTGGTTTCCTTAGCACTTAGAACAAAATTCAACTTTGACGCGCTCATTGAGGAAACATATTTAGACTTGTGGACTTGCGCCGTATTTCCATTTTGATCTTCGACACTCAGGATTTTTGCCTGAGCCCGAAGAGAACTCATCTCAGGTAGATTGGAGTTTTGATCAGCAAAGTTCAAAGAAAGAGAACTTAGAACCGTGATAACCGCTATCCAACTTTTTGCTTTTAGATTCCCGATGGATGATTTCATGTCCGACACAGCCTTTCTATCCGTTTCGACTTTTCTGACTGGCACTTTCAGTAAAGTCTCCGCACAACCGCCAGTTACTTCGCAAGAGGTGTGCCAATAGAAAATATCAGGAATCCATCCCTGACTTCAGTATCAGGCATCGTGATTACCGGAGGATATTAGTACCGCGGAACCATCTCGTCCTGGTGACCTCGTCGTTCATGAGTAGAGGTGAATCAAATTGATTTTGATTGGAAGAAATAGCTTCAAACCTGGGATTCAGAGCTTTTTAACCAAAAGGTCATTTCTTTTGACTTAACCGTCATGCAGAGAAATAATCCTGCACTAGATAACCTCTTATCAGTGAGGAAGGTTTTAAGCCAGGATCTCTTACCTTACTGGAAATAATCCTTGAGAGCGTCCGCTACAAAACCCGACGAGGTCTCATCAACAATGGATCGAACCGCCTGGAGATCATCTTCACTCAGAAAGCCAGGCAAAATTCTAAGGCATGCCTCAACCCAGCCTCGGTTCACGTTCTCCACAATATAGGCACCCGCGGCACCCTTGCGATTATTGCGTTTGGGCTTTGTCAGAGTTTTGGTGAAATATGCCCTGACGAAATTTGCAACGAACCCGGAGTTGATTCGATCAACAATGGCCTTGATAGCCGCCATATCGCCTTCTCCCACAAAGGAGGGTAGGGCTCTGATAACATCACTCTGCCAACCGTTGCTCACATGCTGTCGAATATATACGGTGGCCCTACCTCTGAAATTCTCAGGACCGGCGTCATCACCATTTTCATCCTGCCAATCCTTAAGGGCTCTGAGAGCGGAGCTTAATTTACTGAGTGCCCGATCATATCGACCCGAGGCACCCTGGGTCTCAAAGCTAATATCATCATTGAGCTGCAGGTCATTGAGAGTACGATAGGAAGTCTTAAGAGCGGCAATGATACTTGAAATCTGATTTGACCTGGATTCTTCAAGCTCACCGATAACTGGCTTAAAAACAAGAATACTCTTATCCCCTTGTGTGCGACCGCTTAGATCACCCGCAGTGATAAGACCAGTAAATACAGTGAACCCAACCAAGAGCGACGTGACAGTCAATCCCCTTTTCATAGCAACTCCTTGGCATCCTGAACTAAGAACAAAATGCCCAATTATCCTGTGTGTAATATTCCTCGAGAGGTTCAGATAATAATCCGGAAAATAGCTTTGTCAACCGTCAAAGGAAAAAGGGTGACCGAGGGCGAGCGAAAGTTCCACAGCCTGTGAAGAGAAGGCTGGCGTAGCGGCGCTACGGGAGCCGCCGATGAGCAGAGATGTGGAGCTTGCAGCCGCCTGAATCCCCATTT
>CAZIKF010000036.1:0-52480 GCA_964539825.1 uncultured bacterium
GGGATAGTTGGAGGGGGCCTTTGGCCCTGGTGTCGTTGTGCCCCATTTGTCATCGCGCTACTTGATCGCGGGATCCATGCTTCCGCCCTCATGGCGGGCTCTTGCCTTATTCCTGCGCCCTTGGCTTCGCCTCGGGATAGTTGAAGGGGGCCTTTGGCCCTGGTGTCATCGTGCCCCATTTGTCATCCCGCTACTTGATCGCGGGATCCATGTTTCCGCCTTCATGGCGGGCTCTTGCCTTATTCCTGCGCCCTTCGCTTTGCCTCGGGATAGTTGAAGGGTGGCCTTCGGCCCTGGTGTTATCGCGCCCCAATTGTCATCCCGCTACTTGATCGCGGGATCCATGCTTCCGCCTTCATGGCGGGCACTTGCCTTCTTCCTCTAGTTCTTACTGGAGTGCTCCAAGTCCACGCAATTGATTTAGGGACCAGGCCACTTAAATCCACTATACAGATAAGAAATATATGGATATTTTGGACACGTTGAGGATTATGTATTACAATTTGTAATACAGGGGAGACTCAAAATGATAACTCTACGACTGGAATCAGATCTTGAGAAAGATCTCACTAAATCTGCTGAATTCTTAGGTATTTCTAAATCTGAGTTAGTTAGAAGGAGTATTGAAGCTTACCTTCAAAGTTTAGAAAAGCCTAATGCCTGGGAATTGGGAAACCAATTCTTTGGCAAGTACTCCAGCGGTAAAGGAGATCTATCATCCAATCGCAAAGCTCACCTAAAGAAAAAGCTTAAATCCAAGATAAAATGAATCGAATCCTTGTAGATTCCGGTCCCCTAATTGCTTTGTTCGATAAATCTGATCGCTATCACGATCAGGCACTTCAGTTCTTAAGGGCAAACAAAGCTGAATTAGTAACCTCTTTAGCTTCTATTACCGAAGTTTTACACCTCCTGGATTTCAATCGAAATTGCCAACTAGATTTTCTGGAATGGGTAAAGAGGGGCGCAGTAACGATTGCTGAAATCAACCAGGAAGACTTCGAAAGGCTCCACGAACTCACGAAAAAATACCATGATCTCCCCATGGATTTTGCCGATGCCTGCCTGGTACTCCTCGGAGAAAAACTGAACCTTCAGGAAATCGCTACAATAGACAGAGACTTCTCCATCTACAGAATAAAGGAAAAAAAGAAATTCAAAAACGTCTTTGGTTAGTTCAAGGGAGCAACGAAAAAAAAAGAATTTCTAGCCTGACCCCTTATTTTTCCCATTTTGAGCGAGGTGGACCTACTCTTCGTTGTCGCTAGCCCATTCGAGAAATATATTAATAAGTTCCTCTAGGCTTTGTGGGCCCCCATAGCCAATGAAGTTCCCATCAATAACTTTTACTATAACCCAATCATCTTCATCGTCTCTTTGAATTTTTAAATCTTGAAATTTCTTTTCATACAGAGGTGTATCAGCTAGCTCAACTTCGAGAGACCACCCCGGGTTGTCTATAGTTTCAATGGTAATCCCGTAGGTGTGCTCCCAATCACCAATACACATTGATTTATACCATGTCTGTAGTTCTTTCAGCATTCAGATGTCCTTCAATTCCTTGAACCGCCCAGAGTTTACCGGAGATAGTTTAAGTTGGGTCAAGCTACCATCTCCCAACCCTCCATTTGTTCATAATACATACTTTCGAATTCTGCTGGTGGAACATTTCCAAGAGAATTTCTAGTCTGACCCCCTATTCTCATAACCTCTTAAACTTCTCTTTTTAGTTGGTCAAGAAACTCAATCATAAACGCTTTGCGTTTCTTTGCTTCTACCTTTGCTGCCTCAGTTTGCATGGTATCCGCTATTTTCAATAGCTTTACGAAGAAATGATCTACCGTATAGGAGCCATCATCGGGTTCCCGCTGAGAACAGAGCGGATCGTTTCTACAATAGAGTGGCCGTTGGTGGAGGGTCCCTACCTGGATGCATCGAGCGATACCAATTGCCCCAAGGGCATCCAGACGATCCGCGTCCTGAACAATTTTAGCTTCCTTTGTTTCTGGTTTCAGATCAGCGCTATAGCTATGAGTGCAAATGGCATGGTGGATCTGTTCAAGAAACTGCAGCGGGTACTTAATTTCACGAAGAAAATCAATAGCCAGGTCAGCGGCAACCAGGGAACTGTTCCTACGATCTGGATGGTTCTTAGGATAGCCAAAACAATCATGTAAATAAGCAGCCGGAAGCACCACATCCAACTGAGCCTCTTCCTGACCACATAGTTCCCTGGCCGAGCGAACCACACGAAAAACATGATCCAAATCATGCGCACAGTCCACAACTTCCCCAGAGGAAAGAAAATCCAAAATCAACTGCTCAAAAAACTCAAAATCCACTAAAAACGAAGCTTCCAATTTTAAAGAGTCCATTACTATGACGGTTCTCACTTTCCTAGCATGCTGCGTTTGATTTCCCGAAATCTTGAGTCGGATGGGATAACTACGTACATGCCTTCATAGGCATCAATGAAGATGATCTCAAAGTCCTTAATATTCTTTAGTTGGATGAAGTCTAGCAAATTTGCCATTAAGGCATCATCCGAGATGAAAAATCCCTTTAGAGTTTGGTTCCTATAGGCTTTTAAATCCTCGTACCTGAATATCACAAATTTTTTAAATGGATAGTACTTCAGAAACTCAGTTGGATTAGTACTATCGTCACCCACAAAGCAAAAGCAATTGAAGCCGTGGATAGTTGATACTGACAAGGAATACCATTGAAAGTGGTCATCGTATGAGGCTTCTGAGTTGGTATTTCTAGTCTGATCCCTTGTTTTGTTTTTCATGATGAAATCCCACAGAGAAAGAGGGGTCACACTACTTTTTGACGAAAGCAATGCAGATCTAATAAATGATACTGGATCCTCCGGTCAAGCCGCAGGATGACTTGTAGAGTACGGGTTTCAGGCTTAGCCTTAAACCTTATATGACCACATGTTTAGCGATAATAAAAGCGTATTTCCTGGAAGGGTGTAGGGTAGTTGCGCCTGGCTAATTAAAAAATTCCAAAAAACTGTGAGTCGATGACTGGTGCGTGGTACGTGGCTGGGGTTTCAGCAGTGGTGCATGGTTGTTGATCGCGCCGACGGACTATGCATCGTATAGTTCTAGAAGTGAACGACAAGCAGGGGCCGCTGGTGGGACCCCCGCTACGTGCCTAAGTATCAGTTATCGGCTCACTAAAAGATAATGTCTGAAAATAGGGTAATCAACCACCGACCAAAGAAATACTCTGGACATTCCTTGGTGTGGTTATCCCAGTCTCCATTGAAGATTCCGAGGTAATCGCGGACAATTCCTTCCCCGGTCATCAGGGCGAAGAGTTCATAGTTGGATTGGAAGGCTCCGCTGGTGAAGTTGGTGGAGCCAATACCTACTATCTTTTCGTCGATGACACACATCTTCATGTGTAGTTCCTGGCCAGGTCCTACATCGTAATAGCGCACCTCAATATCGAGTTCAGGATTAACTTCCTTGAGCTTCTGGATGAGAGCGACAGCCTTGTTGTTTGCCCCGCCATGCCAGTCGCGGTAATAAAGGTGCTCAGCCGGGTCGAGCAATAAGCGGATTTTGATTCCTCGCTTGGCTGCTCTTCCTATTGCCTTGAGAAGCTTGGTGTCATTGAAGAGAAGCTGTTCCACATATACGCTGTGGGTTGCTGCGTCAATGAGCTTGATCAGTTCATCTCGACTATTGCGTGCGAAGGGAGCGGTTACCGTCATACGGGCTTTGTTTAGTGAGTATCCTGGTTCCTTGAGTCGCTCATTCATGAGTTTTCTCGCGGCTTCCTCATTGTAGGCCAGTAGTCCATCGGTGTTCTTAACCCATCCGCAGATCCATTGGTTGGCGATGTTTTTCTCCAGTTCCTGAACGAAAGGTCCGGAAACCCTCACCATGGTGTCGCGATTCTTGGCAACGGTGTCAGCAAAGTTCATCCCGCCAAACATGGCCTCAATTCCGTCAACTACGATGAGCTTGCTGTGATCGACTCTCACGGGCACCCAGGCATCGATAAACTTTGTTTCCGCATGAACAACGGGTAGTCCCAGGGCTTTGGCCTTGGAGACCTTCTGCATGAATGGCGGCTTCTCTACTGGGTTCCCTTCCTGCTCAGCTTCATAAAGATCCTCAAAGATCTTTTGTTGCTTTCGCTGCGCTGTCTCATAGGATTGTTTTGTCTTGGAGAGAACCATGTAGACTTTGACTCCCTCACTTTGTTTTTGAAGTAGAGCCTCGATAACGTCATCGCCAATTTTTCCGCCGAAGAGGTACATCCCAAAGAAGATCTGCTTCTTTGCCGTTTTAATGAGTCGAAGGGCTTCAGGAAAGACTCCTTCTTTATCCATGAAATATTTGGACGCGAGTTCTTTTTCTGTCCAGTCAATCTCATGCATCTTTGGCGCGACATGCTTTTCGTAATATCCGCGATAGGTTCCCATGATGAAGCCGGGCTTATCGAGCTCGACCTCACTGAAGGTAAAAGTGAGGAAAAGTGAAAAAATTGAAAAAACAGAGAATAGCCGAAACAGCATTTAGGGCTCCTTTAGTTCGATACCGCCGAGAAAGCAGAACAGTGCTTCAAAAAACTGTACGTAGAGCCTGAAATTTTGTTTCCCTTTTTAAGACGAACGGACATCTAGATAAGCATCTTTTTCCAGATAGTTGAGTACAAAGTCACGGATGGACTCAGCATGGGGTGTCTGAACCTGTTCGCATCCCGTGGACAGGAACCGATTCATGTCTGCTTTTGTGAAGTACTGGTACTTGTCCCTGAGCTCTTCTGGCATGGGAATGAATTTGATTTCAGGCTCCAGTTTCAGGGCAGTGAAGATGGGACTAATTAATTCTATCCAGGTGAGCGTTTTACCATTTCCAAGGTTGAAGATTCCATGAAGACTGTGGTTTTCAAACAACTGGAGAACCATACCAACTGCGTCTTTGACATACAAAAAGTCACGCATTTGTTTTCCATCTTCATAATCGGGATGATAGGAGCGAAAGAGATTCACCGCGCCGGTGGATTTAATCTGTTCATAGGCCTTGACCACCATGGAGCGCATGCTTTCCTTATGATACTCATTGGGTCCCCAGACATTAAAGAACTTGATACCAACAGCATTACCCAACCCACCGTTTCGGTGCATCCATAGGTCAAAAAGGTGTTTTGAGTAGCCATACATATTCAAGGGTCTTAGTGTAGCCAGGTCTGCTCCGTCAGAATAACCGCATTCCCCGCTTCCATAAGTTGCGGCAGAAGACGCATAGAGGAATCGCAGGTCTCGGGTGAGGCAATAGTCTGCCAGAGTCTTGGAATACTCGTAGTTATTGGCCAGAAGATAATCCGCATCAGACTCCGTGGTGGAGGAGCAGGCCCCCATATGCAGTACCGAGGTGAGTCCAAGCTCTTTACCCTGCAAAATGGCCTGAAGAAAATCTTCGCGTGACATAAAGTCGAGAAACTTCAGCCCTGCGAGGTTTTTCCATTTGGACCCGGATCTGAGGTCATCGACAATGAGAATTGAATCCTCGCCTCGCTCATTGAGCGCCCAGGTTAGGGCACTGCCGATGAATCCCGCGCCGCCTGTAATCGCAATCATTTAGGCTTATTCCTCCTGAGCCCAGACAGGAATACTTTCATCCTCAAAGTTATCCATCAAACGTTTGCTTCGAGACTCGTTTAAACTGGCCAAGAATGCTTCGAAGGACACTGTTTTTTGTACTTTGGTGCAGTAGCGTCTCCAGGTCACAGATTGAGAAGACTGTTCTTTTTCCCCAAGAATGAGCATATTAGGAGTCTTTTTAGTGACAGCATTTCGAATCTTCTTGCCAAAAGAATCAGAAGAATCATCAAGTAGTACACGAAATCCATTCTCGGTAAGTTTTTCCTGAAGCCTATTTGCGTACTCAACAAAGGATTCCGCTACTGGAATGAGGCGAACCTGAACCGGAGACATCCAGGTGGGAAAGGCTCCCCCAAAATGTTCAATGAGAAAGGCCAGGAATCTCTCATGGGTTCCCAGGGGAGCGCGATGGATAATATAAGGCTCATGTTCTTTTCCGTCCTCCCCGGTGAATTTTAGACCAAATCTTGACGCAATAGCGAAATCGAGTTGATTCGTGGAGGCGGTTTCCTCTCTTCCAATGACATTACGGATTTGAAAATCCACCTTTGGACCATAAAAAGCAGCCTCTCCCTCCTCGGCCTTGTAATCGATGCCGCATTCCTCAAGGCACTCCCGAACAATTTGTTCGGCGAATCCCCAACGATCTTCATCACCGATAAATTTTTCTTTATCGTGAGCGCTCAAGCTCAGTCGAACCCAATAGCGCGAGATTCGAAATCTTTGGTAGTACTCCTTGTGGAGTTCAAGTACCTTTTTGAATTCATCCCGAACTTGCTCTTCACTACAGTAAATATGAGCGTCATTCATGGATAAAGCCCTGACTCTCAGCAACCCAGAGAGGGATCCGGATTGTTCATAACGATAGCAGGTTCCGTATTCAGCCAACCGCAGGGGAAGCTCTCTATAAGAACGAGGCCGCAACGAAAAGATCTTGTGATGGTGAGGGCAGTTCATGGGTTTTAGATAGTAGTTCTCCCCGTCGATCTCAATAGGAGAATACATGGTCTCTTTGTAATAGGGGAGGTGGCCCGAAGTGTAATAAAGGTTTTCCTTGGTAATATGAGGAGTAGCTACTCTCTGGTATCCATCACGGAATTCAACTTCCTTGGCATAGGTTTCCAATTCTTCTCTCAAAACCGTACCGTTAGGAAGCCACAGCGGAAGTCCCTGACCCACCTCATCATCAATCATGTAGAGTTCTAATTCCCGGCCTAATTTCCGGTGATCACGCTCCTGGGCTAACTTGCGTTCGGTGAGAAATTCCTGGAGTTTTTCGGAGCTCTCAAAAGCCAATCCATAGATTCTGGTAAGCATTTGATTGTCCGAGTCTCCCCGCCAGTAGGAACCCGCCAGGTTATCAAGCTGAAAACAGTTGGGAGGGATCTCTTTGGTGCTGGACACGTGGGGGCCTTCGCACATATCGGTGAACGGACCGTTCTTAAAAAAGCTCAATTGTTCGTACTTCTCGGAAAGTTCCCTGGAGTAATCGGCCTTTAGAGGCTGGTTGTGTGATTTTAGAAAATCAAGGGTTTCATCCCCATCCATATCAAACTGCTCAAATTTCTGATTTTGTTTGATGATGTGCTTCATCTTCTTTTCAATCTTTTTGAGATCTTCAGGGGCGATGGGCTCATCTAGCAAAAAGTCATAGTAAAAGCCAGTTTCAATGGGGGGGCCGAAACCTAGTTCCGCATTTGGCCGGATGGTGAGTACAGCTTGCGCCAAAATATGGGCAAGAGAGTGCCTAATTCGATACAGTTTTTCATTTTCTTGAGCTAGTTCCATAATGCGGCTCATTTTAGTGGCTTTCCTCAACTTTGTCATTCAAGCCGTTCCAGCACGAGCGAGTTTGTATTGGGGAATTTGAGATTCCCAGGAGTCAGAATTCTGAAGACCGCAGACCAAATGAGGAATATTCCCTCTATTGGCGAGGGAGGAGTTTTCAATGCGTGCTTCTGAGGGGTAGTGTAAAATACGCCCCCGAAGTTTTGAGGACTGGGTATGATTAGCTGCGTTAACAAGAGTCGAATGAATGAGGATATCTGTGTGATGGCCAGTCCAGACAACCATTCGTTCAGTTATCTCTTTGACTGCGGAATGGCCTCTCGGCTTAGTATTTCTGACGTGATGAGAATCAAAGCAGTCTTTGTGACTCATACCCATGTAGATCATTTTGTGAACTTTGATGCCATTCTCAGAAATCGAGCTGGCTCCAGGGAGCCTGTGATCATCACAGGCCCCAGGGGAATCGCGCAAAACGTTCAGGGAAAGCTTCAAGCCTATACCTGGAATCTCATTGGAAAAGGTGGTTCCTGCTTCCAAGTTCGAGAGATTCAGAACGATCAGTCCTATAAATACTTTCGCTTGTGTCCCCCCCGATGGAAGGTTGAATTCCAGGGAGTGGAGGAGAGCAAGTTCTTGTTTGAACTAGATAAGGTGATCGTGGAACACTGCGTCCTGGATCATAAAATTCCCTCGATCGCCTATCGTATGAGAGAAAAGAACGCCGTAAATATTGAATCGATTCCCTTCAAACCGGGGCCCTGGATCAAGGATCTAAAGGAAGCCTATTGCCAATCAAAGCCAGAAACCATCCTGGATATATTTGGTCAGCAGGTTCCTGCCGGTGAGCTTTTTCATACTCTTAAGGAGACTCCGGGGTACAGCGTGGGTTATGCCATGGATCACCTGGGTGGGGGGCCAAATCATGAAAAACTCGAAGTCTTCTTTAGAGGCGTGGACGAGTTATTCATTGAATCCTTTTTTCGCCATGTGGACTGGAGTTATGCTCGCAGACACAAGCACTGTACATCCTATCTTTCGGGAAAACTTGCCCGGGAAGCAGGTGTAAAGCGACTGCACCTGGTACATCATTCCAGGCGCTATAACGAGGAAATTCCTGATTTGATCGAGGAAGGAATGGCTGCCTTTGAAGATAGAGAACCTAACTTTCAAAAGAGTTCCAAGGCCAGGTTTGAGGATCTGGACTCAACGGATCACGATTTGTAACTGAGCACGTTTAGGACTCCTGGGCTTCCTTGAAGTTGGAGAAAACAAGCTGCGTGAGATAGTTTCCCTCGGGGAACTTCTTTGAAAGCGTATGATCGATCTCGGATGGTAGTTCGGCCACGATTTGGGTCTCTCCTTTTCCCACCAGATCTTTAGAGACCTTTCCCACTGTCTGAACAACCTGGTCGCGGGTCATTCGTGCGGTACAGCAGATGGAAAACCAGTGGGATCTCGGCTTTAAATGACGCAGGGCCAGTCGATGAAGTTGTTCAAACTTCTTTAAGGCCAGGGGGACCTGATTTTGTTTTGCCGCTAGCGAAGGCGGATCAATGATGATCAGGTCGAATTTTTGAGAAGTGTCGAGATCGGCGAGGAACTGAAAAGCATCCGCCCGGATTAGTTCATCTCTGTCTGAGTTCAATCCATTTAATTCAAGATTCTTCAGGTGCTGATCCTGAGCGTGGCGTGACTGATCAACGGAAACCACACGCTTCGCTCCCTTTTTCAGAGCAATCACGGAGAATGGACCTGTATACGCAAAAATGTTTAACACCTCCATTCCTTCCAGGTCGCAATCACCTAAATAGCGGCGAACACCTCGAAGGTCCAGATAGAAGCCACCCTTTTGTCCATGGGCAAAGTCTACCGCGTAGTGAAATTGTCCTTCCCGTATCGTCACATTGGTTACTTCACTGCCGCGAGTCCATCTCGGGGGCCTGGTCTTTGCGGAGGAAAGTCCCATTCGAGTCCCCGCGCGAACCTGAATTGATTTTGCGAAAGGTTCGGAAACTACATGCGGGAGTAGAAAGGAGATGAGTCTCGCCAGGGTATAGGTAGATGCTGAATAATATTGAACGATGGCCACGTGAGAATAAAGGTCTACGGTAACACCGGGGATAAGATCAGATTCACCATGGATGAGTCGTAGGGCATCGGTTTCGGTTAAGAGATCCTTCTTTTTCTTCCAAATTTCGCGCATTTTCTTCAATAGAAAACGATTTCGAAGGGAATCTCCAAAGTGAAAGATGCGGATAGCGATGGGTTCATCTTCAGAATAGATTCCAAAGCCTATGGTTTCATTGGTACCGTCTACCAGGCGTAGCCAGTCTCCATCTTGAAATATCTTAGCAGCCGTGGAAATGCTTCCATGAAAAACCCAGGGGTGTTCCCGATTCATCTGAATTAGGGTCTTTTTTCTAACCTGGTACCTACGAAATTTGGATTCTTTCATTTTTCTCCGATAGCATTGTCTGAGCACAAGCAGGGGAAATATACCCAAAATGAAGCGATTTGTCCGAATTTCCGGTCAATTCGGAAACTTAGGAATTCTGAGCTCCTCCCAGGGGAGTCTTTTTGAGGTTGGTCATCCAGGTGAGTAAGCCGCCTTATTAACGGTCTAGAGAATTTACAAAGCCCTCGGGAAGATTCATGAACGGACCCGGAAATCCGAATAGGAAAGAGGAGACCGGTAAACCAAATGCGTTTGGGTATATTCATCTATTTTTTATCCTCTTTTTCTTTTTGCTGGTCCAATCCAGCTGAGGTTTATTTTGAGGAGATGAAAATACACCATGGCGGTTCGTCACATTCGGTGGCTGGTTTCTTACTCGATGCTAGTGAAGTTTCCAATGTTCAATACTCCGGCTTTGTCAAAAGGTCAGGAGTGCGTGCCCCACTTTCGCAGCGAATCAATACTCTGAATTCCCCCCAGCAGCCTGTGAGTGGAGTGGATTGGTATGATGCATCCTTCTTCTGCAAATTTTATGGAAAACGGCTTCCCACCTACATAGAGCTAGTGAGGGCTTCCCAGGGAGAAATCCTACGAAAGTTTCCCTTCGGCAATACTTCCCCGGACTTCCAGAAGGCACCTTTCAGGACTCTCCAGTATAGCCCCAGCGCTTCTTTCCCAGTTAGCAGCTTTCCGGAATTCAAAACTCCAGAAGGTGTTTTTCATCTTGCCGGGAATGTCCGGGAATGGACCCAGGATCCAATCCAAGAAGAGAGCGGGACTATTCAGCAAGATTCTAAGAGACGAGTGTATGGGGGCAGCTATATTTCGGGAATCAAGGAGGTGAGGGTTGGGTCTGTTCAGTGGGTGGACATGGCCGACTCTTCGATGAGGGATGTTGGTTTTCGATGTGCTCGTGATCTGGACAGCAGCTATGATTTTTCGAGTGTCACCAATCTTGATCCCGCAAAGCTCAGACAACTGGTATATAGGCAGAAGGCCAGCCGTGAAGAACTCTTACAACAAAGTGCCGGCCAATCTGCGGAGAGGATTCGAGAGGAACAAAAGAAATTAGACAAGCAGAAACTTGAAGCTCTGATTCGTCAGAGATCTCTGGAGGAACTGCGCCGCAGAGAGCTTTTGGTCTCCGAATCCGTCGAACTAGAAGAAAAGGAACTCACCGGTATTCCCTTTGGGATCACGTGGTACGGTGGAGGCGCTGGCAACTCTCTTGCGCAGAGTCTTCTCTATCTCGATCGATATGACATCCAAAAATCTCTGGTAACCAACGAGCAATTTCAACAATTTCTCTCAGACTCCCAACATAAACCTCTTCTTCCTCCTGGTTTGATTCCAGAGGAAAGTCAGTCTCCAGCGAAGGCAAGCTGGCATGATGCCAGAGCCTACTGTCAGGCCAACCTCATGGATCTGCCCACTGAGGCACAGTGGGAAAAGGCCGTACGTGGAATTGAGGTGAATCCAAAATTAAGGCATACCCTTACCGGAGCTACCCGCGGATATTATGAAATTTACCAGGTTGTCAGTAGAGAGTCTGAATGGATGCGTGATGCCTGGACCTTGCCATGGAAAGGGGAGGGAGGGGGAAGTTTCCAAACCCTTCTTCGAAATCCTATCGGAAAACAGGGATTCCTGAGAGCGGTGAGAGGTCGAGGGGAATTTCCAGAAGAATTCGCTACCATCACGAACCGTCGGGCCAGTATGACCTTCGCCCTACATGCTTTCCGGTGCGTGCGGGAACCCGATTCCAAACCGGACTTCATCATTAATGAAGAATGGAATTACTTTTTCCCGGAATTCTTTTCAAAACTTCAGGAACGGATTAAAAACGTGGAAAATGTCTTTGGGCTTGAAGTAGAAGAGAATTCCTTTGAAAATGAGCCCTGATCACTGGGGATCTTTTTTCTGCATCTCTTCCATGGCATCCTCAAATACCTGAATCGCTCGCGCACCTGTAGGACCCAGGCTGCTGGTGAAGTCATTCACGTAGAGGTCAATATGGGATTTGAGTACTGTTTCATCCATTTCCTGGGCATATTTTTTACAGAATTCGAGGGCATCATCGAAATGCTCCAGGGAGTATTCCAGGCTCTTGACGATGGCCTGTTCCATCTCCAAGACGAGTTCTTTTGGAAGGCTTTTCAGGGCGCAGATACCCCCAAGTGGAATGGGTAATCCTGTTTCCCACTCCCACAGTTCCCCGAGGTCCGCGAGACAAACCAAGCCTTGCTCCTCATAGGTAAAGCGGCTTTCATGAATGATAACGCCGCAGTCGATTTCTCCTTTGTTGATGCGGTTGAACATATCCGAAAAGAGCACTACTTTCTTGTTATTACAGTCGGGAAAGAATGTCTTAAGCAAGGCGTGGGCTGTTGTCGATTCCCCGGGTATCCCGATCAAGGCTTCGGAAAGTTCCTTGGTGGTGAGTCTCTTTCGGCCAACAAGAAGAGGGCCGCATCCATTGCCCATCGCAGCTCCAGAATCTAAGACTGCATATTGTTCCTTACAATGGAAATAAGTTGCGAAAGAGAGCTTAAGAAAGTGGCATTTTCCTTCCCGTGCGAGCTTGTTCAGCTCGCTGATGTCTAGAAAGAAAGCGGTAACATTTTTAGAAAAGTCGACCTTCTTTGAGAGAAGTCCATAAAATATGAAGGTATCGTTGGGACAGGGAGAAATGGCTAACTGCAACATAGGCACTCTGAGAATCTTAACAATTCGATTAAATTATCCACAATACTCCATAGAGCCTTTTTGAATCCAACGGGCTGCCCGAATCAATCCCTGGTTAGCATCAGGCCAGGCCCAGGTAGAAGGATCCCGATTTCCCAGGACATTCACCAGGGCTCTTAATTCGACGAATTCTACTCCAAACAACTGACATACATGGGCTACCGCTGCACCCTCCATATTCTCTACCTCAATCTCAGGATGAAATTCCTCTAAAAACTCGAGATCTGCAGGGGTGGAACTAATCCAGTCACTGGTGCCAAAATGCCGCCAGGGTATATCTGTGCGCAGGTCTGGAGGGACCCTGGCTGGAAAGTTTGATCTGAGGCTTCCTACTGGATGTAGGGAATAACTGGCTGTCAGATCGAAGTAATCATCATCGACCATAGATCCAAGTCGCAAATAAGTCTCTGATAGCGCTCCCACAAGTTCTCCAGGGTTCAGTTCCGAACGGGCATGTATTCCCGCCACTCCCAGGAGAATTACCTGCTGATAGGAGGCCTCGTTCAGGGCCTGTGCAAGGCAGGCTGAAGCCTGAGCGATTCCCATCCCGCAAATTCTAAGACAGATTGACGGAATTACCTCTGAACTGAAGGCTGGGAACGGGCTAGAGGGTAGGCTCTTCAGGCTTAGAACCTCTTCTATAGGTTTGAGTTCCTTTAGAGTAGGAACAACCAGCAACTTCTTTGAACTCATTTTGAGTGATCAGGTTCTATGTATACAAACTTTCGATTTTCGTAGTTTCGAAGGGTATATCGGTTTCCATCTCTCTCAACCTGGTAGGGAGGCTGAAGGGGAATTTTTCCTCCTCCGCCGGGCGCGTCTACTACATAGGTAGGTACTGCCAGCCCCGAGGTGTGTCCCCTGAGGTGCTCAATAATATCGAGCCCTTCCTGAATAGTGGTCCTGAAGTGGGAGATGCCGCGTGCCAGGTCACATTGATAAATGTAATAGGGGCGTACTCTCATCACTAGCAGCTTCTGGCAAAGTTCCTTCATGACCTCTGGATCGTCATTCACTCCCTTTAGAAGTACAGATTGATTTCCCAGCACACAACCGGCTTCAGCCAGTTTTTTACAGGCCAAAAAAGCTTCATAGGTACATTCCTTGGGATGGTTGAAGTGGGTATTTACAAAGACGGGCATATGATTCTTAAGCATCTCAACAAAGTCATCTGTGACTCGCTGCGGAAGTGTGACGAGGTTTCGAGTTCCCAGGCGGAAGATTTCGATGTGGGGTATGGAGCGCAGTCTGCCCAGGATCATATCCAGCCTCTTGTCTGAAAGGCTGAGCGGGTCTCCACCTGAAATTACGATGTCCCTGATCTGAGGATTAGATTCAATATATTGAAACGCATCTTCAAGCTGCTTGTTCATGGTTGAGGAGGAGGGATCGGAAACCTTTCTCTTGCGGGTACAATGGCGGCAGTAGACCGGGCAGTTGTGGGTGACATAAAACAAGACTCGGTCAGGATATCGGTGAGTGATACAGGGAGTTGGCATGTCGCCCTCTTCATTGAGAGGATCATCACGGTCTTCGGGATAGATCAATAACTCGCCGGCTTGTGGAACCGACTGCAGACGAATAGGACATCCTGGATCTTCGGGGTCCATGAGATTGGCATAGTAAGGGGTTATTCCCACATTGAAGGCATCGCTGGACTGCACGAAAGCGTTGCGCTCCTCCTCAGTCATCCGAATGGACTTTTCGCAGGCAGTCAAAGTTTTGATTCGATTGGACTGCTGCCAGATCCAGTTATTCCAATCACTATCTGGAACATCTGACCAGATTCCTTTAGAAACCGATTCAAACTTATGCCGGCCTACTTGAGCGAAGCCATCTTTTTCGATCATCATACTCAGCCACTCCAATTTTCTGGATTCACCCAGAGCTAAACACTAATCTGTGGAAATAAGGAACTGTTTAGAAAAATCAAATTCTTAGAAGGAAGAACAGCCTGAACTACCTGCCAGTACACAGTATATCAAAAGGAGATAGGGTGCATGAATAGTGGATCAGTTTGTTGCAGAGGCAATGCATTTGGTGCATGATAGGGACCCTGTAAAACCTGGACCCTAACCAATGGAGGAAAGATCATGCCTCAGGTAACATCAAAAGCACCTGAATTTAAAGCTCAGGCCGTAGTCAATGGGCAATTTAAAGAGTTATCACTGAGAGACTTTGAAGGAAAGTGGAAAGTATTGTTTTTTTATCCGCTGGATTTCACCTTTGTATGTCCCACGGAAATCATAGCCTTCAGTGAACGACATGCTGACTTCGAAGCTCTGAAAACCCAGGTCATTGGAGTTTCTGTGGATTCTCACTTCACTCACCTTGCCTGGATAAACACACCCCGTAAAGAAGGTGGGCTAGGTGGAATCAACTATCCCTTAGTTGCTGATCTGGATAAGAGTATTTCTAGAGATTATGGAGTACTTCTCGATGCCGGGATCTCACTTCGAGGACTCTTCTTAATTGATCCATCTGGAACCATCCGACAATCCACTATTAATGATCTTCCGGTGGGCAGAAACGTTGATGAAGTTCTGCGACTCATTAAGGCGTTCCAGTTCACGGATGAACATGGAGAAGTTTGTCCGGCCAACTGGCAAGAAGGAAGCGACACCATGGTTCCTAATCCAGAAGGCTCAAAGAGTTATTTCGAGAAGTCTAATTCCTGAAGCAGGATTCAGGTTAGAAAACCTCAAATTAGAAACGAAAGTAAACTAGATAGCCGAGGGGGTTTCCCTCTCGGCTCTTTTAATCTTCCTTCTTTAATCTTTCTCTTTCGATCTCGACCAGTTCAGCTACATGTCGATTAAGCTCTTCAAGGCTTTCCCTGATCGCCTTGAGATTGCTGGAGTCCGAGTAAGGTGATCGAGCATTAAACCATTCGGCGTGAGCGTAGGGTCCAAAAATCACACCCCACAAGGTACCCAGGACCAGTGCCAAAAGAATGCCCTTTAGTGTATTGTTCATAAGTTTCTCCCTCAGTTCTCTAAAATTGCGCTCTTTAGATCGGCTTCCTCTGGAACTTCGCCCATTACCAGTATCTTGGAATCCAGTACAACCGTAGGTGTACACATCACTCCCAGGCTGTGGGCTTCCTCAGATTCAAGAGTAAGCTTTTGATAATCAAAGCTGTCTTCCCGACCCTCTATGATCTTCTCTACGATAGACTCAGTCAGTCGACAATTTTTACAGGTGGGTTTTGGGCTGCCAAAAACTAATAGTTTTTTCATTAATATCTCCTCATCTTATCTTGGAAAGTTCCATTTCCTTCCACTTTTCTTCAGATACTCTTTGAATCAGGTCAAAGCCGTGAGACTCAAATTCAGAAGCACTCAATTTCAACATATCATCAAGGGACCTGCCCCACCTTTCCAGGGAGGTGGATTGAAGGACTCTCTTCGGTAAGGAATCATAAGCCTCATTCCACATCTTTGACAATCGTGTTGAGATTCGTTGTTGATCCATCTTCAGTCCGAGCAATTGGGACTTTCGAGCCAGAATAATCAATTCTTTGATCAACCGAATCGATTCGAAAAACGGCAGGTTGGAGGGATTTTCATACAGAGAGATCAATTGGTTTTGGATATGAAGGATAGCGCGATGTATCTCCTCACTGTGCTTCTCTTTCATCGCACGGCTTAATGCACCCAAGGTTCTGGATATATCGGCTAGTTTACTCTGCCAGACTCCCACTTCATGGCCATTGAGAGGTTTTCGATAACTTTGCTCAAATATCTGCAGCCAGAGACTCTTTACTTCAGCCAGGTTGCGGCTCGACATCACTTCTCCGGATCGCCATACAGCCCCCAATTTATTAAGATTGGCAGAAAAGAGCTGCATCTTTTGATCCCTTTCTTCCTTGAGATCCCTTGAGGAGATTAAAGAGAGTAATATAGGATCGCATGCTTCCGGTCTAAGCACAAAAAGATGAAAACTGACCAGGATCAGGATTGGAAAAAGACTTTTTGGCATCAAAACATACCCGCGTGGACTCACCTGGGTGACATAAGGAATCAAAGAAAAAATGAGCATCGGACGCCTGGAATCCTGGTGGAGAGAACAAGCCTACTCTAAGGGAAAGTTTGGGCTTAGTGCGCTATTTTTATTCTGTCTCTCTCTATTGTATCGGATTTCAAGCTTTTCGAAAAAGAAGTTCTATGTTCTGTTCCCTGGCCTGAGAATTCGAGTAAGCAATCCCCTGGTTGTAATCGGAAATCTAACCGTAGGGGGTACCGGCAAAACACCCCTGGTTCTTCGCAGCATCCGCTATTTTCTTGAAAGGGATGAGCGGGTCCACTTGATCACCAGGGGATACGGTGCAAAATTCTCAGGCTCCTTTGCGCGTTATAGAGAGGAAGGTTGGGATCGTCAAGGATTCTTCGGAGATGAATTGGAGGCTTGTATCGATCGCTTTCCTTCTATCGATGCCAGCGTTGGGAAACGCAGAGGTATCCTGGCACGCGAGGTTTGCGAACAGGAGCCGAAGCAGATCATTTTGATGGATGACGCACTTCAGTATTGGAGACTGGAAAAGGACTTTTGTGTCATCACTATTCATGGGTCCCTGTTATTTGGGAATGGAAATTTCTTTCCCTGGGGACCTCTACGTGAATCTCCTTTGGAGCTAAGAAGGGCCAGCGCTGTAGTTATACATGATCCGATTCACCCTAAGAAATATTATGAGAAAATCATTCAATCTCATGATTCCAAAGCGCCGCTGTTCCTGGCGAAGTCTCGGATCACTTTTCTGAGAAATCAAGATGGCAGCAGAGTGCTTAAGCCTCCCTTTGATGGTCTTAACGCAGTAGTTTCTTGTGGCATCGCGCATCCAAAGCCCTTTATCAAGTGTCTGAGCGAGCTTGGAATCCAGGTAGCCGGTGAGTTTCTTATGCCGGACCACCATCGTTATCGTCCTCATGAGCAGGAAATGATTCTAAAAACAAAAGATCGTCTGCAAGCTGAAATTTTGATTCTGACAGAAAAGGACAAACCCCGCTGGAGCCTACAGGATCCGGGTGTGTTTTTTGCGCGCCAGGAAGTATGTCTGGATGATGAAGAGGGGTTTTTTGGAATTTTGGATGAATACGTGGATTCTAAAAGAAGTAATCAGTAGTTAGTATAGAACCCTTGCCTGCCTATTGCCGGGTCATGTCAGGGCTTTCCTATTAAAATTCAGCCCCAAACCGCAATGGTGTTTAGTTAAGGCAATCGGTTTCTGTATTGTTTCTATCCCTACAGTACATTCCGTCATCTTCGGGCTTGACCCGGAGATCCATGTCTCCGCCATAATGGCGGGATCTAACCTCATTGCGATGGGTCCCCTGGTCAAGCCAGAGGACGACGATATCTATATAAATTCTGGCTTCGATAATAGGGCTCATATTTCTTAACTAAACACCATTGGGGTCAAGCCCGAAGATGACGGAAATCAAAAAAGCCCCGGAAAAATCTCCGGGGCTTTTTAAATTCTTAGTCTCAACTAGAATGTGAGATTCAAACCTGTTCTCAGCACGCCTTCTTTATCAAGAGCAACGGCTTCAACCGGCTCGAAGAGAAAATAGGTGGCAAACCAATCCAGGTTGTCTTTCACCCTGGTCTTGAGGAATACCGATGAGCCTTTGACATTGGATCTAAGCTCATCCTCGTTGAGGAAAGCCAGAACGGCGTCGGATTCAACTGACTTGTACTGGTAACCGTAAAGTACATCGCCCTTACGATCCAGTGATCCACGATAAATCTCGAACCACCAGCCTGTGTCCTCTTGGTTCCACGCTCCGTTGTTCAGAACATAGTCTACCTTCACACCCCAGGGATCGCCGGGATCCTCGTCATTGTGATACTCAAAGTACACATTGAAAAGATTGAAGTCTGAAAGCAGTCGAAGCTGACGATCCACGGTTGTGGAATTGAGATTATGGGCTGCGTTGCCCTGGCTGTTCACACTGCCGTCAGCCGATACATTGTAAAGGTTGCCGCTTCGAGCGCTAGTGTTGGCAAACCCTGTGCCGTTTGCGGATGTAACCCGGTTAAACAGCCCGGAGGGTACACCCAGATTGCCACCTGCACCCTGACCGCGATGAAGGAATTGCTCGCCGGTGAAATTGAAATTGGAAATCCGTGCGGACCACTTTCCACTTCCCTTGGGGCATTCTCCGTCATATTGAATCTGATTGGCGAATAGGTAAACATCTTCAGGATCCAAATCATTACCTGCCCAGTCTGTTCCGCTCTTTAGATAGAACTGTCCAGCCCTGACGGTTACTTTGTCACTGAGTTTGTACTCTTCGCTTAAACCTACCGGATTTACATCGTGATCAAAAATCAGCTCGGTACCAGCAAAATGGTTTTCCTGCTTACCGACTCCAAAGCTGAGTTCATCTGTAGCCTGATACCCGATCATGGCCTTACTCAGGTTTAATTCACTACTTCCAAAGACATTATCTGCTCCGGCAGAATCTTTACCAAAACTCCTCCATGACTGGGCGGCCCAGTTAGACTGACCGGTGCGCAGGGATGCCTCCCACCAGGTCTTGTCATTGGCTCTACCATTAAAATCAAGTTGAATTCTTAGCTCTGGATCATCGGAAACACGATCGGAGAGTCCGTCAGCAAAATGTGCTTCCCAGCGAAGACCAACGCTTCCACTCCAGTTGACGTTTCCGCCGCCGCCGCCTCCATGACTCATGTTGTTCTCAAGACGATCGATGCGCTTCTCGTTTTCCATCGATTTAGCCCTGAGGGCATCAACATCGGCTCCAAGAAGAGCTAATTCGTTGGAGAATTCGGTGACCAATTTGGTCAGGTTACGCGCTGTATCATCATCGATTGACGCGCCGCCTCGAACAGAGTCGAGCATTCTGGAAACCACAACAGCCATTTCATAACGAGTAACTACTTGTTTTCCCTTAAATTTTTGATTCCACCCCTTAATGATTCCTCTTGATGAGGCCTTCTCAACTGCTGAGTAAGCCCAGTGTGTCAGGGGTACGTCTGAAAATGTTCCTGCAAATGTCGCGCTGGTACTGATAACCCCAGCGACCGCAAGAGTACGAAAGATGCGCTTCATAGTTTCCTCGCTTCAATTGACTCGGTGTGACCGAATTCTGTTCTAATGTCTTTTTTATTAGCCGTGAATGGCGCCCAGAATATAGCAATTTGCTCTTTAAATGGTCAACGATTTTTCTGTTATAGAGCGACAAATTCAGGTCCATTTTTGTGCTTTCTAGACATGTTTTTAAACCAAGTTGGAAACCTGATATTTCGCAAAGGTTACTATTCCTGTTATATTCTGCATATCGAAGTTATGGAAGTCTTGGCGGGGCAAAGGAGAACGAATGGCAATCACCCTTCCCAGGACAGCTAATGGCGGAACACCCGCGAGAAGCCCCAGTCCGGCACCCAACCCACCCCCTACTGCAATACCAGCACCCCCCTCAACGCTCAATAGACCGCCGGTTCGTACAGCTGCGCCTGCTCCAGCACAGGAGAGTTTGAGCCAGGGCTCCTCAGAGACTTTTGGGACTGCCCAGCAGGAGATGATCAAAATCTTAAAGCGCTCACAGGAGCGTGGGTCCTCTGATGTGATCATTACTGTGGGTTTGCCCCCCATGTTCAGAGTCAGCGGTTCCCTTCAAAAGGATAAATTTCCGGTGCTGAATCCGGACATGACCAAAAAACTTGTCTACTCTTTGCTCCGACAAGACCAGATTGGGGAGTTTGAATCCAGGATGGAACTAGATCTTTCTGTTACGGTTCCAAGGGTCGCGAGATTTCGAGTCAATGTCTACCGCCAGAAGAAATTTGTAGGAGCCGCCTTTCGCTCCATAACAGAAGAGATTCCAGGATTTAACGCATTGGGACTCTCGAAGGCTGTAGAAACCCTGGCTCTATTACCGCGTGGCCTGGTACTGATAACTGGACCGACAGGATCAGGTAAATCCTCAACCCTGGCGGCGATGGTTGATCTGATAAACGAAAAAACAAGTGGTCATATCATTACCGTTGAGGACCCTATTGAATACGTCCATAAGCACAAAAACTGCATTGTTGATCAACGAGAACTCAAGACTGATACGGAATCTTTTCCTCTTGCGCTACGTCATGTTTTGAGACAAGATCCAGACACCATTCTGGTAGGGGAAATGCGCGATCTTGAGACTATAGCGGCCGCAATTTCAGCCGCTGAGACCGGGCATCTAGTCCTATCCACTCTACACACCCAGGATTCAGCCCAGACAGTAGACAGAATCGTTGACGCCTTTCCAGCTTATGCCCAGGAGCAAATTCGAGCTCAGCTTTCTACCACTCTTCGGGGAATCTTATCTCAACAATTGCTTCCCAAGAAGACCGGGGGCAGGGTGGCGGCCAGGGAGATTCTTCTGGTGACTCCAGCCATAGCCAATCTCATCAGGGAAGGAAAGACTTACCAAATTCATTCGGCAATACAAACAGGTCAGAAACTGGGTATGGTAACCATGGACCAGAGTCTGAATGAACTCTATGAGCGCGGGATTATCAGTTTTGAAGATGCCGTATCCAAAGCCATCTATCCGGAAAATATCAAACCAATCCTCTGATGCCCATAACTCTAAAAAGCCTATTAAGTCTCCCCCTATTTGAATCCTTCGAAGAGGAACCCAGGAAATTGTCCTACCTGATGCGCCATGGGGAAATTCTTCGCTATGCCCCCGGACTTAAGGTATTGAGTGAAGGAGAACAGGGTGATGGTGCTTTATTTCTGGTATACGAGGGTTCGGTCGGAATCGCCAAATTAGTCGATCCTGAAAACAAACGCGCTAAAAATCTTGGGATTATTCGAACCGGCGATTTCTTTGGGGAGATGAGCCTTTTGGAAGCCGCGCCATATTCCGCCACAGTTTTTACTTTAGAAGAAACCACCCTGGTTAAAATCACTGCCAGGGCATTTAGTGAGCTGGCGGCAACTGACACCAGACTATCCTCCTCACTCCTGTTTTCTTTGATCCGCGCAATTTCAGACAGGCTTCGAAAGACCAATACTGAGGTCGTTATTCTTTACGAAACCGGCAAAATACTTTCTTCCATTGCTGAGCTTAATGCCATGGCCAGAGCATTGCTAGACCGAGTCTGCGGTTCCCTGAGAATCCCCTACGGTGCACTGGTTGTTTATAATGAACTGTCAGGACAATATGAGCTGGCCGCATCCATAGGTGAGGACTTTGATTTTAGCGATGATCTGAATCATGAACTCATTCGAGAACTCAAAACGCATGGACGTGGATTTCGGTTTCCTTTGGACGACCTCGGGGTAGAGCTTTTAGACAGACTTTCCAAGTCTCAATTTTGCTCTGTGATGGCAGTTCCTCTCCTAAGATATGAGAAGGTTTACGGAGCCATGGTCCTGGCTCATCCCAAAGAAACATCTACAGCCTCTGCTACAGAGTTTTCTGATTTCGAATACAACCTGGTTCTGGGTGTTGCGCAACAGGCCTCCTTTGCGGTGGAAAACGCTAGAAATCGTGAAGAAGAGGCCGCACGTCAGGCCTATAGCCGTCGAAGTAAAAAGATATAAATTTGGGACGATACCTATTCCAAAGCCTGGGGATGTTGTAAAAAAGACCATGGATCAATTGATCGTTAAGGGTGCCCGGGAACACAACCTCAAAGATATCTTTTTGGAAATTCCAAAGGGAAAGCTGGTCATTTTTACCGGTGTGAGCGGCTCGGGAAAGTCTTCTCTGGCCTTTGATACGATCTATGCGGAAGGGCAGCGACGCTATGTGGAATCCCTCTCCGCTTATGCCCGCCAATTCCTGGGTCAGATGGAAAAGCCGCATTACGATTGGATCCGCGGACTATCACCTACGATTTCCATCGAACAAAAGGCCGCGGCTAAGAATCCGCGTTCTACCGTCGGAACCGTAACGGAGATTTATGATTATCTGCGTGTTCTATATGCCCGCGTAGGCAGGCAGCATTGTCCAACCTGCTCCAAGCCGGTAGGAAAGCAGTCCGCTGAACAAATGGTCAGGTTCATCAAGAGCTGGCCCTCCGGTACTAAAATCTTGCTTTTAGCTCCCAAAATTACGAATCGAAAAGGGGAATACCGTGAAGTATTTATGGATGCGGAAAGACTTGGGTTTTCGAGGGTAAGGGTCAATGGCCAGGTACGTACACTCGACGAAAAGATTGAGCTTGATAAGAAACTCAAACACAATATCGAAATCGTGGTGGATCGACTTGTCGTGAAGGACTCCATTTCAAACCGCCTCACAGACTCAGTGGAATTAGCGCTTCAGCTTGGTGAGGGGAACATGTTGGTTCATTTGGTGGAGGAGGACAAAGACGTGGTATTTAGTGAAAGGCTGGCATGTACGAGCTGCCATCTTTCATTCTCTGAACTCTCTCCTCAAACCTTTTCCTTCAATAGCCCCCTGGGAATGTGTATTCACTGCAACGGGTTAGGAACGACCATCACCGTTGATGAAAATACTTTTGTCGAGAATCCAGATCTCTCGATCTCCAAAGGGGCCATTTTGCCCTGGGCCTCGGCGATGAAACGAAAAAAGGGATGGACCTATAGGGTGATTCGCTCCATTCTTGAGCAGCTTGAAATTGATCCAAACATCCCTTTCCACCAGTTGAGTGAAGTCCAGAAGAACTATATATTCTTTGGTTCCGCTGAGAAGAATGAAGCAAAACTGGGTTCCGACACACCCCGATTTTCTCGACACCATTTTAAGGGGTTGGTGAATTCCTATTTATTAAGGATTCAAGAGTCTGCCGGGGAGAGTGTTCAGCTCAGAGAATCCCATTCCAAACACGTACGCAATATTACCTGCCCTAAATGCGAGGGTACTCGCCTTAAAGCTGAATCAAGATCGGTTCTGATCAATGAGCACAGCGTTCCTTCTCTTTGTTCTCAAACCATACGCCAGGCCGCGCATTCCATGGACAATCTGGCCCTGGATGGCAATGATCTGAAAATCGCCGGAGAAATCCTCAAGGAGATTCGATCGCGCCTGGGATTCTTGTGTTCGGTAGGTTTGGAGTACCTGACCCTCAATCGGCTTGCTCCGACTTTATCCGGAGGTGAAAGCCAGCGCATCCGCCTTGCTTCCCAGATAGGCAGTGAATTGACCGGGGTACTCTATATTCTTGATGAACCTTCTATCGGGCTGCATCAACGCGATAATCATCGACTGATTCAAACCTTGCAGCATTTGAGAGATATAGGAAATTCCGTACTGGTGGTAGAACATGACACCGATACGATCCGTTCAGCGGATCATGTTGTGGATTTTGGACCCGGGGCTGGAAAATTGGGCGGAGAGATCGTCTTCTCAGGTCCCTATAACAAGCTTTTAGAACATCCAACTTCCTTGACTGCCCGTTACTTGACAGGAAAATTAAAGATCCTTCCAGATCGTAAGAAACTGGTTCCTCGAGGAGAGTTTCTGGAAATATTGGGTGCGTCTGAAAACAATCTCAAGGAAGTAGACGCGAGAATTCCTGTCGGCTGTTTTGTAGCCGTGACAGGGGTATCTGGTGCCGGAAAATCCTCACTGGTTAATTCCATTCTATGGCCTGCGGCCCAGAAGAAATTTTTCAGATCTTCGGTTCTGGTTGGAGAACACGCTGAGATGAAGGGCTGGGAGTATTTTGACAGCGTTATCGACATTAACCAACAGCCGATTGGCAGAACCCCCCGGTCAAACCCCGCCACCTATGTAAAACTCTTTGATCATATCCGTAATCTCTTTTCCGGCCTGGAGGAATCCAGGATCTATGGTTATAAACCAGGTCGCTTCAGCTTCAATGTAAAAGGGGGTCGCTGCGAATCCTGCCAGGGGGCTGGGGTAATCAGAGTTGAGATGCATTTTTTAGCCGACGTCTTTGTTACCTGTGAGTCCTGTAAAGGAAAGCGTTTTAACGAAGCTACCCTGCGAATTCGTTTCAAGGGAAAGAATGTTTCGGAAATTCTTGATATGACCATTGATGAAGCTGTGGAGCTTTTTGATGGAATTCCTACTATCCGCCGTATTTTAAGGACCCTACAGGATGTAGGTCTTGGCTATATTCACCTCGGACAGCCCGCAACCACACTTTCAGGCGGAGAGGCGCAAAGAGTAAAACTCTCCAGGGAACTGGCCAGACGCTCCACTGGTAAAACACTCTATTTGTTGGACGAACCTACCACCGGACTTCATTTCGATGATATTCACAAGCTCCTGAAAGTTTTAAGCAGACTTGTGGACCAGGGCAATACCGTTGTTGTCATTGAACATAACTTAGATGTGATCCGCTGTGCTGACTACCTCATAGATCTTGGTCCAGAGGGCGGCAATGGTGGAGGTGAAATTGTCTACCAGGGGCCCGTAGAGGGGATTCTCAGCGAGCCAAGATCTCACACAGGACAATTTCTCAAGCCTTATCTTGAAAATGATTCCAGGGGAGAGGAAGGTGATCATTACTATGTTGAAGAAACAGGTTAGACAAGAGCTCAACGAACTTCTCGATATGACTCTTCCCGAACTTGAGCGAAGGATCGCTTCCCAATTTCAGGGCTCGCTACCCTTTAAGGATATTTTACGGGTTGGTACCCGCTCGTTCCTGCTCTTGCAGAAGGACTCCATTCACCTCATCAACCCCGGGTCCGACGGACTGGACAGTGTCGCGCAGGTCATCTACGGAGTACGATTGAAAAATACACCTCTTACTGGCATTTTTCTTACTCATAAATCAGATTCTTACACCAAGAATTTAAAATATTATGAGTATCTTGCCCAGAAAGAACCCATGTCTTTTGACTATAAACTCCTGTGCCATGAGAAAAACTCGGATCTGGCACATAAACGACCGTGTTATACCCTCATGCAGGACGAGGAGTTTCTAAAGCTGGACGGTAGAAAATACCTGTTGCTCAAGACTCCCGGTCATAGCAAACGATCCGACCATATCTCAATTCTGGAGTTTGAACATAAAGTTCTATTCGTAGGTATTATGCTTCAGCCGCAGGGGGAGAGCTATGAATACTGCACCTTTCTTACCCCGGTCTCGAGCCATCAGTTTCCTGAGGACGCGAATCGCTCGATTGAACTTCTCAAGAGCCTTCCCTTTGAACACGCTATTACGGGAGAAGGGGACCATCTTGATCAAGAGAGGGCATATCGATGGATGGCCATCACTCAAAGAACCTTCGAGAGAACAGCCTATTATTGTCGAAAGGTACTCTGGGATCAAGATCACGGGGATCTGCGTGAAAATGCCAGAGCCGTATTTCACTTTATGGCCATGGATCGCAATATGAGCCTGGATCATGTTGAAAGTCGTTTTGATGAGAATGAAGATTCCACTGAATTCGATCTCTATGATTATCCTTCAATCGCCTATTACCTGCGAAAATTTGGGATGGGGTAGATGATGATACGACCCGCGCTGCTTGGATTTTTTATCTTCATAGGTACTGCTTGTGCAGTGAGCACTGGACAAATCATTGAATCAACCTCCATGGCGTTCGCGCAGTTGATCTATCTGATTCCAGCCGTAATCATAGCTACGGGGTTGCGCGGGGCATTCATCGCACGTAAGGTGATCGTGCTAGGAGATCACTACGGACAGAAAACTCCTACCTGGAATCCCATTCAATACCTGGATCCCATGGGTTCTCTGGCGGGCATCTTTTTTTTCTTTGGCTGGCCCCGTACAGCAGACTTTGATCGAAGGCTTTTCCACAATCCCCTGCGCGATGAAGTCCGACTTTATTTGTCGGCTTCAGGTTTCAATTTACTTTTTGCCCTGCTCTCACTCATAGCCATGTTACTGCTCCCGCATGCGAGAGGATTCCTACCCGACTTTGCCCTGTCCAATATCGAGTGGGTCTTGCAGATGATGGCACTTGTAAATCTCATGGTGGGTATCTACTCGTTTCTTCCCCTTTTCCCCTTACCTGGCTACGATCTGCTTTTTCGTTTTCTTTCTCCATATAACCGAATCAAGCTAGACCAAAAGCGTTCCATCACAATGCTGGTTTTAATGCTGTTGCTCTTTATCGGCAGACCCATTCTAGTTGCCCCGGTAGAGAGCCTCTTTCAAGTATTAGTCTCGATGAGGCTGATAACATTGGGTGTTTTAAGCCTCTTGTTGGCCCATTGGCTTTTTCTGATAGAATTGCGCAAGACTAAAAAGGATAAAAAATCATGACAGAACTGAATTATCTCACCCGTAAAGACATCAAAAAACTTCCTAAGACGGATCTGCATGTTCATTTGGATGGATCTGTACCTCCCCAACTCGTCTATGATCTTGCCAAGGAGCAGGAAATTGATCTTGTGGAAGTCTCTCGTCGACTGGGTATCGGCGATTTGGAAACCGGTTCCGTAGAAGAGTTAGAGTCAAAAATATTCAAGGAAACCTATGATTCCCTATCTGAATACCTGGTTCCCTTTGAGTTTATTAACGAAGTTCTTCGATCTGAAAAAGGATTGGAGCGAGCAGCCTACGAACTCGCTAGCGATAATTTTCGAGAAGGGGTCCGTTATTTCGAATGCCGTTTTGCTCCTCAAAAACATTGGAAGAATGGATTCAAATGGCTGAACATCATCAAGTCTGTCAGTGATGGTATGCAAGCAGCAGCCAATGAATTCAATCAGCAGGAGGAGGTCTTATCGGGGAGGGAACCCTCCTATAAATTTGGGCTGATTTTATGCGGTATGCGTATGATCAATGAGCATATGGGAGATTATTTTCGTTATCTCTTTGAGCTGCACGTGGGACTCGATTTACAAAACCTATCTTCCATGGCTTCTCTTGAGGTAGCGAAGTTAGCTGATTTAGCGATAGAAGAAGGATTACCGGTAGTAGGATTTGATCTTGCGGGCCGCGAGGATGGATTTCCAGCCGAAGCGCATTTGAACGCTTATATGTATTGCTATGAGCGTGGTATTGGAACTACCTGCCATGCCGGCGAGGCCTATGGACCTGAGAGTATCAAATCAGCGGTTAAAGATTGTATGGCACGAAGAATTGGTCATGGAACCCAGCTCTTTAGAAAGGGGCAGATCCATAAACTCAACGAGGAAGGTAGAAAGCTATCGCGCGATCAGCGCAGGAGTTATGTCAGCGATATCGTCGAATGGATTGCTGATAACCGTGTCACTCTTGAAGTTTGTCTGAAGTCAAATTCTCAGACTCTGCCAGAGTATCGTGATCTTACAAAGCATCCCTTCCAGAATTTTCTGGATAAGCGAATTCGAATTGCTCTCTCCACGGATAACCGCGCCATTTCCCGGGTGAGCGTAACCGACGAATATGAGCGAGCTATCAACCTCTTTGACATCGATGAAAAACACCTGAAAAACCTCTGTATCGGAGGCTTTAAAGCAGCGTTTTTCCCCGGAACTTACCTGGAAAAAAGAGCTTATATCTCAAAGGTTATTGATTATTATAATTCCACAATCCAGGAGATCAAAAAGAGCCACGGTATTTCGTAGTTGATCCTATTCCACGATGTGTAAGGAAGGATAGACCCGAATGATGCCCCAGTAAGTCTTCAGTCCCTGCCGGGCAACCACGGAGCGCCTGAGTAGAAAAATCTCTTTGAAGTACTCGTTTTCCAGTTTCAGGTTTTTCTGCAGGTACTGAACTAGCGGTTGGTAATCCTCTTCTGTGAAGGAGGGAATTCTCAGGAATAAAACCAGAATGCCACGACCATGTGTGCTCAGTGCCCTGGTATAGTCCTTACCCAGCTTCCTTTCTATGACAAGCTTGATGGCCTCATAAAAGGAGGTTCTATCCTGGTAGTCATGCTGGTCAGGAACCTGCAATTGACCCGCTTCAATGATTCGAGACTGCTCTTTACTCTCATGGACCCGGGTTTCTTCAATCCATACCCGACCTATGGAGTCTTCGCAAAAAGCATCGGGAGGATCAGGCTGGTCAGTGATACGAAGTGACCGATGGTAGGCCTGATTATAAACAAGTAAAAACTCCTCCAGACGATGTCGTTCATCCCGTTGTTTATCTACAGCCATGGAAGAGTCAGCCCCTCAAAAAACAAATGATCCCTATCACTATTCTAAGAAAATCGTAAAAAGCTGTAACAGATTCCTTCGATATTGACGGGTTGGACCCTATTGAGAGCAGATCTACCTTACAATAATGCCCCTGAGGCCATCGGCTTGTACTTCTTTGCCGATTTCCTTGTGTTGGCTTGGCAGGTAACCCAATGTAAGGAGGGTATTCTCTACCTGAACTTCAGAAGTAATCACTCCCTTTGTTTTTCCTTCTACCGTGATACTTGTGTTCAGAATGGATCTACCGGACTCTACCTTGAATTCCATTGCAGCCAAAATCCGGTTTGTTCTTCCGTAGGTTCTTATGCGGGCAAAGACTTCCTGACCCACAAAACATCCCTTTGAATAGGAGATTAGATTTTCCTGATCCAGTTCAGGAGTCAGGGTTTTTTCTCCGTCATATTCACAGCCCGGCAGGGGATAAAGGCTACGGATTCTCTGTGCTTCCAGGGAAGCAGAGGAGAGGGGCTCAAAATTCTCCTTCAGGAATTCTAAATCCGCATCGGGAGGAAAAAGCACTGTCAGTGAAGGGATGTTCAGAGGATTCCCTTTTAAGAATATTAACTGATCTCTACAAAGAACCTGGTGCTCTGTCCCTTCCATATCCAGTTGAAAGTATTCGCATGCTTTCTTTTGAGATAATTCTCCTGGAAAAGTGATGCTGTGTAGATCATCCAGGGGCCTCAGGCTGACATCCTCCGTGAAAAGATATAGATCCAACTGCTCAAATAGCTTCTGATGCGCTGAGATTGGATACTGAAGATAAAAGGATTCCTTGTACCGAAAGACATTGGCTAATGCCAGGGTCTTGCCCTTAGGGGTATTGAAGGAATTTGACTGTCCTTCACCCGGTTGAATTTTTAATACCTCACCGGAAGCTTGCCCATTTAAATAACTCTGTCTATCCTCTCCACTCAATTCCAGAACTCCCAGAAAGCTGCTGTCATAAAAGCAGGCTTGAGAATGTAAATCCACCGCACAGCCTGGTCCGGATGCACCGCAAGCTCCGTAATAGTCCTGTGGCTCTATGCTCGAATTTTTTAGCACTTTTTTTAAATCAATCATATTGGTCCTGGCCTGGGTATGAGTTGGGGAAACTGCGCCGAGTCTATCAAATCCTTTCCAACTGCTCCAATCTGTCGCCAATTTGGTCGTAAAGGGATCCTGTGATACTATAGGCATCCATGTGGCCTTGCTCCACATGATCCATTCCTTCTTTTCGCTTCCCAGGAAGCCCAGCAGGTACACTTTAGCCCGGAATTGTTTGAAGTATTCCTTAAACAAATGGAATGACGGGCCTCTGAAAGGGGAAACACGTGCAAAAAATCATGGAAGTAGAGACAAGCAGCCTGGCTGCGCTGACTTTTGATGGAAATGATCTGTGGATCAGTGATACTACTGAAAAAACCATCAAAAAAGTATCCATTGCTGAACAACAGGTCTTAAAGGAAATCAAATTTCTACCCGGGGGTATACCCAGGGCAATGACCTTTGCCAATGATAGCCTGGTCGTGGCTAATTTCGATCCTCTGGTAGGAGAGAGTTCTGAGTTGATCCAGATGAATGTCATGAATGGGAAGACTTTGAGAACCCTGACATGTCCAGAGGACCTGAATTCGGGCATAGTGTTTGACAACACTTATTTTTGGGGCTCTTCCTACGAGAAAAAGGAACTCTACAAATTTCATCCATTCAGTGGAGAAACCGACCTGGTAATATCAATGGAGTTTCCCGTGTGCGGACTTGCCTGGAACGGGGAGCACTTGATCGTTGGATTGGATAAAGATCCTGAGAAGAACTCAACCACGATCGCGATTCTTGACATAGAGACCCAGAAGATTCTTGGGGAAACGGATGTTGAGGCTAAAATAGGTGGCCTTGCTTTCGCTGAGAATATGATTTTTTTTACAAATGTTGAGAAGAAAGAGATTCACGTAACCCGAATCAAAATGAATTAGATTCTATGTCTGAACCTGTAGAGTTGGATCAAAAAGAACTGAGATATAGAGCCCGGTCCTGGATGGTGGAGGCGGCTCAAATATCCAAAGATTCTTTTGGAATCAGCGGAGTGGAATTCAAAAGCGACGGGTCCGTGGTCACCGATGTGGATCGAAAAGTTGAAGAACTGTTCCGTGGGCACATTCAAGGTCTGTATCCCACGCATCGTATCCTCGGTGAGGAATATGGGATCATCTCTGGAGGAAAAAGAGATTCTGATTCCCCGGTTTGGATCATTGACCCTATTGATGGGACTGAATCCTACTCTACTGAAATTCCGACCTATGCTCTTTCGCTGGCTTGTTATCACGAGGGCAAGTGTCTCTATAGCATCGTGTCCCTGCCTTTTGTAAACCGTATCCTGGAGTTCTACTCTGATAGTGTCTGGGTGGACGGAAAGTCCCTGGATCGACGTAGTTTGCCTTTGACCACAATTTTGGCTTCTTCCAACTTCTACCGGCATTTTCAGGTTGGAGAGCGTAACTGGAGCATTCGATGCCTCGGCTCATTTTGTTTTCATGCTGGTTACCTGGTTCTGGGTTTGTGCCAGTTAGTGCTTACTACGAAGGCATCCGCATGGGATCTGGCGGGACTCTATCCTATGTTAATCAGCGAAGGATTTTGCATCTATGACGCCACCGGGAAGCAAATTTCTCCTGACGTAGGTTCCACGCTTAAGGGTATTTCCAAACCATTTCTGATTTGCGAAGAGTCACAGAAGGAAAGATTCCTGGGAGCAATTAAGTTTTGAACTTATGAATCATCCTCGATTTGTGGATTCTTTACAAATTCAATGAGAATCCGGGTACCGGTGTCTGCGGTACTCTGAATCTGCATGTTTGCTTCATGAGCCGCTAAGAGTCTCTTACAGGTAGGTAGCCCCAGCCCACTCCCCGGAACCATTCGAGAGGTGGGACCATTATCGGCAGAATCTGAGGCAAAGAATAGATTATCCAGGTTTTCGATAATTTCAGGGTCTATGCCTGTTCCATTATCCGCAATGCCCACCTTGATCACATCGCCCAGTTCCTGAAGAGAGACCTCAATATAGCCGTTCGCCTGACCCGCGATTGCCTTTCTGGCATTGTCTAAAAGGTTTAGGAAGACCTGAATCAGTTCAGTGGAATTTCCATGAATAACGACCCGTTCCTCCGGTAGCGTCTGCATTCGAACGGGAGAGTCTTCAATTTCAAGGTTTCTTTCAAAATCATGATGTGCCTGCTCAAGGACTTCTCTTAAGTCGAGTTCTCTCCACTCATCCTTGGGATCAATACGAAATCTCCTCAGGTCGTCAACCAGGCCTGTGCCCCGGACCATTAATTCTTTTAAGTCGTCGAGTCGCTTATCAAAATACTCGGGCCCCTTTCGCTCATACATTTGAAGCGAGAGGCGGAAAGCTGAGAAGATGTTGTTGAACTCATGGGTGAGACCGCGCAATAGAGCCTCATAAGACTGAATCTGGTTTCTCATTCTGATCTGGTCTTCAGCGCGGCGCTGACGCAGTAGTGCCTTAATTCTTGCGATCAGTTCAGGATAGTGGGGGGGCTTAACAATATAGTCATTCGCTCCCGCTGACAGACACAAGACCATATCGTCCTTGGAAGCACGGGCAGTGAGCATGATGATAATGAGTCCTCGAAATCGAGGCTGGGAACGGAGGTCTTTGAGGACTTCAAGACCCGACTTCTCCGGCATCATCCAGTCCAGAAGTATGACCCTTGGAATGGTCTGCTCCAAGACTTCATAAAGCTCTGCACCCGACGATAAAACCCGTACTGAAAAATGGGGTCTGAGCTGCTTCTCCACGATGAAGCGGTTCAGCTTATTGTCATCGACATAAAGGATGTCAACGAATTTCATAACTTAGCTATCGGATAAGTTCTTCATGAATTCAATAGGGTTGGGCTTTGCTGTTGGCCTTCCATGCACTAGACTGTGTCAATCCAAATTCTCTCGAGTACCCATTAGTCTAATGGAAAGAGCTACCACATTTCTATACCAGGAGTTCTTTAATCTCTCCGAGAGAAGCTCAAATGACCTGATCTCTTCCACAATTGATGAGATTTTTCACCCCAAAATCATGGATCACGGGGGTGTTGTATTGCAGCGAAAGGGTCCACTCCTGCTTTTAAAGATCCAGGATATTCATGAGGCAGAGGAGTACGTTGAAGACGCACTGGAACTGGTTGAGACCTTTGCCAGGAAGAGTGAGTCAGCCACCTTTCAAATCCGCTTTTTTCTTTTCCAGTCAGATTCGCCTGAACCCGGTCCCTGGGAGAAAAACCTGGTAAGGTTTGCCCGCCAACATCTTCCTCGCGAGCCCGGATTATTTTCTTCTCAAAAAATCTTTGGCGTCCGCTATCAGCTGGGTGAGATGGTCTATGAGGAGGGCAAGAGAGCTCTTTTCAGGATGCAAAAACTTCAAGCAGGTCCCCAAACTCAGTCCAGGCTGGGTACCGCCATCAAGACTTTTGCGGCCTTATTGATTCTATTCACAGTGGTACTGGGATACCAGGTTATGGCACCAAAGCTAGCTAATCTGTGGAGTAAGTATCACTATGGCCCCCTTATGAATGCCCTGGAAGAAGAGCGTTATAGCGCACTCTATTCCCGTCTGGAGGCCCGCTCAGGAGACGCAAGAGGCAGGGAACTTGATAGAGCACTGGAGGCCTACGGAAATCATTTGTGGGAACAGGGTTCTGGTTTTGGAAAGGATGTTTCCCGCGAATCAGAGATGAAAAGATTAACTAAGCTGAGAAATTCCTTTCCATGGAGTGAGTCTGTGGAGTTTCATTCCCTGTTGTTTCAATCCCTGGTCTCCTCAAGGGGCGGTGGTGAAACCTTCGGGAACTGGCAGAAGCTGTATCATAACTACGCCGAGGGTTCCA
Organism: uncultured bacterium; assembly: GCA_964539825.1. Taxonomy (GTDB): domain Bacteria; phylum Muiribacteriota; class UBA6191; order UBA6191; family UBA6191; genus CAZIKF01. Next base: position 33,562 of record CAZIKF010000036.1, read on the forward strand.
GCTCCAGAACCGCCAGCCTGTTAGAGCTAATGTTAATCATGGAAGCGGATCCCTACTTTTTACTTTCTCCAACCTGGAAAATCCTTCAAAAAGAAGAAAACACACGTCTTTCTCATGCCTGGAAACGTTCTGTTGCCGCAACCCTCTATTCTTCGCTTGACGGAAAGGAGCAATTTTTTGAGCAGGTTCGAGACTCGAGCCTCTCAGATCATTTGTTGACGGTTCTACGGCATACAGCTCTCTCGAACAACCCTGTGCTACAGGCTAATGCCTTTCGTTTGATCCTAAGCCACGATGTTCCAACGGCTGAGCAGGTACTTCATTTTCTACGGGTTCAGACTGAGATGGGAGCACAGGTAAGAGAGGATTTAGTGCGTCTCTCAGAGCAGCCAAATCCCAGCACGGGTGCGAAGATTCTAGAGGTATTGGAAGAATTTCTCAGAGAGATACGCTCAAATCCAAAATTATCCTTCTATGAAGAGGATATACGCGTATGTATTGAGAAAATGAGAGCGAGATGAACTAGGAGCCTCCTAGTAATTCTCAGCGGCCCGAAACACTTTTTCTGAAATAAAGAGTTCTGTCATTTCAGCGTCGAGGTGGGAACGATCCGTTTCCATCCTCAAGATCGAGATTGCTTTCTCAACCGGAATGGCTTTTTTATAGGGCCGGTCTGATGCGGTAAGCGCATCGTAGATATCAGCAACAGCCATCATCTTTGACTGGGGTAAGATTTCATCTTCGGTCAATTGGTTAGGGTATCCATCTCCTGAGAGCCATTCATGATGCCCATAGGCAATCGAAGGAACCTGCTTTAATCCACTGGTCCATGGAATTTTTGATAAAAAGGTGAAGGAATGAGTCACATGGGATTCAATTTCTTTCCTCTCTTCAGCGGTAATCGAACCCTTGCGAACGGAGAGCCCTTCAATCTCCCTTTCAGTTATAAAGGGCTTGGGTTGTCCATATGGATCAAGGTAGTTTCTCTCAGCGATATCCAGAAGCCGCTTGAAATTACCTTCTTCCAGAATGGATGGCTCATTGGTCTGGATAATGAAATAGATAATATTTTCAATGCCTTCGATAGAATGTCTTAGTTCTTCATCCAGAGCCGGAAAATGATCCGAAGCGGCATCCCAGCCCATGTTTCTCACCATCTCAAATTTCTTGAGGAGATTTTTGGTTTCGATATTCTTAAGGATATATTCAAAGCGCGCACGGATAATATCCATTTCATGGGGATACAATTTCTTTGCTTTTACAAGAACTTGTTCGCGGACCCCAATTTTTCCAAAATCATGGAGAAGGGAAGAATAGCGAATTTCCTGTAGTTCGCGCTCATCATAATTGAGTTCAGCCCACCTTCCTTGACGGCTCTGGGACATGATTCTGGCCAGTTCACAGGTCATCAGGGAAACCCGAAAGGAGTGTCCGGAGGTAGTGGGATCTCTTTGCTCAATTGCAGTGACAGAGGCATTCACGAAACCCTCGAAGAGGTTTTGAATGTCCTGGATCAGGGTAGTGTTTTTCAGGCAGATAGCAGCCTGGGAAGTAAGCGAGTGAATGAGATCCACATCATCTTGAGTAAAATCTACAATATCCTCTACATTCAGACCTTGTGTCTCCAACTCTTCGTATTCCGGCTTTTTCTTGTTGATGAGCTGAACAACTCCAAGAATTGTATGTTCATTATCCACCATGGGATGAACCAGCAGACTCTTGGTCCTGTAACCCGTAGAACGATCCACATTTTGATTAAAGGCGTAATCAACCTCCTCGGGGATTTCATAGGCATCATTGATTTGCAGACACTCCCCCGTGAGGGCGACAAATCCGGCAAGACTCCTTTTGGAGACGGGGAGTGAGAGGTCAACCTTTAGATTTTGTTTGAGAGTATCGTTTTGAAAATAGGAAAAGGATAATTCGATGGGTTTATCGTCGTCGTTGTATTTGACAATGCAAATACTACCCGCGTCTGAATTGGTCAAATCACGACTCTTCTGAAGAATGAGATTCATTAAGACAAAGGGGTCAGAAATAGAGGACAGCGATTTTCCGATTTCGTTAAGCTCTTTTAATTTCTTAGATTCAAAATCAAGAACATTATTAATTTTCTTGAGTTCAATTTTCTGGTCCACAAAACTGCGGGCCATGCGAAGTGTCTGAGAGAGTAAGAGCTTTTGAGGATCAGCGGGGAGGATGCTGAAGAAATCATACTTCTCAAGAATTTCCGAAGAATCGGATCCATTGGAGAGTACCAGGGCGAGTAAAACTTGCGCTTGATGGGTTAGATCAAACTTCTCAATGGCTTGTTGAAGCTCAGTTTGTTCAAGCAGCAGCAGAACCCAGCCCCGCGGGCCGTCGGCCAGAAAATTCTCCAAGCTGAGAAACTCCACGTTTCCTTCAATTGGAAACTGGTCACTGTCTATTGTGGAAACAACCTGCAACGTCACGTTCATAAGCTTCTGGAATACACCCTAAATGCTTTACACCAAGTCCAGTAAATAGTATGTTATCGGCTCGAATTTATCAACATAGATTCTCTGAAATTCACCCCCAAAACATACCTTAACCTTGGCAGTCCCGGTAGTGAAATCTAAAAGAAGCATCCAAGATCACATCCAGGTCCTTCGCGGAGTTCACAAGGATCCCTTCTCAATTCTGGGAATGCATGTAGAAGAAGGGGCAGGTGAAGATTTCATCACGGTTCGAACTTTTCGTCCCGATGCGCAGAGCGTCAATCTCATCGATCTTGAAAAAAACGAGTCCTGGCCAATGACTCTGATTCATGATGATGGAATGTTTGAAATCCTCCTACCCTCCAGAAAGAAGGTATTTCCTTATCAGCTTGAACTTCAGGATTCCGAGGGGCAAATCCTGCGAATCCATGATCCCTACTCCTTTCTTCCGGTGACAACCGAGTATGATCGCCACCTTTTTCTAGAAGGAAAGAACTACCGAATCTATGAAAAGATGGGTGCCCAGGTGATGGAAATCGACCAGATACGAGGTACCTATTTCTCAGTCTGGGCTCCCAATGCGAGACGAGTCAGCGTCATCGGGGAGTTCAATCACTGGGAAGGCACAGTTCACTGTATGCGTATGCTGGGAAGTTCGGGCATATGGGAAATCTTTATCCCCGGTGTCGTAGAAGGATTTAAATATAAATACGAAGTCCTTACGGAAGATAATTATCTCCTGCATAAAGCGGATCCATTCGGCACCAGTATGGAAAAGCCGCCTGCGACCAACAGCATCGTACATAGCCTGGGAGAGGGATTTACCTGGACCGATCAGGAATGGATTGAGAAGAGACCTGGGCTTAAACCCTTAGAAGAACCAATGTACATCTACGAGGTTCATCTCGGTTCCTGGCTTAGAACCGATGGAAACCAGATGCTGGACTACAAAGAGATGGCCCATGGATTGGTAAAGTATTGCCTGGATATGGGATATACCCATCTTGAACTCCTACCCGTTTATGAGCATCCCTTCTACGGGAGTTGGGGATACCAGATCATCGGCTATTTTGCCGCCACCGCACGATACGGATCTCCCGAGGATTTCATGTACCTGGTGAATCATTGTCATGAGAACAACCTTTCAGTGATTCTGGATTGGGTTCCCGCCCACTTCCCCAAGGATGCCCATGGCCTGGGCTATTTTGACGGAACACCACTTTTTGAAGCATCCGATCCGAGAATGCGTGAGCAGAGGGATTGGGGCACCTATGTCTATGACTATGGAAAATTGGAAGTTCGAAATTTTTTAATTTCCAACCTGGTTTTCTGGTGCGATCACTTTCATATTGATGGTTTTAGACTTGATGCGGTTGCCTCTATGCTCTACCTGGACTACTCCAGGGATCCAGGTGAGTGGGTACCCAACAAATTCGGGGGCCGGGAAAACCTCGAAGCCGTGGAATTTATTCGTTCAGCAAATGATGTGGTTCATGAATTCTACCCCGGTGTATTGATGATTGCAGAAGAGTCAACTTCCTGGCCTGGAGTGACTCAACCGACCCACCTCGGAGGGTTGGGATTTGATTTGAAGTGGAATCTGGGTTGGATGAATGACATGCTTTCCTTCATGCAGACAGACCCCCTATACAGAAAATCAATGGTCGAAAAGCTCACCTTTTCTATCTTTTACACTTTTTCAGAGAACTTTATGCTGGTTCTCTCCCATGATGAAGTCGTTCACGGAAAATATTCTTTGCTCAACAAAATGCCGGGAGATACCTGGCAGAGGTTTGCCAACCTCAGGCTTCTTTTAGGTTACCTGGTGGCACATCCCGGAAAAAAACTTCTCTTTATGGGCGGGGACATAGGACAGCAAATTGAGTGGAATCATGACCAGGGCCTGGATTGGCACCTGCTGGATTATCCCATCCACGAAGGTCTGACTAAATACCAAAGAGCATTGATGAAACTCTATAACGAGTACAAAGCCCTTTCTCAATATGATTTCGACCCAAAAGGATTCGAGTGGATTGACTTTCAAGACAGGGAAAATACGGTTATTTCCTACATGCGAAAGACCCGCAATCCTAAAGAGACTCTCATTTTTATCTTCAATTTCACACCAATCGTCAGGGATGAGTACCGTGTGGGAGTCCCCTATGAGGGCAGGTATGAAGAAATCCTCAATTCAGACTCTGAGTTTTTTGGAGGCTCAAATATAGGCAATATGGGAACAACCAGGGCTGACAATGTATGGCAGCATAATCAGCCTTATTCATTGTCTCTACGCCTTCCTCCGCTGGGAATGCTGGTATTCCAGGCTCTGGACGCGCGCGAAATGATCGAGGTAGGTCCGGAGAAAAGACTATTACGTAGATTTAAAATGCCAAAGGGTATCAAAGTGCCTAAGCCTAAGAAAAAGGGCAAAAAGAAGGAGAAGGCTCAACCCTCCTCAGAGTCAAAGCCCGCTGTGAAAAAAGTCTTAAAGAAGGCACCAAAAGCCACATCCTCAGCAAAAAGAAAACCTAAAGTTTGAGGTTGGATCATGTTTTATGTATTGATCTTCGCCTGCGTATTTCTTCTTCTTTTCACAAGGATTCTAGAAGAAGACGAGGACCCAGGGACTGAGGAACTTCATGTTTATTTTTACAAGCTCGATCGAGATTTTGAAGGCTGGGATCTCTGGGTTTGGGAAAAAGAGTCCAGTCTTGAGGGTAAGGCATACACTCCCAATAAAGTAGAATCCGAACGAGTACAATTTGTAGTACCGCTCGAGAAATTCATCTCCGGCTCTCCCCTGGGTCTCCTGTTTCGAAAAGATAATTGGGAGAAAAAGGAGGGCGGCGACCGTTTCTGGAATCCTTCTGAATCCCGTCGAATCTATGCGGTAGAAGGTGAAAAGGAGTTTTATTTGAAGCAGCCCAAACTTCGTCCCTGCCCCAGGGCAGCGTTTCTAGATTCAAAACGGCATATTCAGGTTTTGCTCCCTTGCAAAGCGGAGCAGAACAGTTTCACCTCGCGGTCCGTTAAAGTCAGTAGCGATAAAGGAAAAGTTCTGCCCATAGAGGGATTTGAGGTTCGCCAGGATGGGTGGGAGATCGAGATTACGCTGAAGAATCCCCTCGACCTCAGGGCGAAACGACTGGATGAGTACAAGGTAAAAATTAAGGGTTTTCGAGTAGCGATGCTGCAGCCAAGGGGAATTCTCTATGATGCGGAAATCTTCTATGAAGCAGAGCTGGGAATGAGCCTTGAGGGCTCGAACCTAGTTTTTCGCACCTTCGCCCCGATGGCCTCACTGGTTGAAGTCCTCTTGTACAAAGAGTTACTGGGAGGCGAACAAGAAAAGCTGAAAATGATTGAATCCAGACCTGGGCTATGGGAAGCCAGCGCTTCTTTTGAGGCTTGGAAAGGGGGCTTCTATAAGTATCGCGTTCACGGGCATGGCATTGATAACCGCTTCGTTAGCGAGTGTTTAGATCCCTACTCCCGATGTCATACCGGCCGCTATGGCCGAAGCCATATTCAGTTCGATCAAACTCCCGTGAGAGAGGGACCCAGGTTTTCCCGTGAAGAAATTGTAATTTACGAAGCACACCTGCGGGATTTCTCCATCTTCGAAAACTCAGGAATCAAGAATAAAGGCAAGTATCTCTCGCTGACTGAAAAGGAGACTCATCTCAAGAGGGCTCCCGCTATTAAAACAGGCCTGGCACATCTTAAGGAACTGGGCGTAAATACCATTCAGCTGCTCCCACTGCAAAATTTTGATGTAGATGATGAGAGTGAGATTTATGACTGGGGTTATATGCCCTGCCACTTCTTTGCGCCTCATGGAGCCTACGCGACGGATCCAGCCAATCTCAGTAGAGTAGTTGAGCTAAAGAAGGCCATATCGACCCTGCATGAGGAGGGATTCAAGATTATTCTCGACGTGGTCTTTAACCATACGGCGGAGGGCACAGAGGAAGTGATGAGTTTCCAGGCCTTAGCACCCCATTACTACTATCGTCGTGATCATGAGGGAAAATATTTCAACGGTTCAGGCTGCGGAAATGAATTTAAAACCGAAGCGCCAATGGCAAGAAAGTTCATCCTGGACTGTCTCAAATTCTGGGTCAATGAGTATAAGATTGATGGTTTTCGCTTTGACCTTATGGGTCTTCTAGACCTGGAAACTTTTCGTCGTATTGAAACAGACCTTGTCCAAATCAAACCCGATATCATTCTTTATGGAGAACCATGGGCGGCGGCCGGTGCGGGGGTAGAGGTTCTTGGCAAAGGAGTGCAAAGGGGTACGCGGTTCTCTGTCTTTAATGATCTCTACCGCGATGCGCTTCGCGGCGATAATTCAAAATGGGGAAAGGGGTTTGCCCAGGGAGCGGGAGCCAAAGGAGAGGTTGGAATCATCATCCCCATTAAGGAAGGTATCCTGGGGTCTATCAATGAGTTTGCCAGCGAACCGGTGGAAAGTATCAACTACGTGGCCTGTCACGATAACTATACCCTCAAGGATAAGCTGGTGCTCTCCACCGGGGACAATGAAAGTATCGATGAAGACTGCATTGAGAAGATGGAGTGGATTCTTGCTGTTCTGCTGATGACATCACAGGGGATTCCCTTTATCCATAGCGGACAGGAGTTTGGCCGCTCCAAAGATTTTCATGAAAACTCCTATAACGCTCCCGATGAAATCAATCAGTTGGACTGGAGCCTAAAAAAGAAAAACAAGTCTCTATTTAGACTTTATAAAGATCTGATCTCGCTTAGAAAACAACATCGAATCTTAAGGTTGCCTACAGCCGACCAGGTTCGGAAATCCGTTGAGTTCCTTGATGAAGGAGCCGGTCATTATCTCCCCCCCCACTGCCTGGCTTTTCAGGTTCGAAACCCGGGAATTGTGGATAGTTTTAACAGTATACTCGTTGCTGTTAATGCTGGTCCTGAACCAGCTAAGCTAGCCCTGCCGAAAGGTGATTGGAAAACCGTAATGGAAGCGGGAAAGACTCATCTAAAAGTCTCCACTATGAAATCATTTAAATCACAGCAGTTGGAGCTGACCCCATGGGATTCAAGAATTTTAGCACGAATCAACCAGGCCGTTTGATTGCCTGCATTACCCTTCTCCTGTTTCACCTCGTTTTGGATGATCCGCGGGCTTCCCAAAATGACGATTTCCAAGAGCGGGTCAGAGTGGAGATAGCGCAGTGCTTTCAAGTGCGCTATGAAGGAAGACGAAAGATACTTAAAGTCCTCAATCCAGGTGTCGCAGAATCAAATGCTTTTGAAGTAGTTCTACTGCCCAGGGACGAGGAAATGCCGCCTGGGAATTCAGGTAAAACGGTCATTAGAACCCCGGTTAAGCGCTATGTAAGTCTATCCACAACTCATCTCCATTCTCTTCAAACCCTTGGGGTTCTCGATGGTCTGGCAGGCATAGCCCGTGCTCGGGATATAGGTGATGAGGGGCTCAAGAAGAGACTGATGGAGGGTTCTCTCAAAGAGGTGGGTCTATTTCAAAAGTCGTCTCTGGAAATTCTGGTGGATCTGGAGCCGGAAGTGATCTTCATCTATGGAAGCGGTGCTCCGGGGGAAGACCTGGATCATCTTAAAAGACTTCAAATTCCGGTGGTGCTGGTTTCTGAGTTCCTTGAATCCTCACCGCTTGGGTATGCGGAGTGGCTTAAATTTTTTTCACTTTTCTTTGATCGGGAATCCGTGGCGAATGAAGTTTTTAAGAAGGTTAGACGGCATTATCGAACCCTGAAACAGGTAGCCTTGAGTCAAAAAATCAAGCCGACTGTCTTTGCAAATATTCCCTATGGAGGAACCTGGTTTATGCCCGGGGGTAAGAGTTACTTCGCAACGATTCTCAAAGACGCGGGGGCGAATTATTTATGGGATATGGCACCCTTGAGCGGAAGTCTGAAACTGAGTCTGGAATCGGTCATAGAAAAAGCCGCTGAGGCAAGGGTGTGGATCAATCCCGGTGAGCACGCGACTCTTGGTTCGCTGCGCGACGCTGATCCGAGATTTCGCATTTTTTCCGCGCTTTCACGCGGCCAGGTTTTTAACATGAACCGCAAATCCCTCGGGGGCGTTTCAAACGATTACTTTTCAGTCGGACTATCCAATCCCCATCGTCTCATCAAGGATTTGATTCAAATTTTCCATCCCGGGCTTCTTCCGAACCACGAGCCTGAATGGTACCATCGGCTGCGCTAAGCTTGAATTGCTGTTCTGTTAAACTATGCGGCCAAAATCACGTTTGTTTCTCGGATTCCTGCTCCTGGCAGGATTATGCATCCTTGGATTCTCACTTTCCCTGGCACTAGGGTCTGTATCCATTCCCTTTGAAAAGGTGCTGCAAGGTCTTTTTGGAGAGGAGAAAATACGAAGTTCATGGGATCTGATCTTAACCCAGTATCGTCTACCCAAGGCAATAACCGCATTTTTGGCGGGAGCGGCCCTTTCTATCAGCGGCCTTTTGATGCAAACCTATTTTCGAAATCCTCTCGCGGGTCCTTTTGTTCTGGGAATTAGCTCAGGCGCGACCCTGGGAGTGGCAGCTGTAATCATGCTCCTAGATCCCCTCGGAATCCCATGGTTTTCTGAAGGCCTGGGGAGAAACGCCGGTTCGCTGATAGCAGCCTGCCTTGGTTCAGGCCTGGTCATGGGAATGATCCTTATGCTGGCCAGAAAGGTGCGCGGACCCACTACTCTTTTGCTGGTGGGATTGATGTTTGGATATGCCTCTGGCGGATTGGTCAACCTGCTCGTTTACCTCAGTGAATCCAGGCAGATTCAGAGTTTTCTCATCTGGTCTTTTGGGAGTTTCTCTCGAGTTCCCTGGGAAATCATGCCCCTGTTTTACATTCCAATCCTGGTAGCATTACTAGCCTCCCTTCTGGCTTCAAAACCGCTCAATGCGATTCAATTGGGAGAAAATTATGCCCGTTCCCTCGGTGTTTCGGTTGATCGCCTGAGACTATGGATTTTGCTCTGCTCCTCCTTGTTAGCAGGTGTTGTCACAGCATTCTGTGGTCCGGTGGCATTTGTGGGAATCGCTGTTCCCCATCTTTGCCGGGGTATATTCAGAACACCTGATCACCGTATTCTGATACCAGCCTGTATTTTCATGGGCGGAGCCCTGTGTCTTTTCGCGGACCTGGGATCTCAATTACCCGGCCTGGAGGTAACTTTGCCGCTTAACTCCATCACCTCCCTTATAGGTGCCCCTATAGTAGTTTGGGTACTCTTACGCTCCAACCAGAGAAAAGGATCATTTCAGTCCTGATGAACGCTCTCCTGCAGACCAAGAATCTCCACATTGGCTACCAATCTTCCGACGGGGAAATCACCACGATCGCCAAAGATCTCAACCTGAGTCTTCAGCCTGGGCAGCTCACTTGCCTCCTGGGACCCAATGGAGCTGGAAAATCAACCTTACTCAGGACCCTTTGCGGCATTCAGAAACCTCTTGAAGGAGAGACTCTGCTCTCTGGTCAGTCGCTGACGGAGATATCTCCGAGCAGTCTTGCGCGCAAGCTTGCGGTGGTTCTAACCGATCATGTCGAAGTGGAATGTTTGTGTGTGGAGGACCTCGTCGCCCTGGGCAGATATCCTTATACCAACTGGACCGGGAGACTCCATGATTCGGACTGGAAAATCATTGATGAAATGATTGATCTTTCAGGATTGGAGCACCTCAGAAAGAGAGAAATTTCACAGATTAGTGATGGGGAACGACAAAAATGCATGATTGCCAGGGCGCTCGCCCAGCAGCCCTGTCTGATCTGCCTGGATGAACCCACTGCATTTTTAGACTTGCCCCGGAAAATTGAACTACTCTCTACGCTGCGTAGGTTCTCGCGCGAAACAGGAAGGACTTTCCTTTTATCTGCCCACGATCTGGAGTTAGCCATGGGATCCGCGGATACCCTATGGATCTTAAACGAAAAGGGGAAAATGTACTTGGGTACACCGGAGGAACTTGTTCTTAACGGAATTGTTGCCGCTACTTTCGAAACTGATGAGGTCTACTTCAATGAAGTGACAGGCACTTTTCGCCAGATTTTCCAGGGATCTGAAAAAATTCAGGTTACGGGAGAAGGCAGACTTGGATATTGGACTGGTCGAGCCCTGGAGCGGATTGGATTTCAGGTCTCTAAAGATTCAGCCTCTCGCCGGGTCTCAACCGAAACCACGCAGGGGGGAATACTCTGGATCCTTTATGACGAGGGAAAGAAGCTGCGTTTTGAGGCTTTGCAGGAACTTCTCACTCATCTCGAATCCCGTGTTCTCTAAATTTCCTTCTTCTGATCAATAAAGAGCCAAACATACATACATAAATCTGATATAATGCCGTGAATTGTCTTACTTTTCGTTGTGAGGCAGTAAACGGGGTACTTCTACCAGTGCCGTTAAAGGTGTTGATTAGACCATTGAAAATACCTGAACGATCCCTGGAATCAGGTTGGGAATTCCCTGAGAGAAAAACCTACTCGTCCCTGGCTGTATGGCTCATCTTGTTTTCGATTGTCCTCTATCTCCAGGGCTGCGGATTATCCGGGTCTTCGGGTCCCGCCGAGGGAGTGGTCGTGGTAGCGCCTCCAGAAAACGTCATTTTTGACGTATCCGTTGTAGACGGGATCCTGGAAAATGTTCAAGTCCAACTTGTTTCCTTGAGAAAGGGTCCCCTGGGGGGGGCTGTTTCCACCGGTTCAGATGGTAAGGCCAGCATTGTACTCTTAAAAGCAGTGATTGATGATCTGGATAATGAGGACTTGCTCTTCTACTATGCCGAGTCCTCAGCCAGGTCCATACTGAGGACTGACTCGGGAAATACAACCCTGAGGCAGGGACAGGTGCGATTCCGTTCCCTTCTGCCGCCTGCCAGGACTATCAAAAGCCGAGCCGAGCTTTTTAATCCCGTCACCAGTGACCAGGAGATTCAAAGTTTGAGTGAGCTGTCCCATTTCTCTAATTCACGAACCCTGCTGGTAGAGGATTTAATGCGAAAAGATGGGATTATCAACCAACCCATCAAACCCGACTCTCTACCCAATATTATTTTCACTACTGAAATTCTGACCAGGATTGATGCCCAGGTTCAGACGATCGATGATGAACTGGATCGGACAGGATCAACGGCGTCCCAAAAATTTAAGCTTCTGGCTACAGCTACCAAGGCTATTGTGGAAAGGGGAATCGCAGAGATTCTACTCATTCCCTCTCAGAATTGGACCCTTGAGGAATCTGAACAAATTCTCTTTGAATTAGCCGCAACGGTGCCCTCGGATAATAACGCTCTGCACCCCAATTTTTTTAACGCCTTTTCCTCTATTTCTCAAGAAATCACCCGCGATCTCACTTCTGGAAACTTCGCACTCTCATCCAATTCCGTGGTCTCTCTCTTAACGATTACCGAAGAAGACACCCGCAACGCTTTTGAATTGGAGGTGGAGGTGGGACCGCTACCCTCTACCGGACCTGTACTTACAACCACAACACCCCTACGTTCAACACTTCATTTCCTCATCAAATCATCGCGTATGCAAGGACCGTCGGGAGTACTTCAGATCGATCCCAGCCTTATCCCGGTGAAAACTAACCTTAAGGCTCCTGAGCTAAGTCCCTCTCCAGGGACCTGAACATGGAGGAATCCATGAAATCATTATCTAATTCTCAAATTCACGGCCCTAATCAAAGGCGCGGTCTTCTCCTTCACAGGTGGATAGCGCTTCTGCTTGCACTTCTATGCCTTCTGCTATTTTCATCTAATACCTTTTCAGCACCTGAGGATGAGCCGCAGACATTTCTGTACGGTGTCACTTTCACGGATGACGAAGGAAAGCCCCTTGCCCTGGACCGAAATCTACACACGGTGACCTTTAAACTCTGGCCGAGCCTGACTGGCGGGACCACCCCGGATTACTCGGAGACCTTTTTAGAAGTCGAAGTGACCAACGGTTTTCTGGAACTAAATATAGGTCTCAGCGGTTTTCCTGCCGGGGGACTACCGGACCTGACAGTGGGCCGATTTGTAGAAATCACCGTACGGGTAGATCCTACGGACCCGGAAACCACATTCACTCCTCGTACCGAGTTACCTACGGTACCGCTGGCAAGAAATGCCAGGCAGGCGACCTTTCTGGGACCCTTTACAGCAGATTCGCTGCTAACCCTGATCAATGACGGAGATCACTCTCGATATACAGATAGCGAAGCTGTAGCTGCCGCAATCGGTGAATCGAGTATCCTCAAAAAAAATGAGAGTGCCACCATCGGGGCAGATTTGACCCTGAGCACCTCGGCGATTCTCATTGTTTCCACCTTTGGTTCCTCCTCAACTACCCGCATGGCATTACGAAACCAGGGACAGGATTTGATGGTTTTGGATTCGCTGGGAAATCTCACGGCACAGACCTTTCACGGAGACGGTTCCCTACTTGCAAACGTGATTCACCTGGGTGACAGCCAGGTCATCTCGGGTCCCAAAACCTTTACCGCCTCGGGCATTCATTTCCAGTTTGAAGTCAGGGCTGGAAATTTTTCGGGTGACGGTACCCTGATCACAAGCGTAGTTCATACCTTTGGAGGAGAACAGATTCAAGGAATCAAGACCTTTGAGGATCAGGTAGAGCTGCAAAGTAATCTGCACCTTAACGGTCAAACTTCCGCTCTCATTTTTCAACCGTCTAGCGATCCAGCCGGTTTGCTCACCCGGGTATTGATCCTGGATAGTTCGGGGGCGGCTCAGTTTTCTGTTGACGCGATGGGGAATGTAACCGGCCGTGATATCTACGGTACCCGCTTCATAGGAGATGGGAATAGTCTTACCAACCTGATCATTCTCACTGATTATCTCCTGGCGGATACCGTCACCAGTTCCAAAATACAAAATGACGCGGTCACCTCCGGGAAAATCTCAGATCTGACCATAAGCAGCAGCGATATCGGAGATCAGGTTGTCACCAGCTCCCATCTCGCTGATGGGGCAGTTACATCCGGAAAAATATCCGGCTCCATCACTCTCCCGGCAGATCTTACGGTCACGGCATATCTCTCCAGGGATGTCGCTAATGTGGCCTATGGCACAGCTTCCAATACCCATGTAAATCTTGGCAATAACAGCGCGACAGGCGCGTCTGGCTCTACGCGTTCTTATATTTCCATTGCGGGTGGTCTGGCGAATACTGCCGAAGGAAATTTTTCTAATATTAGTGGCGGCAGGGGAAACCTGACCGGCGGTCACTACAGCGCTATCCCTGGAGGTCGTTACCTGAGTTTATTGGGTGATAACAGCCTGGGATTTAACGCTACTTCCGCTCCAGTCACGGTCAACGAGAGTGAGGTGGTGGTTTTCATGGGTGTGCGCACCGGTTTGAATACCACGGTTCCCCAGGCTCTTTTGGACATTATTTCCTTTGATTCTCTCCCGTTGCTGTCCATTCGAACAGGTGACTTAGATGCCCAGCAGGTACTACGTATTACATCCCAGGGAATGATTGGTATCAGGACACTCACGCCCCAGCATGAGCTGGAAATCAACGGCACTCTGAAACTAAGCAAAATCATTCTCGGCACAGATACCCGTACCGCTTTTGGGGTCACTAGCGGCGCGTTTAGTATTGATACCGTCAACCTTGAGCAAGTGGCATCCTATGTCGGGGGTCCGGTTGGAATAGGTACGACCATGCCCCATGCAACACTCACCGTTCAGGGATCCCTGGCTCGAGACGTCTCCAGCCCTCTGCTTGGGAATCTGACCAGTACTCATGTAAACCTCGGGATAGCGAGTACATCCGGATCAACGAGCGATCTTTCCGAACATATTTCCATCGGTGGAGGTATTCTCAATACCGCCGCGATGAGTCTTACCGTAGTCGCCGGGGGAAAGTCTAATCAGGCGTTGGCTACGGCGGCAGCCATACTGGGCGGGCAGGGGAATCTTGTCAGTGGTGCATACGGCGTTGCTGTAGGAGGACTGGGAAATTCAGCTACTTCCACCTACGCTTCCCTTGGAGGAGGATCCTGGAATACCGCTGCGGGTTCCTTTGCCAGGATTGGAGGAGGGGAGCGCAACTTCGCCAGCGGAAAATGGAGCAGCATTGGCGCAGGTAAATGGAATACCGCCAATGGTGATTATTCAACCATCGGTGGCGGTCGCCATAACTGGACTCCGGAAGTGTTTGCTTCGGTGCAGGGAGGAGACTGGAATACAGCCGCAGGTGAACATTCCCTGGTCGGAGGCGGATTACGAAACATGGCTGTTGCTACAGGCTCTTTAGTCCTGGGAGGGTCCTGGAACCTGGCGACAAAGAACTACTCAAGTGTAGTAGGGGGTTCCTTCAACCTGTCTACCGGGGCCTTTTCCTTCCTGGGAGGAGGATCTACGAACACAGCCCAGGGCTGGTACACATCCGTAGGAGGGGGGACTGAAAATACGGCGGCAGCCCACTCCGCTGCTATTTTTGGCGGAGAAGGAAATAGCGCTACTGAAACCGCGGCATTTGTAGGCGGCGGGTTCTCCAATCACGCACAGGGTGCCTATTCAGTGGTTGTGGGAGGGAACTCCAACCAGGCGGCAAAACACTACTCGAGTGTTCTTGGAGGAGCAAACAACCAGGCTGATGGGCTTTATTCAACCATCGCTGGAGGTAGAGATTTGAGCCTGGGGGGTGACTCCAGTTTCGGTTTTTCCGCCATTTCAGCCTCACAGGTGGTGACGCTGAGTTCTGTCGCGGTGTTCCTCGGCGTGAGTATGGGAATCAATACCACGAATCCCCAGGAAGCATTGCATGTGGTGGGATCACTGGTAGCCAACAATTTTCAGGGTAGTGGAGATCTTAGCTTCGAAGGATCGCTCTCACGAGATAGTTCCAATTTACTGCTTGGCTCCGATGCTCAAACCCATGTAAACCTGGCTCAATCCAGTACCACGGGAAGAACCGATACCGATATTTCCTATCCCTCCATTGGCGGAGGACTTGCAAATACAGCGGCTGGAGACTACTCGGTAGTCGCAGGGGGGTTGAATAACACAGCCTGGAGCACCGGTTCGGTTGTAGGGGGAGGTGTTGCTAACCAGGTCCTGGATAGCTATGTCACGATTTCCGGTGGATTGCAAAACACTGCAACCGGGATTTATACAATTCTTGGCGGAGGTCTGGACAATACAGCCAGTGGAACTTTTGTTTCTTTGCTGGGAGGAAGCGTCAACACGGCCACTGCTGACTATGTTTTTCTTGGTGGAGGATGGAGAAACAAATCTTCGGGCAACTACAGTGTGCTTGGCGGGGGTAGGGACAACCAGATCGATGATGCCTATGGAACCATCTCAGGAGGGGAGGGCAATACTCTTGAGGGTTCCCACGCCACAATTTCTGGAGGAAACAATAACAGCACCAATGGTACTGAGGCTACTGTGAGTGGAGGCGGCGGTAATGCCGCAGCGGCTACTGGCGCGACAATATCAGGGGGTCAATCGAACCAGATCTTTGTAAGTGTAGGTGCCTATGGAGCTATTGGAGGCGGTAGAACCAACACCGTGGGGGCATCTTACGGGGTTGTTGCCGGTGGACTTCTCAACCAGGCTATGGGTGCCTTTTCCTCTATAGCCGGTGGACAGCAAAACACCGCATCGGGGCTTCATGCCGCCATCCTGGGAGGCGCTGAAAACAGTGCCTGGACCTCTTCCACTGTCGCCGGGGGTTCCCACAACCTCGCCCTGGGAACCTATTCGGTAATCTCAGGGGGACAGGGCAGTTTCGCAACGGGATCCTATTCGTCGATATCCGGTGGCCAGGGACATTACGTGACAGCTTCCTATTCTTCAATCGCCGGTGGAGATTCCAATTCCGCCAGCGCTTCCTGGGCCGCGATAGGGGGGGGAGAACTCAACGAGGTTATAGAGAACTACGGAGCTATCGCGGGAGGTTTTCACAACCTGTCAATGGCTTCTTACGCCAGTATAGGCGGTGGAGATGAAAACACGGCAGCGGGTGCCTGGAGTACCATTTCCGGGGGTCGAAGCAACTCATCGCTTGGTAATTACGCTGCTGTTATTGGTGGTCAGGATAACGATAGTACAGGAAATCATTCCGCCGTCCTGGGCGGAGAAAACAATTCCAATGTGGGCAATTATTCCACCATAGCAGGAGGTTCGGGCAACTCCATTAACGCTGATTATTCCGCCATTCTTGGAGGTAGGAATCTCACCATTGATGGACAGGGCAGTTTTGGTCTTAACGGAACGGCACAGAGCTATGTTGTATCCGATGCCTCCGTATTTGCCATGATGGGGGTCAAGGCGGCTGTGGGCAGCACATCTCCCCAGGCTTGGCTGGAGGTCATTGGTGATGGCTCCAGTCCCACCCTTAGAATACTCAGTACCTCTGGAACCCCTGCTATTTTGCTGGTCTCCTCCACAGGCAATGTAGGCATTGCCACAGATAACCCCTCAGAACTTTTCGAGGTTCAGGGTAATATCAAGGCCCAGGGATTCATCGGTGATGCCGCCAACCTTGTCTTTAGCGGCACACAAACCTTTTCGAGTGTCTACGTATCAACAAATCTAACTGTAGAGGGTCCGATCTCCGCTGACGGCAGCAACAAGCTAGAGGGCGCTAATGCCTCCACACAGGTGAACCTGGGTAGAGACAGTATCACCGGCACCAGCGGAGGACTGGGTTCCTATGCCTCGGTTCTCGGGGGACGATTCCAGACCGCGACCGCGGATTTTAGTACCGTGGTAGGGGGTTCTAACAACCAGGCCTCCAACACCTATACCGGTGTATTCGCCGGTCATTTGAATACAGCTGAAGATGTAGACGCCGTGGTCCTGGGTGGATTGAACAATACCGCTACAGGTGATCAGGCTGGAATTCTGGCAGGCGAGAGCAACGTTGTTGAGGGAACTCATTCCGTAGTAGTAGGGGGGCAGAATTTAACCGTGAGCGGGTCCAACTCCTTTGGATTCAACGCGGACTCCACGTCAAGAACCATTTCAGGAAATAAGGTGGTAGCTTTCCTGGGAGGGGTACAGGTAGGAATCAACGAAAATACTCCCAGTGAGGCTTTAGATGTCAGCGGAAATGTGAAGGCCACGGGCTTTATCGGGGATGCCTCCACCCTTACCTTTCCATCGGACCAGTCCTTCACAAGCATCGCGGCTAGTGGGAATCTCACGGTATCGGGTGATGTAATTATCTCCGGATTCATCTCCAAAGATCCGGCAAATACAGTCGGTTCCAGTACCCATGTGAACCTGGGAGAGGGGAGTAACACCAACGGAACCAGCGCAACCGTCGGCGGTGGAGAAAACAATCAGTCCACCCAGGCCTATACCACGGTTGCAGGAGGGCAGAATAATACCGCCTCCGGGAGCTATTCGGCGGTCGCTGGCGGTAGGGATAATACTGCTTCGGGCTCCGATTCAGCGGTCTTGGGAGGAAAGAGTAACTCGGTGGGTGGGAACCGTTCAACCATTGCCGGAGGTCAAAATATGACCCTATCCGGCAATGATAGTTTCGCATTTTCAGCAAGTGGAAGCACCCAGATCGTAAATAGCGACAATGTAGCCGTCTTCCTGTCGGTAAACATGGGAATTGGAACTACTGATCCTCAGTCCGCTCTACAGGTGAGTTCCGGGGGATTATGTGTGGAGACGGCCGGAGCCTGCAGCGGTAAAAATGCCGGCGGGACCATCTATGCCAATACAACAACCGTGCAGCAGGCTGATTATGCCGAGTATTTTCCAAGCGAGGAAAAACTTCAGTCCGGTGATATTGCCGGTCTAAACCGTGTCACCGGGAAAGTTAGAAAGTATCGAGCCGGCGATTCCCTGGTCGGAGTCATTTCAACAAAACCAGGAATTGTAGGGGGTGCAAATAGAGATCCAAGGACTCATGCCTTGGTAGCGATTCTTGGACAGGTCCCCATCAGTGAAGATCAAGTCAGAAGTGAGGGCGGCTGGATTCTAACCATAGACGGAAAGCCAGTGGGACTCTCCCTTGCCAACGATCAGGTATATCTAGCCCTGGGACAGGGAAGAATTGTGAATATGAAAACACAGATTGAGGAGCTTCAAGCACAGGTTGAGATCCAGAAAATCAAAGCCAGGGTACAGGAAAAAAGATACGAAGCTCTCACAGAGGAGATCAAAGTCCGCCTGAATGAAATCGAGAAGCATCTTTCGCATTAGCGAGCCGATGAGAAAATTTTCTTTGGAAGTAGTCATCCCGTGGCTTGACCACGGGATCCATCCCTCCCCTAATTGTGGACTCAGATCCGCAATCCAGTTCTTTTCTCACAAATAGCAGGGGTTCATTTCGAATCCTTGACCGTCCTTTGCGAAAGGTCTAGAATCCACCCCATAAGCGAAAGTGGCGCAGTTGGTAGCGCATCTGCTTCCCAAGCAGGAGGTCGCGAGTTCGAGTCTCGTCTTTCGCTCT